>NZ_JACSUE010000017.1:0-126026 GCF_014384845.1 Caballeronia sp. EK
TCCGGGCGTCGGCAAGACCACAGCCGCGACGCTCATCGCCTTCCTGCCTGAATTGGGCTCCCTCAACAACCGACAGATCGCCTCGCTCGTCGGCCTCGCCCCATTCAACTCCGACAGTGGCACACACCGCGGCGAACGCCATACCAAAGGCGGGCGTCACTTCGTGCGCCGCGCCCTTTACATGGCCTGCGTCGCCGCGCAACGAGCCAATCCCTATCTCAAGGCGTTCTGCGACCAGCTACGCGCCAGAGGCAAAAAAACCAAGGTCGCCTTCGTCGCAGGCATGCGAAAACTCCTCACGCAGCTCAACGCCATGATGCGCGATGGCACAGCCTGGAATCCCCCAAAACCTTGATTCTTTACTCCCCACCGCTTGACTCTCAATACAGTTGCTTTCTTTGCAGCAGCAAAGAAAGTGACTGCCGCCCCGCACAGGGGCAGAGCTAATAGACCAAAAAGAAACCGGGATCCGGCGAAAGCCCAAAGTCCCTCACGCGTGGTAACCCAAATCCCCCCGCACTTTCCCGCGAAACACCCAATACGACCAGATCACATAGATCATGAGCACAGGCAGCAAAAACATCGTGCCGATCAGCAGAAACTGATGCGATAACGGCGCGGCGGACGCATCCCAGAGCGTGACGGAAGGCGGCGCGATGAACGGCCACAAGCTGATCACAAGCCCCGTGAAAGCGAGAAAGAAGAGCCCGATCGAGCACAGGAACGGCATCACTTCGCGGCCCTTCGCAAGACTCGACCACAGCGTCCACGCGAGCAGCACGGTGAGCACCGGCACGGGCGCAAACACGAAGCTCTGAGGAAAGCCGAACCAGCGCGCCGCGATGCGCGCATCCTTGAGCGGCGTCCAGATGCTGATGAGCAGAATAAACACGATCACGCCGAAGAGCGCATAGCGCGCCATGTTGCGGCTCCAGTGCTGGAGTTCACCTTCGGTCTTGAGGACGAGCCACGTCGTGCCTTGCAGCGCATAACCAAAGATCAGCCCCACACCGACCAGCAGCGGAAACGGCGCGACCCAGTTCCAGCTCGTACCCACATAGACGCGCCCTTCGATCGGAAAGCCCTGAATGAACATGCCGAGCACGATGCCCTGCGAAAACGTCGCGACCAGCGAGCCGCAGCCGAACGCGCCGTCCCACAGCCACTTGCGCGCACCGATCACCTCGCGGAACTCGAACGCGACACCGCGGAAAATCAGCCCGAGCAGCATGAAGAGAATCGGAAAATAGACCGCCGGCACGATGATCGCGAACGCAAGCGGAAACACCGCGAACAATCCGCCACCGCCGAGGACCAGCCAGGTCTCGTTGAAGTCCCAGACGGGCGCGACGGAGTTGATCATGAGGTTGCGCGATTCGGAATCGCGACGCAGCAGAAACATCATGCCGACGCCGAGATCGAAGCCGTCGAGCAGCACATACATGAATACCGCCAGCGCGAGAATGGCGGCCCACAGTGGCACGAGATCGAGCATCGCGTTCTCCGTTATCGACGTTAATTGCGCCCGCGGCCCGGCGGCACGATATCGTCGTCGCTGACGGGCCGCGCCGTGCCGCCCGCACTCGCCGATACCGCGGAAAGCGGACGCGCCGCGCGTGTTTTCGCATCCAGTTCGTCCTTCTCGTGCGCATGCGCGACTTCCGCCGGCCCGACGCGCACGAGCCGCCGCAGCAGGAAGAATCCCGCGCCGAAGATCACGACGTAAGCGACCACGTAGAGCAGCCACGAGATGCCGACATCGGTGGCGGTGAGCGATGGCGTCACCGAATCCTTCGTGCGCAAAATGCCGTACACGGTCCACGGCTGGCGGCCCGCCTCGGTCGTCGTCCAGCCGGCAATCACCGCGATGAAGCCGAGCGGCATCGCCCAGGTGGCCGCGCGCAACCAGCGCGAGCTCGTCTCGATCCGGCCGCGCGCGAACTGCACGATGCCCCACAGCACGAGCGCGAACATCAGCAGCGCGACGCCCACCATGATGTGAAAGGCGAAGAACACGACGGCCACGGGCGGCCGGTCCTCACGCGGAAAGTCCTTCAGCCCGCGCACGAAGCCGTTCGGATCGTGTGTCAGATAAAGGCTGCCGAGCACCGGAATCGAGATCTCGAAGCGATTGCGTTCTTCTTCCTGATCCGGGATCGAAAAGAGATTGGCCGGGATGCGCGTGCCCGATTCCCACAGGCCTTCCATCGCCGCGAGCTTGGCGGGCTGATGTTGCAACGTGTTGAGGCCGTGTGCGTCGCCGATCACCATCTGGATCGGCACCATGATGATGAGAAAGATCAGCGACATCTTCACCATCACGCGGCTTTCCTCGAGCGCGCGTCCCTGACGCAGATACATTGCGCCGATGCCGAGAATGACGAAGCCCGCCGTCACGAGAAACGCGCTCACCGTATGTCCGAGCCGGTACGGAAACGACGGCGTGAAGATCACATCGAAGAAACTCACCACTTCGAAGCGGCCGTCGGGCAGCATGCGATGGCCCTGCGGCGTCTGCATCCAGCTATTGACCGCGAGTATCCAGAACGACGAGATCACCGTGCCGGCGGCGACGAAAATCGCGGACATTACGTGCGCCCATTGCGGCACGAGCTTGCGCCCGAACAGCAGCACGCCGAGAAACGCCGATTCGAGGAAGAACGCCGTCAGCACTTCGTAGCCCATCAGCGGGCCGACGACGTTGGCGGTCGCGTCCGAAAAGCGGCTCCAGTTGGTGCCGAACTGAAACGGCATCACGATGCCCGACACCACACCCATGCCGAACGACACCGCGAAGATCTTCAGCCAGAACGCCGAGAGCCGCCGGTAGACGTCGCGTTTCGTGATCCACCAGTTGAATTCGAGCGTCGCGATGTAGCACGACAGGCCGACCGTGAACGCCGGCAGCAGAATATGAAACGCGACGACCCACGCGAACTGGAAGCGGGAGAGCAGGACGGAATCGACATCCATGAACGCTCCTTTGTTCAGGCTTTTGCAGCGGCTATGTCGAGGACGCGCGCAGCGCGCACGCGTTTTACTTAATACACGGTTTTCATGAACGCGGCCACGCACCGCGCGACGAGACACCGCATGCGCAGGGCCGCGAATGCACCAATTTGATACAATCTGGCTTTGGTCTTAGGCCATGTGGACGACCGCATGCGCCTCGTTTCATCGGGGACGGCCCCATTTTTCAAGGGAGTCGCCCGATGTCCTGGATTCTTCTCTTCATCGCCGGTCTGCTCGAAGTCGCGTGGGCCGCGGGTCTCAAATCGTCCGAAGGCTTCACCCGGCTCGGACCGTCAATCTTCACGCTCGTCACCGCAATCGGCAGTTTCGTGCTGCTCGCCATGGCCATGCGCCAGTTGCCCCTCGGCACGGCCTACGCCGTCTGGACGGGCATCGGCGCGGTCGGCGCGTTCGTGTTCGGCATCGTGTACATGGGCGAGGCTTTGTCGGCGGCGCGTATCGTGAGCGCGATGCTCATCGTCGCGGGGCTGGTCGGGCTCAAGCTCTCGTCGGGGCACTGAAGGCACATCCGTTGCGCCCGCGCCACCCCGCAGTGCGCTGGCGCACCTGGAACGCCATTCGCTCGAACCGTTGCTGCACCGCGCTTATCGGCGTGGATATAATGGTCTGAGTCATCCGGTTTTCGTCTGATTCCTATGTCCTGCTTTTTCGTTGTATCTTCGTGGATGTAGGCGGCTTCTTTCGATATTTACCGGGCAGACCGCATTTTTCAGCCGGCTGATCGTCCCTTGGCGACGCCGGCAGCAGGCAGCACTAGGGAGGCGGCAATGCTTGAGTCACTTTCGCTCGCAGCGGGTCTGTCATGGGCGAGCGGGTTGCGCCTGTACCTCACCGTTTTCATCGCCGGCATGTTCCAGCGCATGGGGCTCGTTCATCTGCCGGATACGCTCGCGGTCCTCGGCTCGCCGTGGGTGATCGGCGTCGCGGCGGTGCTCGCGCTCGTCGAATTTCTCGCCGACAAGATTCCCGCCGTCGATTCCCTGTGGGACGCCGTCCACACGTTCATCCGCATTCCGGCAGGCGCCGTGCTCGCGGCCGGTTCGCTCGGCCACGCCGATCCCGCCATGCTCACGATCGCGGCGCTCGCGGGCGGCACGCTCGCCGGGGCATCGCATTTCGCGAAGGCGGGCACGCGCGCGCTCATCAATCTTTCGCCGGAGCCCGTGTCGAACTGGGCGGCATCGACGACCGAGGATGTCGGCGCGCTCGCGGGCATCACGCTCGCGCTCTTCGTGCCGTTCCTGTTTCTCGTGCTCCTGATCGCGTTTCTGGTGCTCGCAGGCTGGGCGCTGCCGCGGCTCGCGCGAGGCGTACACGGCGGCGTGTCACGCATGGCCAAGCACATGTTGCCGAGCTCGGATCGCATGAACCGGCTGCGGAGCAAGCACGATTGAGCACCGCAATCCCGAACGATCAGGCTGCACGCAAGGCAGGGCATTCGCATCCGGCCATCAAACTCGGCTTCACGCAGACGGTGCGCCAGGCATGGCGCATGACCGGGCGCGACTGGCGCGCGGGCGAACTCACGATGCTCCTGCTCGCGCTGGTGCTCGCGGTGGCGGCGCTGTCGAGCGTCGGGTTTCTCGCGGATCGCATGCGTCAGGGGCTCGCTCGCGACGGGCGTCAGATGATCGCCGCCGATTTCGTCGTGCGCGCGGATCATCCCGTCGATCCGATGTTTGCGGCAGAAGCGAAGTCGCTCGGACTTGAGAGCGCGGGCACGACGATCTTCCCGAGCATGATCAGTTCGACGGCCGCGGAGCCGCTTTCCAGGCTCGCGGCGATCAAGGGCGTGACGCAAGGCTACCCGTTGCGCGGAGCGCTGCGCATCGCGCCCGGCACCGATGCCGCCGATGCGCCCGCGCACGGCATTCCCGCGCCCGGCACCGTCTGGGTCGATCCCGCCTTGCTCGATGCGCTCAAGACCCGGGTTGGCGGAACAGTGAAGGTCGGCACGCGCACGTTCACGGTCGCGGGCGTCATCACCCGCGAGCTGGATCGCGGCTTCTCGTTCGTCAACTTCTCGCCGCGCCTCATGATGCGCGCCGACGAGATCGCCGGAACGGGGCTCGTCGGCTATGGCAGCCGCGTGACGTATCGATTGCTCGTCGCCGGTTCAGACCCGCAAGTCGAGCGCTTCGCGAAGTTCGCGCGCGAGCAGGTCGATGGCGGCAAGCTGCGCGGCGTCGGCCTGGAATCGTTGTCCGACGGCCAGCCGCAGGTGCGCCAGACGATCGATCGCGCGAGCCACTTTCTCACGCTCGTCTCGCTTCTGACGGCGCTGCTCGCGGCGGTCGCGATCGCGATGGCCGCGCATCGTTTCGCGCGGCGGCATCTCGACGGTTGCGCCGCGATGCGCTGTCTCGGCGTCAGCCAGCGCACGCTGCGCGCGCTCTTTCTGAACGAGTTCCTCGCGATCGGCCTGATCGGCAGCGTGCTCGGCGTCATGCTGGGTTTCGGCGGCCATCTCGTGCTGCTGAACTGGCTCGGTTCGCTCGTCGATGTCGAGTTGCCGCAGCCCAGCGTGTGGCCGGCGCTGCAAGGCATCGCGATGGGCCTCGTGCTTCTGCTCGGCTTCGCGCTGCCGCCGCTCCTGCCGATCACGCGGGTGCCGCCGGTGCATGTGATCCGCCGCGAGCTCGGCGATGCGCAACGCGTCGCCCATGCCGCGTATGGCGTCGGCGTACTGCTGTTCGCGGCGCTCCTGATCGTCGCGGCGGGCGAGCTGAAGCTGGGCGGCATCGTCGCGGGCGGTTTCGCGGCCGGTCTGCTCGTGTTCGGCGCGATCGCGCGTGCGGCGCTCTGGGCGGCGGCGCGCTTCGTGCGCCGCGAGAAGAGCAGCGCGGGCGTCGGCTGGCGTTATGCGCTCGCGTCGCTGGAGCGGCGCAGCGGATCGAGCGCGCTGCAGATCACCGCGCTCGGCATCGGCTTGATGTGTCTGCTGCTCATCGGCATGACGCGCAACGATCTTATCAAGGGCTGGCGCGATGCGACGCCGCCCGACGCGCCGAACCAGTTTCTCATCGACATTCAGCCTGACCAACGCCCTGGCGTGCTCGACTACCTGCACACGCACGGCCAGCCCGACGCCACGCTCTCGCCGATGGTCCGCGCGCGCCTCGTCGCGATCAACGGCAAGCCGGTGAATCCGGACAACTACGACAAGGCCGATGCGAAGCGCCTCGTCGATCGCGAATTCAACCTCTCGTATACGACCGAGCTGCCCGGCGACAACCGCGTGACGCAAGGCGCGTGGTTCGGCAGGGACGGCAAGCCGCAGGTGTCGATCGAAGAGGGCATCGCGAAGACGATCCGCGTGAAGATGGGCGACACGCTGCGTTTCGACGTCGCCGGCCTGCCGGTCGAAGCGCCCGTGACGAGCGTGCGCAAGGTCGACTGGAACTCGTTCAAGGTCAATTTCTTCGTGCTGATGCCGCCCGATGCGCTCGCCGACCTTCCGGCAACCTTCATCACGAGCTTCCATCTGCCGGCGGAGGAACAGCGCGTGATCGACGGCCTCGTCGCGCGCTATCCGAACGTGACGGCCATCGACATCGCGCCGATTCTCGCGCAGATCCATCGCACGCTCGCGCAGGTGATCGGCGCGGTGCAGTTCCTGTTCATCTTCACGCTCGCCGCGGGCGTGCTCGTGCTGTACGCGGCGCTTGCCGGCACGCGCGACGAACGCGTGCGCGAGTCGGCGCTCCTGCGCGCGCTCGGCGCATCGCACAAGCAGGTGCGCTCGGTGCAGGTGGCCGAGTTCGTGGCCGTCGGCGCGCTCTCGGGGCTGATGGCCGCGATCGGCGCGCAGGTGATCGGCTATGTGCTCGCGGCGCGCGTGTTCGAGTTTCATATCGATTTCAATCCGTGGCTCGTGCCGACGGGCATCGTCGCGGGCGTCGCGTGCGCGGGGCTCGGCGGCTGGCTCAGCCTGCGTCGCGTGCTGTCGCGCCCGGCGCTGCAATCCCTGCGCGATGCCTAGTTTTCCGAATCAAAGCAATGACCGACGTAAATCCTCAAGACGAAGTACAAAAGCCGACCGCTTTCGAGCTGATCGGCGGCGAGGAGCGCGTGCGCGCGCTCGTCGATCGTTTCTATGACCTGATGGATCTGGAGCCCGAATTCGCGGGCATCCGCGCGCTGCATCCGCCGACGCTCGACAATTCGCGCAACAAGACCTTCTGGTTCCTGTGCGGCTGGATGGGCGGGCCGGATCACTACATAGACCGCTTCGGGCATCCGCGTCTGCGGGCTCGGCATCTGCCGTTCGCGATTGCATCGGACGAGCGCGATCAGTGGCTGCGCTGCATGGCGTGGGCGATGGAGGACATCGGCGTCGACGAAACCTTGCGCGAGCGCCTGCTCACGTCCTTTTTCGACACCGCCGACTGGATGCGCAACCGTCCCGGTTGATTCGCGCCGTTTTGTATCGGTTCAGGCGTGGCGCGCGTGGTGCATCATCGTCTGCGAATGGTTTCAACTCCCCCGCAAGACAAGGAATCGAAGACATGAGCACACGCGCACTCTTTCGCGAGGACGCCTATCTGACGCGTTGCGACGCGACCGTCACCGCCATCGACGAGCAGGGCATCCACCTCGATCAGACCGTGTTCTATCCGCTCGGCGGCGGTCAGGCCGGCGATGCGGGCACGCTGACGCTCGCGGACGGCACGGTCATCGCGATCGCCGAGACACGCAAGGCGAAGTTCGAAGGCGCGACGCCCGATGACGCCGTGCATGTGCCCGCGCCGGGTCAGGACGACGCGCTGGCAAAAATCGCGGTCGGCGGCAAGGTGAGCGCGGAGATTGACTGGGAGCAGCGTTATCGGCGGATGCGGCTGCATACGGCGAGCCATCTGATCTGCGCGGTGCTGCCGTTTCCGGTCGATGGCTGCAGCATCACGACCGATTACGCGCGCCTCGATCTGGCGACGGTCGAGCCGATCGAGCGCGAGGCCGTCGAAGCGAAGCTGAACGCGCTGATCGGCGGGGCGCACGGCGTGCATACCGAATGGATCACCGACGACGAGATGGCCGCGCGTCCCGAACTCGTGCGCACGATGAGCGTGAAGCCGCCGATGGGCCTCGGCCGCGTGCGTCTGCTGCGCATCGAGAACGTGGATCTGCAGCCGTGCGGCGGGACACATGTGCGCAATACCGGGGAAATCGGCGCGCTGCGCATCGCGAAGCTGGAGAAGAAGAGCGCACGCACGCGGCGGCTCGTGCTGGAACTCGTGTGAGCATGGACCCGCGTGCGCAGGCTGTGCTCGATCTCTGGTTCGGTGAGCCCGGCTCGCCGGATTTCGGCCAGGATCGCAAGCTCTGGTGGAAAAAGAAACGCGCTTTCGATTCGATGCTCACCGAGCGTTTCGGCGCGCTCGTCGAAGAGGCCCACGCGGGTGGTTTGCAGGACTGGGAGCGCACACCGGACGGCATGCTCGCGTTGATCGTTCTGCTCGATCAACTGTCGCGCAATTGCTATCGGAACACGCCGCGCGCGTTCGCGGGCGATCGCCGCGCGCTTGCGCTGGCGAGGACGCTGGTCGCGCGTGGCGACGATCTGCTTCTGCCGAGCGCGTATCACCGCGCGTTCGCCTACATGCCGTTCGAACACGACGAAACGCTGGAGAGCCAGCGCGAGTCGCTGCGTCTCTTCGGAAAACTAAAAGACGAGACGGGCGTTTCGAGCTTCTACGAATCGGCGATCGAGCATGCGGAGGTGATCGGACGCTTCGGACGCTTTCCGCATCGCAACCGGATTCTCGGGCGTGAGATGTCGGCCGATGAAGAAGCGTGGCTCGCGAGGCACGGCGGGTTTTGACCGTAACTGACTGATGCGGTGCTCTAAAATTGTACTTTATGGAAATCCTGAGTCGTCAACGTCAGGAAACCGAAACATTGTGCAACAATCGCCGCCGCCATGCCTGACTTTAGCAACATTACATTGGTCTCTGTGACCGGCTTGAACAATGCCCAGGGTGCGGCCTACTCGCTTGCGCTATGCAGTCGGCAAATGCCTCAAGCGAGCGCCTTGCTCTTCAGCCCTGAGCGCCCCGCCGATCTTCCGCCTCACATTCGCCACCGCGTCATCGCGCCGCTCAGCTATCACGAATACAGCTGGTTCATGATGTTCGCGCTTTGGAAATTCATCGACACCGAGTTTGCCCTCGTCGTACAGGAAGACGGCTGGATTCTCGACATCCGCAACTGGAGCGACGATTTCCTGAATTACGATTATCTCGGCGCGCCGATCGCGCTCGCGCGAGTCGATATGCCGGAAGGCATCATGTGGATGCGGAAGTTCAGCTGGTGCGAGCACTTGAGCAAGCCCGACCGGATTGTCCGGCCTGTGCTCAACGGAGGGTTCAGCCTGCGCAGCCGCCGTATGCTACGCGCATTGATCGATCATCCGCAGATTCGGGTGGAAATTCCGCCGCCCGATGTGATGGAGGTCGAGCCCATACACATGAGCTGGTTTCACGGTGTTTTGAACGAAGACGTTCAGCTTTCCGCTGTTCTGCGCCCACAACTCGAGGCGGCGGGACTGAAGTTCGCGCCGCTCGACCTGTGCCTCCAGTTCGCCGTGGAGGATATCGGGCCGCTTCATAACGGTCTGAATGCCAAGCATTTATTTGGGATGCATGGCTGGTGGCGTCGCCTTGCCGGCATCGACCCGCTCACCGTCCGATACGGCATCGCCCGGCAACTCGTGGACCAGAGCGACGGCGAGCGGACGATCATCGCCATGCTGCAAGCGCGCGGCTACCGCATCGAGTTTGACCCGAAGCCTCGATAGCGCCGCGTTCGCCTCACCGTCCGCCCGTCACATCCAGAATCGCCCCCGTCACATACGACGACGCATCCGAAAGCAGCCACACGATCGATTCGCCGACTTCATCGGCCGAGCCGGCGCGCCCGATCGGCGTCTGCACGCCGAGCACATGCGCGCGGTCCGGCTTGCCGCCGCTCGCGTGAATGTCGGTATCGATGAGGCCGGGGCGGATCGCGTTCACGCGCACGCCCTCGCGCCCGAGTTCCTTCGACAATCCGATGGTCAGCGTGTCGATCGCGCCCTTGGACCCCGCGTAGTCGACGTACTCGCCGGGACCGCCCAGCCGCGCCGCCGCCGACGACACGTTCACGAGCGATCCGCCCTTGCCGCCGCGCGAGCTCGACATGCGGCGCGCCGCCTCGCGCGCGACGAGATAGGCGCCGAGCACGTTGATGTCGAAGATGCGCTTCATGCGCGCGATATCCATGTCCGCGAGCGCCGATCCGGGCGCGACGATGCCCGCGTTGTTCACGACGCCATCGATCTTGCCGAAGGCTTTCTCGGTCGCATCGAACATCGCGATGATCGCGGCTTCGTCGCTCACGTCGCCGTGGATGGCGATCGCCTTGCCGCCCGCCGCCTGCACCGCCGCGACGGTTTCATCGGCGGCGGCTGCGTTCGACGCATAGTTCACGCCGACAGACCAGCCGCGCGCGCCCGCGAGCACCGCAGCCGAACGGCCGATGCCGCGACTCCCGCCCGTGATCAGAATGACTTTGGACATGCGCTGTTCCTCAGACGGCGTTACGTTTTTCGGACCACTTGTCGTTCGCGGGCGGAATGTAGCGCGCGAGCTTGTCGATCATTTCGGCGGGCTCGGCGGCGACCTGGATGATGTCCAGATACGGCGCGCGCATGAAACCTTCCTCGACGGTATGCCGCAGCATCGCGAGGAGCGGATCGAAGTAGCCGTTCACGTCGAAGAGGCCGACCGGCTTCTGGTGATAGCCGAGCTGCGCCCACGTGTAGACCTCGAAAAACTCCTCGAACGTGCCGACGCCGCCGGGCATCGCGACGAATGCATCGGAGAGATCGGCCATTTTCTTCTTGCGCTCGTGCATGTCGGGCACGACGTGCAGTTCGGTGAGATCGGTATGGCCGACTTCCTTCGCGAGCAGCAATTCGGGAATCACGCCGACCGCGCGCCCGCCCGCGGCGAGCACTTCATCGGCGATGAGGCCCATCAGGCCGACGCGGCCACCGCCGTACACGAGCGAAAGATTGTTCTGAACCAGCGCGCGGCCGAACGCCTTGGCCGCTTCCGCATAGACGGGGCGGGCTCCGTTCGAGGAGCCACAATAAACACACACTGCCTTCATTTATCTGGAATCCTTTGTTTCGGTCTTTGCATCGTCGCGCGGCGGCAGGAAGTCCGCGTACTCGCGCTTCGGCAGCTTACCGGATACGAGGTCGTCGAATAACTGGCGCGAGCGTCCGCGCAGATACGGCGCCATGATCGAGATGATATGCAGGCTCGCCTGATGCAGCTCGGCGCGGATCGCTTCCTGATCGTTGTACTTGCGCGGATTCATCACGTACTGATACGAGAGCCAGTACGTGGCGATCACGCCGATGTTGGTTGCGATCACCTTGATTTCTTCGGGCGTCGCGACCATTTCCTGATCGGCGACGAGCGCCTCGCACAACTGGCTCGCGAAATGCACCTTGTGCGTGATGATCTGCTTGAAGTGCGTCTCGAGCGTGCGGTTGCGCGCGAGCAGGTCGTTCAGGTCGCGATACAGGAAGCGGTAGGCCCAGAGGAAATCCGCCATGTATTGCAGATACGACCACATCTCGTCGATCGTCGGGCGATGATCGTCAGGAAAGCGCAGACGCTTCTGAATCTGCTGCTCGAACTGCGCGAAGATACTGTTGATGATGTCGTCTTTGTTGCGGAAATGGTAGTACAGGTTGCCTGGACTGATTTCCATCTCTTCGGCGATCGTCGTCGTGGTGACGTTCGGCTCGCCGATATCGTTGAACAACTTCAGCGACAGCTCGAGTATCCGTTCGCGGGTGCGGCGGGGTGGTTTGGCTTCCATGTCGTCCGACCTTGGGATCGGGCCGCGTCGGCTCGGGATGAGCGTTCGCGCGGCCGCTTCCGTTGCTATTTTTGAGAATATCGGACGATTATAAACCGGTCGTTCGGCCGCACGGATGCTGGCTTCGCGCGCGGGTGTTCTCTTTTATAAGATACGCCCGAGCCACGCGGATGCAAACGGCCACAGAATCAGGCCCCACGTGATGACGCAGACGCCGAGCGCCACCATCACCGCCGCACTGCCGAAATCCTTCGCCCGCTTCGACAGTTCGTGACGTTCGAGCGAAATGCGGTCGATCGCCGCCTCGACGCTCGAATTGAGCAATTCGACGATGAGCACGAGCAGCACCGACACGATCAGCGCTGCGCGCTCGACGGGCGAGACCGGCACGAAGAGGCTGCACGGCAACAGGATCGCGGCGAGCGTCAGTTCCTGGCGGAACGCGCTTTCCTCGCGGATCGCGACGCGAAAGCCATATAGCGAATTCTTCATCGCGTGCCACGCGCGCGTGAAGCCGCGATTGCCCTTGTACGGATTGAAGGGCAGATCGTCGGGGCCGAGCGGCTCGGCCGGTGGAGCAGGCTTACCGTCGATGTCTTCGATGTCGTCGTCGAACGGATCGCGCGCGCGGGGCGACGCGTACGTCCCGGCCCGCGCATTCGCTTCGGCCTTCTCCTGCGCCACGGCGCGTCGCGTCATGCGGCCGCCCGGTCCGAGCTGGCGTTGCGCGGCCCAAATTTCCGCAAATGCGATGCGAACTGCTCCGACGCCGCGCGCCACGAGAAGCGCTCGGCCCACGCACGCGCATCGGCGCGCTCGATCTTCAGTGCCTGCAGGCAGGCTTCGTGCAGATCGTCGTGGAGCGCGCCGGGGCCGTGTTCGCCGAGCACGTCGATCGGGCCCGTCACCGGATACGCCGCGACCGGCGTGCCGCAGGCCATCGCTTCGAGCAGCACCAGGCCGAAGGTATCGGTGCGGCTCGGAAACACGAATACGTCCGCCGCCGCGTAGACCTTCGCCAGTTCCGGCTGCGACAGCACGCCGAGATAGTTGACGTTCGTGTAGCGCGACTTCAGCTCCGCGAGCGCCGGGCCTTCGCCCGCGACCCACTTCGAACCGGGCAGATCGAGCTTCAGAAATGCCTCGACGTTCTTCTCGACCGCGACGCGCCCGACATACAGAAAGATCGGCCGCGCGGTGTTGAGCACCTTCGACTCCATCGGACGGAAGATATCGAGATCGACGCCGCGCGTCCACAGCACGACATTGGTGAAGCCGAAGCGCTCCAGATCGGCCTTGACGACGGGCGTCGGCGCCATCACCGCCTGCGAGTTCTTGTGGAACCAGTGCAGGAAGCGATATGTCAGCGCGACCGGAATGCCGAAGCGCGCGTTCACGTACTCAGGGAAGCGCGTGTGATAGGCGGTCGTGAACGGCAGTTTGTGTCGCAGCGCATACGAGCGCGCGGCGAGCCCGAGCGGGCCTTCGGTGGCGATATGCAGCGCGTCCGGCGCGAATGCGTCGATGCGCCGGGCGACGCGTTGTCCCGGCAGGAGCGACAGGCGAATCTCGGGATAGGTCGGGCAGGGGATCGTTCTGAATTCGAGCGGCGTGAGCAACTCGACGCGATGACCGAGCGCGGTGAGTTCCTTCGTCGTTTGCGTGAGTGTGCGCACGACGCCGTTGACCTGCGGCTCCCATGCATCGGTAACGATCATGATTTTCATCGATTCGGCCCAGAGTTGGTGTTGCTTGTTATGGCTTGGTGCGATGGCTAGACGGTCGCGCGTGCGCGCGTCGTGCGCGCTTCCGGCGAGCGCATCACGGTCCAGTAAACGATCTTCAGTTCACCTTCGTAGGTCTCGACGAGCGCCGAGAGACTTTCGACCCAGTCGCCGTCGTTGCAGTACAGAACGCCGTCGATGTCGCGGATCTCCGCCTTGTGGATGTGCCCGCACACCACGCCGTCGCAGCCGCGGCGGCGCGCTTCGTCGGTCATCACGCGCTCGAACTGCGAGATGAAGTTCACCGCGTTTTTCACCTGATGCTTCAGGTACTGCGAGAGCGACCAGTAATTGAAGCCCAGCTTCGTGCGCACGCGATTGAACCAGCGGTTGAGCAGCAGGATCATCGTGTAGGCGGTGTCGCCGAGATAGGCGAGCCACTTCGCGTGCTGGATCACGCCGTCGAAGAGATCGCCGTGCACGATCCACAGGCGCTTGCCCGCGAGCGTCGTGTGGAACGCTTCGCCGCGCACGTGGATATCGCCGAACGCGAGATCGCAGAACTGCCGCGCGGCTTCGTCGTGATTGCCGGGGATGAAGACGACCTGCGTGCCCTTGCGCGCCTTGCGCAGGATTTTCTGCACGACGTCGTTGTGCGCCTGCGGCCAGAACCAGCCCTTGCGCAACTGCCATCCGTCGATGATGTCGCCGACGAGATACAGATATTCCGACTCGTGATGCCGCAGGAAATCGAGGAGATATTGCGCCTGGCAGCCGCCTGAACCGAGATGGATGTCCGAGAGCCAGATCGTGCGATACCGATGCGGCTCGTCGGCCGGATCGGGGAGTTCGTCGTGATGGACGGGCGCGGCGGCGCGCGGGTCGGACAAGCCCGGCGCACCCGCCGAAGCGGACTCGGATGATTCGGTGGACTCCGATCGCAGTGCGAAGGGACCGGTACGCAGCTCGCTATTGTTGAAGCTGAACGGAGAGGGCGGGTCGATCGCCGGGTGAACTGACGAGTTGAAGGCCATTGGCTCGCGCATCGGGTTTCGGTATGCGCATTGCGCCATGCGGCTGTGACCGAGCCGTGACAGTCACGAGAAGTTCTTATTACTTGGCAGCGCGCTGAGCGGTGACGATGCGCGTGCCCGCGAGGCGATCGTGGAGAAATTGGCGCGCCGGATCGAGCCATACGGCGGCGGCCCACAATGCGACCCACGCCGCGAAGACGGCGAGCGTCTGCGGCACGGCGAGGGAGAAGAGGGGATGAAGCGCGAGCGGCGGAAGAAACCACAGCCACGCGAGCACATAGCGCGCAAACGCGCGCGCGGGTTTGACGGGCTGGCCCTGCGCATCGACGACCTTGAGGCGCCAGGTTTTCATCGGCAGGGTCTGGCCGCCGTGTGTCCAGAAATACACGAAGTACGCTGCGAGCACGATGCCGATCCACGACATCAGCCAGTTGTGATGCGTGAGGCCGTTGCGTTGCTGCGTGAGCGTGCTGAAGAGATAGCCCGCGAGGAACACGACGCCGAAGAGGATCACGCTTTCGTAGAGCATCGTCGCGAGGCGGCGGCGCAGCGTGGGCGCGCGCATCGGATCGATGGCGAGTGCTGCGGGCTGAGCGCTCACGAGCCGTTGTACATCGAAGGCGCCTGCTGCGGCGAGACCGGAATCGGCGTGGCCGGGACGATGCTCGCGGCGTTCGGAATGGCCGGTTGCATCGGCGTGCCGGAGATGGGCGCAGCCGGTGCGGCCGCAGCGCCCGATCCGCCTTCCGCGTGGCCGGGAACGTGCCCTTGTTCGCGTGCGGTGACGAGGCGGTTGATGTCCTTCACTTCGGTCTTGCCCGTGGGCGGCGCGGAGACGATCGTCGGACGACGCACGTGCTCGCTCGCGGCGAGCTTCTTCTTCTGCTCCTCGGAAAGCTTCTGATAGGCGTCCCACGCCTTTTCGCGCTTGTCGAGCGGCACCGATTTGGAAACCTGATAGTTCTCGCGCGCGACCTTGCGCTGGTCGGGCGTGAGACGCACCCATTCCTCCATGCGCTGATGCAGATGCTTCTGCGCCTCAGGCGACATCCGATGAAACCGGGACGCGATCTTGAGCCACTTTTGCTTTCGCTCGTCGGAAAATGTATCCCATTGCGTGGCGAAGGGCGCGAGCGCGGCATGCTGCGCTTCGGTGAGACGGCTCCAGGAGAGCGGTCCTTCGGCACCCAGCGCGGAGAGCGTCGAGGCGTTCGAATCCGCGCTCGTGCCCGAGCCGCCGCCCGGATTCGCGAGCGGTGAAGACGGAGCGCCAGCGGTGGAATAAAAGCGCGGATAAGTCGCGGCGAACGCAACCAGACCCGCAATCGCGCAACCAAAGACAATCGCGAGACCGCGCTTGTAACTCACCCGAAAATTCCCCCGCTGTATTCAGTGTTTAATGATTGCGCGTCAGGTACGCGTTGAAACCGTGATCCAGATAAGCGTCGATCGGCAGGCTGTCGCTCATCATGGCTGCGTCGATGTCGGCGAGTTCCGCCTTGCGCTGCTGATCTTCCCAGTACGCGATGCCCGCCAGCCCGATGATGAGCGCGGCGAGCGGCCACGCGAGGCCGAGCCCGCCGAGGCGCGCGAGCAGCCCCTTCGGACGATGATCGTCGCCGGCATCGCCGGTCGTGAGCGTGGCGCCCGCGCCGGCCAGGGCCGGCGTGAACGCGGGCGCTGTCATCGTGACGGCGACTTTCTCCGACTTCTTGCGCGCGATCGCCGCTCGGCGCGCCTCGCGCAGCCGGTCGACGGCGGCAGCCGGAATATTCGACGTGCTTTCGTCCAGTGCGCGCACGACCTTCAGCGCGAACTCGTTTTCCTTCGTTTCAAGAGCGGAACTCATAGCGTGATCCCTTTGGCTTTCAGGGCTTGTGCGAGAGTGTGCGTGGCGCGTGAGCAATGCGTCTTCACGCTGCCCTCGGAGCACCCCATCGCGGCGGCCGTCTCAGCGACATCCATGTCTTCCCAGTAACGCATGAGAAACGCTTCCCGTTGACGTGCCGGCAGTTTCTGGATTTCGGCGTCGATCAGATTCAATACCTGTTCGCGCTCCAGACGGTTCTCGCTGCTCTCGCTGCCGACCGCGCTGTCCTCGGATTCGAAGGTTTCGAGCGGGTCGAATTCGTCGTCGTCGGCGTTGCCGAAGGACGAGAAGAGGCTGACCCAGGTGTTACGCACCTTCTGGCGACGGAAATAATCGTGCGTCGCGTTCTGAAGGATACGCTGGAATAAAAGCGGAAGCTCGGATGATGGACGGTCGCCGTATTTCTCCGCCAGCTTGATCATCGCGTCCTGCACGATGTCGAGCGCCGCGTCGTCGTCGCGAACGGTATACACGGTCTGCTTGAACGCGCGTCTTTCGACGCCCGCCAGGAAGTCGGCGAGTTCCTTGTCTGATGCCATCCGTTGGGGACCCGGCGCAAGAGCTTGCGTCGAAAGGATCGTGGAGTTCTAGGAAAACCTGCGAATCCTAGCAAAGTTTCGCCGCATCCGGAGAAATTGAGAGGTTTTGTTGCCACTTGCGACATGCATCAGACGATTGGCCATGAATTCGACAAGCTGCGCTCGCACGCCGCTTTGCCCCGGAAACCGTACGCAAACGCCGCCATCGGCGCATTCGGAAACTTTTTTCTTGACCCGCCTCGCGCGGCGCTGTTACATTTTCTGACTCGCATCATCAGTGAAATGTCTGCTTTGAGGCGAGCCCAAGAAGTTCGCCTGTCAAACCTAGACGCGCCGCTTGAACCCGAGCCACAAGCCCGGCAGAGAGCACCCGATCAATTTTTTGCCGAAAATTCGAAAGGTGATGAATGAACATGCCTAGCGCGGAATTCTCCACGTCGGATACCACACCCCCTCACGAAGCTGACTCCATCGGCGGCACCGTGCTCATGCGCGCGCTCGCTGACGAGAACGTCGAATTCATCTGGGGCTATCCCGGCGGCTCGGTACTCTACATCTACGACGAGCTGTACAAGCAGGACCAGATCCAGCACATCCTCGTGCGCCACGAACAGGCCGCCGTGCATGCCGCCGACGCCTACGCGCGCTCGACGGGCAACGTGGGCGTGTGCCTCGTGACCTCGGGACCGGGCGTCACCAATGCCGTCACCGGCATCGCCACGGCCTACATGGATTCGATTCCGCTCGTCGTCATCAGCGGCCAGGTGCCCACCGCGGCCATCGGCCTCGACGCATTCCAGGAATGCGACACCGTCGGCATCACGCGGCCGTGCGTGAAGCACAACTTCCTCGTGAAGGACGTGCGCGACCTCGCCGCGACCGTCAAGAAGGCGTTCTACATCGCGCGTACCGGCCGTCCCGGCCCGGTGCTGATCGACATTCCGAAGGACGTGTCGAAGGCGCCGTGCAAGTACGAGCCGATCAAGAGCGTGTCGCTGCGTTCGTACAACCCCGTCACGAAAGGCCATTCGGGCCAGATCCGCAAGGCGGTGCAACTGCTCCTGTCGGCGAAGCGTCCGTATATCTACACGGGCGGCGGCATCATCCTCGCGGATGCGTCGCGCGAGCTGAACCAGTTCGCCGATCTGCTCGGCTATCCCGTCACGAACACGCTGATGGGCCTCGGCGGCTATCGCGCGTCCGACAAGAAGTTCCTCGGCATGCTCGGCATGCACGGCACGTACGAAGCCAACATGGCGATGCAGAACTGCGACGTGCTGATCGCAATCGGCGCGCGTTTCGACGACCGCGTGATCGGCGATCCGAAGCACTTCGCGTCGTCGCCTCGCAAGATCATCCATATCGACGTCGATCCGTCGTCCATTTCCAAGCGCGTGAAGGTGGATATCCCCATCGTCGGCGACGTGAAGGAAGTGCTGAAGGAACTCATCGAGCAGCTTCAGCACGCCGAGCACGGCCCGGACACGCAGGCGCTCAAGACGTGGTGGGACGAGATCGAAGGCTGGCGCTCGAAGGACTGCCTCGCTTACGACCGCAAGAGCGAGATCATCAAGCCGCAGTACGTCGTCGAAAAGCTCTGGGAACTGACGGACGGCAACGCGTTCGTGTGCTCGGACGTCGGCCAGCACCAGATGTGGGCGGCGCAGTTCTATCCGTTCAACAAGCCGCGCCGCTGGATCAATTCGGGCGGCCTCGGCACGATGGGCTTCGGCCTGCCGGCGGCGATGGGCGTGAAGATGGCCTTTCCGGACGACGAAGTGGTCTGCATCACGGGCGAAGGCTCCATCCAGATGTGCATTCAGGAGCTCTCGACGTGCAAGCAGTACAACACGCCCGTCAAGATCATTTCGCTGAACAATCGCTATCTGGGCATGGTGCGCCAGTGGCAGCAGATCGAGTACAAGAAGCGCTACTCCAGTTCGTACATGGACGCGCTGCCGGACTTCGTGAAGCTGGCCGAGGCGTATGGCCATGTCGGCATTCGTGTCGAAAAGACCGCGGACGTCGAACCGGCGCTGAAGGAAGCGCTGCGTTTGAAGGATCGCACCGTATTTCTCGACTTCCAGACCGATCCGACCGAAAACGTATTCCCGATGGTGCAGGCAGGCAAAGGCATCACGGAAATGCTGCTCGGCTCTGAGGATCTATAACGCGGCTTTGTCTCGCGAGGCTCGCGCGCGCCTGTCTTCACAAAGGACATGCGCTGCGCGCGGGTTTTTCGAACGAACGCCACTTCTGGACATATTCGGGAATCACGCACATGAAACACATCATCTCCGTTTTGCTGGAAAACGAACCGGGCGCGTTATCGCGCGTCGTCGGGCTCTTTTCGGCACGCGGCTATAACATCGAAACGCTGACGGTGGCGCCGACCGAAGACAGTTCGCTGTCGCGGCTGACCATCGTCTCGATTGGCTCGGACGACGTGATCGAACAGATCACGAAGCACCTGAACCGCCTGATCGAGGTGGTGAAAGTGGTCGACCTGACAGAGGGCGCCCACATCGAGCGCGAGCTGATGCTCATCAAGGTACGGGCGGTCGGCAAGGAACGCGAAGAGATGAAGCGCATGGCGGACATTTTCCGCGGCCGCATCATCGACGTGACCGAGAAAACCTACACGATGGAACTGACCGGCGCGTCCGACAAGCTCGACGCGTTCATTCAGGCGCTCGACGCCACCGCGATCCTCGAAACGGTTCGCACGGGCAGCTCCGGCATCGGCCGGGGCGAGCGGATACTCAAGGTGTAACGGCGTCTCACCCATTCATTTGCAGCAAAGTAGCGCAACCATTCAACGCATCAGGACTCAAGGAACCACCATGAAAGTTTTCTACGACAAGGACGCCGACCTCTCCCTCATCAAGGGCAAGCAAGTCACCATCATCGGTTATGGCTCGCAAGGCCATGCGCACGCGCTCAACCTGAAGGACAGCGGCGTGAACGTGACGGTGGGTCTGCGCCGTGGCGGCGCATCGTGGAGCAAGGCCGAGAACGCGGGCCTCAAGGTGAAGGAAGTGGCCGAAGCCGTGAAGGGCGCCGACGTCGTCATGATGCTCCTGCCCGACGAGCAGATCGCCGAAGTCTACAAGAACGAAGTGCACGACAACGCCAAGCAGGGCGCGGCGCTCGCGTTCGCGCATGGCTTCAACATCCATTACGGCCAGGTGATCCCGCGTGCGGATCTGGACGTCATCATGATCGCGCCGAAAGCGCCGGGCCACACCGTGCGCAACACGTACAGCCAGGGCGGCGGCGTGCCGCATCTGGTCGCCGTTGCACAAGACAAGTCGGGTTCGGCACGCGATGTCGCGTTGTCGTACGCCGTGGCAAACGGCGGCGGCCGTGCCGGCATCATCGAGACGAACTTCCGTGAAGAAACCGAAACCGACCTGTTCGGCGAGCAGGCCGTTCTGTGCGGCGGCACCGTCGACCTGATCAAGGCCGGCTTCGAAACGCTGGTGGAAGCGGGCTACGCGCCGGAAATGGCGTACTTCGAGTGCCTGCACGAGCTGAAGCTGATCGTCGACCTGATCTATGAAGGCGGCATCGCCAACATGAACTACTCGATCTCGAACAACGCCGAATACGGCGAGTACGTGACGGGTCCGCGCATCGTCACGGAAGAGACGAAGAAGGCGATGAAGGCCGTGCTGAAGGACATCCAGACCGGCGAATACGCGAAGAGCTTCATCATCGAGAACCGCGCCGGCGCGCCGACGCTGCAATCGCGCCGCCGTCTGACCTCCGAGCATCAGATCGAGCAAGTCGGCGAAAAGCTGCGCGCGATGATGCCGTGGATCGCGAAGAACAAGCTCGTCGACCAGTCGAAGAACTAAGCGTCACGTTTTTTGCTCTATCGAAAGCCGTCCGGCAGCCCAGTGCGCCGGGCGGCTTTTGCTATCCTACGGTTTTTATAAAACACAGAACCCGTTCATGAACTATCCTCATCCGATCATTGCCCGCGAAGGCTGGCCGTTCATCGCCATCGCGGCTGTCGTTGCCATCCTCGTGCAAGCGATGGGCGGCTTCGGCTTCGCCTGGATCTTCTGGCTGATCGTGATTTTCGTCGTCCAGTTCTTCCGCGATCCGGCCCGCCCGATTCCGACCCAGCCTAACGCGGTGCTGTGTCCGGCCGACGGGCGCATCGTCGCGGTCGAAACCGCGCACGATCCGTACGTGGGCCGCGAGGCGCTCAAGATCAGCGTGTTCATGAACGTGTTCAACGTGCACTCGCAGCGCTCGCCGGTGGACGGCGCGATCACGAAGGTTCAGTACTTTCCGGGCGCGTATCTGAATGCGGCCGTCGATAAAGCCTCGACCGAGAACGAGCGCAACGCGGTCGTGCTGCAGACGGCGAGCGGGCATACCGTCACGTCGGTGCAGATCGCGGGACTGATCGCGCGACGCATTCTGTGCTACGTGCACGTCGGCGAGCCGCTCACGCGCGGACAGCGCTACGGCTTCATCCGCTTCGGCTCGCGCGTCGACGTGTATCTGCCGGTGGGCAGCCGCCCGCGCGTGTCGATCGGCGAGAAAGTTTCGGCTTCGTCGACGATCCTCGCCGAGTTCGCGGAATAACGCGGGGGATTCGATGGCGGCATTCAAACCGCGCCGTAACCGCGCGAACGCGACGACTCCGCGCGCGTTCCGCCGCAACAAGGCCGCTCAGGACGTGGGCGCCGTGGAGACGCGTCGCGCGAAGCGGCAGCAGTTTCTGAGGAAGCGCGGCATTTATCTGCTGCCTAATGCGTTCACCACGGCGGCTTTGTTCTGCGGCTTCTTCGCTGTCGTTCAGGCGATGAACGTCCGTTTCGAGATCGCGGCCATCGCCATTTTCGTCGCGATGGTGCTCGACGGCATGGACGGGCGCGTCGCGCGCATGACGCACACGCAGAGTGCGTTCGGCGAGCAGTTCGACAGCCTGTCGGACATGGTGTCGTTCGGCGTCGCGCCCGCGCTCGTGATGTACGAGTGGGTCTTGAAAGACCTTGGGCGCTGGGGCTGGCTCGCGGCGTTCGTGTATTGCTCGGGCGCGGCGCTCCGGCTCGCGCGCTTCAATTCGAACATCGGCGTGGTCGACAAGCGGTACTTCCAGGGTTTGCCTTCGCCGGCCGCGGCGGCGCTCATCGCCGGCTTCGTCTGGCTCGCGACGGATAATCGCGTGCCGCTCAAGCTCGTGTGGTTGCCGTGGGTCGCGTTCGCGCTGACCGTGTACGCGGGCGTGACGATGGTGTCGAACGCGCCGTTCTACAGCGGCAAGGCGCTCGACGTGCGTTATCGCGTTCCGTTCGCGGGCGTGCTGCTGATCGTGGTGGCGTTCGTGCTGGTGTCGTCCGATCCGCCGGTCATGTTGTTTTGCCTGTTCGTGCTGTACGGCTTTTCCGGCTACATCTGGTGGGGATATCTCGCGATACGCGGCAGGCAGAATCCGGCGCGCAGTTCGCAGCGGGAGCATTAGGGCGGAATCAGTCGAGACGACGGAAAAAAGGCGGCAACCGAGAGGTGTGCCGCCTTTTTGCTTTTCAACGCGCGTCGTCGATCAACCCGCAACCAGCGTCCCGTTCTGAATATGCACGCGCTCGCCTTGCTGGAACGGCGGCGGGTTCTTGTACGTGAAAGTGCGCGTATGGCCGTTTTCCATCCGCACGCGCACCGAATAGTCGGTTTCGCTGCGCAGATGCTTTTCGACGGAGTTGCCCGCCAGACCGCCGCCGAGCGCGCCGAGGAGCGTCATCGCGGTACGGCCGCCACCGCCGCCGAACTGGTTGCCGACGACACCGCCCGCAACCGCGCCGCCGACCGCGCCGATCCCCGTTCCGTGGCCTTCCTGTTTGACGGCGGAGATTGCCTCGACGGTGCCGCACGTCGAGCAATAAGCGTGGTGCTGGGGCGGTTGCTGCGCATACGAAGGCTGTGCGGGTTGCGGCTGTGCCGGCGCTTGTTGTGCCTGCTGCTGGGCCGCTTGTTGCGCGGCTGCCTGCTGTGCAGCCTGTTGCTGAGCCGCTTGCTGCTGCGCTGCCTGTTGTTGCGCTGCCTGTTGCTGTGCCGCCTGTTGTTGCGCGGCCGTGGCCTGCTGCGCCGGACTCGGCGCGGCGGAATCGACCACTGGCTGTTGCGCGACCGGTGCCGTCTGCGTCTGCGGATTCTGCGCCGAATTGCTCGATGCCTTCGGGAACAATCCCGTCATCGCGGCAGTCGCCACGAGGCTCGCGACGATGACCGCGCCCGCTGCCGTCGCGACGAGCGGATGCAGGCGCCGCTGCTGCGGCTGAGCGCCGCCGGAAGAGGGCGACGTGCTGAGTTTGTTGGTTCCGTTATCCATTGTCGAACCTCCGATTCGAGGCAAGTTGCGGCTTCCGATGCCGGCCGTTACAGCCAATTCTGAGGGAAACGCGAATTTTTCGCTTTTTCGGCTTGTAACAATTTCGCGGACGCGACCCGCATCGAAAAAAGCACGTCCGATGCCAGCCCCGGCAGCACATGCCGACTCGCCACCCGCTCCCGCGTCGGCCTTGAAATATTTACCATCGGTTACATCAGAATCTGCCAGGCGAAAAAAAAACGCGCCTCGGTGGGCGCGCTTTTCTCGCATCGAGCCAGAAACTCAATCTTCGCGACGCAGATGCGGGAACAGAATCACATCGCGAATGCTCGGGCTGTCGGTCAGCAGCATCACCAGACGATCGACGCCGATGCCGCAGCCGCCCGTCGGCGGCATGCCGTATTCGAGCGCGCGAATGTAGTCAGCGTCGAAGTACATCGCTTCTTCGTCGCCCGCGTCTTTCTGATCGACCTGCTTCTGGAAGCGCGCAGCCTGATCTTCCGGATCGTTCAGCTCCGAGAAGCCGTTGGCGATCTCGCGCCCCGTGATGAACAGCTCGAAGCGCTCGGTGATGCCCGGCACCGAATCCGATGCGCGCGCGAGCGGCGACACCTCGATCGGGTAATCGACGATATACGTCGGTTCCCACAATTGAGATTCCGCCGTCTCTTCGAACAGCGCGAGTTGCAGCGAACCGACGCCGGCGTTGAGGAAAGCGGGCTGGTTCGTATCGACGCCGAACTTCTTCAGTTCCGTGCGGAGGAACGCGGCGTCGGTCAACTGCGCGTCGGTGTACTGGGGCGCGTACTTCTGGATCGCCTGATTGATCGTCAGGCGATGGAACGGCTTGCTCAGATCGAGCTCGCGGCCCTGATACGTGATGGTCGCGGTGCCGAGCGCATCGACGGCGGCCTGGCGGATCAGCTGCTCGGTGAAGTCCATCAGCCAGCGGTAGTCGGTGTACGCGGCGTAGAACTCCATCATCGTGAATTCCGGATTGTGACGCGGCGATACGCCTTCGTTCCGGAAGTTGCGGTTGATCTCGAACACGCGCTCGAAGCCGCCGACGATCAGCCGCTTCAGATACAGCTCGGGCGCGATGCGCAGGAACATCTGCATGTCGAGCGCGTTGTGATGCGTCGTGAAAGGCTTGGCCGCCGCGCCGCCCGGAATCGGGTGCAGCATCGGCGTTTCGACTTCCATGAAGTTCGCCTGCGACATGAAATTGCGGATCGACGTGACGGCCTTCGTGCGCGCCATGAACGTCTTGCGCGACTCCGGCGTGACGATCAGATCGACATAACGCTGGCGATAGCGCATTTCCTGATCGGCGAGACCGTGGAACTTGTCCGGCAGCGGGCGCAGCGCCTTCGAGAGCAGTCGCAATTCCGTGCAGCGCACCGACAGCTCGCCTTTATTCGTGCGGAACAGCACGCCTTGCGCGGCGACGATGTCGCCCAGATCCCACTTCTTGAAGGCGTCGTAGGTTTCGGCGCCGACATCGGCGGGCGTCACGAAGAACTGGATCTGGCCGCTGCCGTCCTGAACCGTCGCGAAGCTGGCCTTGCCCATCACGCGCTTGAGCATCATGCGCCCGGCGATCGCGACGGGCAGGGGGTTCGCTTCGAGCGCGTCTTTATCCGATTCGGCGTACTCGCTCTGGAGCGCCGCGGCCTGATGCGTCGGGCGGAAATCGTTCGGATAGGCGACGCCTTGCTCGCGCAGCGAGCGCAGCTTGTCGCGTCGCTCGGCGATGATCTGGTTCTCTTCCAGTTCGGGAGCGGCGCCCGGTTGAGTCGGTTCGGTCATGATGATTCTTGGCTTTTAATGCGGCGAATGCGCGACGGGATGAAACGAAAGCGGCGCGACCGGAAGGCCACGCCGCTGCAAGGCATCAAACGCCCTGTTTCAGGCTCGCGCCGATGAAGTCGTCGAGGTCGCCGTCGAGCACGGCGCGCGTGTTGCTCATTTCGACGTTGGTGCGCAGATCCTTCACGCGGCTCTGGTCGAGCACGTAGGAACGGATCTGATGGCCCCAGCCCACATCGGTCTTGCTCGATTCGAGCTTGTCCTGTTCGGCCTGGCGCTTGCGCATCTCGAATTCGTAGAGACGCGCCTTGAGCATCTGCATGGCTTCCGCGCGATTGCGGTGCTGCGAGCGGTCGTTCTGGCACTGCACGACGATGCCGGTTGGCGCGTGCGTGAGACGCACCGCCGAATCGGTCTTGTTGATGTGCTGGCCGCCCGCGCCCGATGCGCGATACGTGTCCGTGCGGATATCGGCGGGATTGATTTCGATCTCGATAGAATCGTCGATTTCCGGATACACGAACACCGACGAGAACGACGTATGCCGGCCGCCCGACGAATCGAACGGCGACTTGCGCACGAGGCGGTGAATGCCTGTTTCGGTGCGCAGATAGCCGTACGCGTATTCGCCTTCGACCTTGATCGTCGCGCTCTTGATGCCGGCGACGTCGCCTTCGGACTCTTCGAGGACTTCGGTCTTGAAGCCCTTGCGCTCGCAGTAGCGCAGATACTGGCGCAGCAGCATGGACGCCCAGTCGCACGCTTCGGTGCCGCCCGCGCCCGCCTGAATGTCGATGAAGCAGTTGTTCGGATCGGCCGGGTTCGAGAACATCCGGCGGAATTCCATGTCTTCGACGCGAACGCGCAGCGCATCGGCGTCGGATTCGCACGCGACGAGCGTGTCCTCGTCGTTTTCCTCGTGCGCCATTTCGAAGAGATCGCTGGCGTCGCGCAGGTCGTTGTCGAGCGCGCTGATTGTCGAGACCACGCCGTCGAGCAGCTTCTTTTCACGACCGAGCGCCTGGGCGTTCTTCGAGTCGTTCCAGACGTTCGGGTCTTCGAGTTCCTTGTTGACTTCGACTAGACGCGCGGACTTGGCGTCGTAGTCAAAGATACCCCCGTAGCTCGCCCGCGCGGCGGCGCAGGTCGGCCAGAAGGCTTTCGATCGCGTTGAGACGTTCCGCTTCCATTGTCGATCTTCGGCTTCGTAAAAAGATGAAATTATAGCCGATTGACAGGGTTTCCCCGGCTCGGCCGGCACCTCGCCCGCCTTCTCAGCCCGCGTGCTCGACGATCAGTTGCACCCGCGCGACGCCGTTCCACGAATCGCTGACGAGCCGGTACGCGACGGTCGCGCGCGGCGGCAGCGGATCGACGTGATTGAACCAGATCGCGTTGAAACGCTGCCGCCCGCGCAACAGCGACAGCTTCAGATGCTTCTCCTTCACGAGCGCCTGCGACGCGACTTCGAATTCGCCGGAAAAAGTGGGCGCGGGAAAGCCTTGTCCCCAGACCGCGGCATCGAGCATGTCGACGAATTGCGGCGTGAAGTACGCGTCCTCCAGTTCGCCATCGGTTTCGACGGTGCGCGACAGCGCTTCGGCCGTCAGCCATTCGCGCCCGATCGCTTCGAATGCTTCGGTGAAGCGCGGAATGTCGGCGGTGGACATCGTCAGGCCCGCGGCCATCGCGTGGCCGCCGAACTTGTGGATAAGGCCGGGCTCGCGCTTGCTGATCAGATCGACGGCGTCGCGCAGATGAAAACCCGGAATCGAGCGGCCGGAGCCCTTGCAGAGCGTGCCGCTGTCGTCGGCGTGGGCGAAGGTGAACGAAGGCCGGTGGAAGCGCTCCTTCAGCCGCCCCGCGACGATGCCGATCACGCCCTGATGCCAGCTCGCATCGTAGAGCGTGAGCGTCGCGCGCTCGCCGGGATCGATCGTCTGGAGTTCGGCGAGCGCCTGCTGCTGCATGCCCGCCTCGATTTCGCGACGCTCGCGGTTCATCGAATCGAGTTGCTGCGCGAGTTCCCACGCGCGGCCGATATCGTCGGTCGTCAGACATTCGATGCCGAGCGACATGTCCGACAGCCGTCCCGCCGCGTTCAGACGCGGACCGAGCGCGAAGCCGAGATCGAAACCCGACGCCGCGCGCGCATCGCGGCCGGCGGCGCGGAACAGAGCCGCGATGCCCGGCTGCATGCGGCCCGAGCGAATCCGCTTCAAACCTTGTGCGACGAGAATCCGGTTGTTGCAATCGAGCTTCACGACATCGGCGACGGTGCCGAGCGCGACGAGATCGAGCAGGCCGTCGAGGCGCGGCTCGGGCGCGCTTTCATATGCGCCGCGACGGCGCAACTCGGCCCGCAACGCAAGCAGCACATAGAACATCACGCCCACGCCCGCGATGCACTTGCTCGGAAACTCGCAGCCCGGCTGGTTCGGATTGACGATCGCGCGCGCCGCGGGCAGTTCGTCACCGGGCAGGTGATGATCGGTGACGAGCACGTCGATGCCGAGCGCGTTCGCGGCGGCGACGCCGTCCACGCTCGCGATACCGTTATCGACCGTGATCAGCAGATCGGGCAGGCCGTTCTTCGAACGCGAGGCCAGCTCGACGATTTCCGGCGTGAGCCCGTAGCCGTACTCGAAGCGGTTGGGCACCAGATAGTCGATGGTCGCGCCGAACATGCGCAGGCCGCGCACGGCGACCGCGCAGGCGGTGGCGCCGTCGCAGTCGTAATCCGCGACGACGAGCATGCGTTTGCCTTGCGCGAGCGCATCGGCGAGCACGACGGCGGCATCGTCGCAGCCTTTCAGGCCGGCGGGCGCGTGCAGGCGCTTGAACTCGGTTTCGACTTCATCGGGCGAACTCACGCCGCGCGATGCGTACAGACGCGCGATGACGGGATGCAGGCCGTGGCGCATCAGCGCTTCGGCATCGGCGGGAGAGGAGGCGCGCGTAACGATTCGCGTCATTGCAGGGTGTGCCTTATTCGATGAAGAGCGCCGCGACCGGACGGCGCCGCCAGAACTTGCGCAGATCGGAGCGCGTGACGGAGAGCGTGACCGAGCCGGTGTCGCCGCACAGCGTGAGGCTCAGGCGGCCGAGCGAGCCATCGGTGAGCGCTTGCAGCGCGGGGGCGAACCACGCGGCTTCGAGTTCCTTGAGCGACGCGTTCCAGCGCGCCCAGTCCTGCTCGATGAACGGCGCGGAGAACGGATTGAGCTCGACGAGCGTCGTGCCTTGCGAGCCGTCTTTCGACAGCGATGCAAACGACTCCGGCGGCATCGACGGCTTCACGCCCGACGCGAGCGCGAGACCGCACGTCGCCGCGGCATCGGACATCACGCGGGCGAAAGGCGTCGCCACGGGCCGCATCGCGCCTTGTCCGTGAAGCCAGATCGAATTGATCGCGGGCAGGCCGCGCGCTTCGCGCTCCACGTTCAGCGGATGCTCGAACCACGCCATCTGCACTTCGTTCTGCAGCTTCATCCACGCGCGCGAGCGCTCGCCGGTGCGCGCTTCGTGCGGCAGCCAGATTTCGATGTTGCGGCCCGTCGCGCGCAGCGGCGATGCGCCCGCGAGCGAGCCGAGCGCTTCGCCCGACACGTACCAGCGCAAAGGCGTGGGCGCTTGCAGCGTGACGCCCAGGTCTTCGATCACCGGCCGCGCGGTCTGAAAGAGCGCGCGCGCTTCTTCCGTATGCACGCCGAGCGTGTCGGGATCGATCAGCACGAGATGATCGTGCGCGATGCGTACGTGAACCGGCTCGATGCAGGCCCAGGAAGCATCGCCGGGCGTGCCGCCGTCGGCGAGCAGCATGAAGGGCGCGAGCGGGGCGTCGTCGGCATAGCGTTGATCGGCGGGCGTGACGGCGTTGAAGCGCCGCGCGATCCAGCGTTCGTGCGGCAGCGTTCGCTGGAAGTCTTCGCCGATGACGCGTTCTTCGAGCGTCGCGCGGGCGAGCAGCTTGTCGAGCGCCGCGCTCTCCAGTCCGTGCAGGGCGATGGCGGCATCCGCGGCCGACGGCAGCGCGAACGGCAGCAGGAGATGAAGGTCGTGAACGGGCATGATGCTCGGCATTGTAGGGCAAAGCGGGCAGGGCGACGGACCGCTTCGAAGTGTGCGAAGACGCCTGGCGGTGCATGCGTCGGGCCGCGTCGCAAAATGTGGCGCGGTGCGCCGGGCGCATGGGGATAGGTAAAATCACATGTTTGCGCAGTCCCCTTTTATATTTCGAACACCCGATATGGAGCAGACGTTGGCCGATCCTTCGCACCGACACGCCACGGCGCCGCGCGCCGCACGTTTCGGTCACGTGCGCATTGCCGTACTGGTGCCTTGCTATAACGAAGCCGTCACGGTCGGGTCGGTGGTGCAGGGTTTTCTCGCGGCGCTGCCCGACGCGAAGGTGTACGTCTTCGACAATTGCTCCTCGGATGACACCGCCGGTGCCGCGCGACGCGCGGGCGCCGTGGTGCGGCAAGTCGCCGATCAGGGCAAGGGCAATGTGATCCGCCGCATGTTCGCCGACGTGGAAGCGGACGTCTACGTGCTCGTCGATGGCGACGACACCTACGATGCGAGCGCCGCGCCGGCGCTCGTCGAGAAATTGCTGGCGAATGGACTGGATATGATCGTCGGGGCGCGCCGTTCGGAGGAGCGCGAGGCGTACCGGCTTGGCCATCGCTTCGGCAATCAACTGCTGACGCGCTTCGTGGCGACGCTTTTCGGGCGGACCTTCACCGACATGCTCTCGGGATATCGCGTGTTCTCGCGCAGATATGTGAAATCGTTTCCGGCACATGCGGCCGGATTCGAAACGGAAACCGAGTTGACGGTCCACGCGCTCGAATTGCGCATGCCCGTTGCGGAGATGGATACGCGCTACCGCTCGCGGCCAGCCGGTTCGGAAAGCAAGCTCAACACCTATCGCGACGGCTGGCGGATCCTGCTCACGATCTTCAAGCTCTTCAAGACCGAGCGTCCGCTGATGTTTTTCTCGATCGGTTTCGCCGCATGCGCGTTGACCTCGCTGCTGCTCGCGTTGCCCGTCATCGAAGACTTTTTCAAGACCGGCATGGTGCCGAGGCTGCCCACCGCGGTGTTGTGCGCGGCGCTCATGTTGCTCGGCGCCTTGCTGCTCACGTGCGGAATCGTCCTCGATACCGTGACGCACGGGCGCCGCGAGACGAAACGCTTCGCCTATCTCAATCAGCCCGGCCCCGCCGACTATCCCGATGCCTCCTGACGTGGGCGGTCAATTCATTCGCTTCGCAATCGCGGGCGCGGTAGGTTTCATCGTCGATGCAGGCGTGCTGATGCTCGGGCTCACGCTCGGCCTCGGTTATTTCGCGGGCCGCGCCGTGTCGTTTCTGTGCGCCGTGTTCGCCACCTGGCGGATCAATCGGCGCTTCAGCTTCCCTGGCGTTGTGAAGCGCTCGACCTGGGCGGAATGGTGGCGCTATCTCGCCGCGGCTTCGGTCGGCGGGAGCGTCAACTATCTCGCCTACACGGCGGTCGTGATCAACTGCCGCCCGGCCGCGTGGCTGCCGACCGTCGCGGTCGGGGTGGGCTCGCTGGCCGGCATGGTCGTCAATTTCGCCACCGTCAAATGGTGGGTCTTCAAACATCGAAACAAGCAGTCCAATGCAGCCAACCAATAGTCCCGCTTCGACCTCGCGTTGGGCGCAACTGAAGGCGCTCGATCTGAATTCATCGCGCGTGCGGGCCCGCGCGCTGGTTCTCGTGCCCGTGCTCTTCGGCCTGTATTCGCTTTTGCTCGGCGCGGACGCCAACTGGGACCTTTTCAACTATCACCTCTACAACCCGTTCGCGTGGATCAACGGCAAGCTGTCGATCGATTTCGCGCCCGCGGGCATGCAATCGTTCTTCAACCCGATGCTCGACACCGGCGTGTACTGGCTGAATACGCATCTGCCGTCGCGCGTCGTGGGCTTCGCGATGGGCGCGCTGCACGGCCTCGTGTTCGTGCTCCTGTTCCATATCGCGCGCTTCGCGGTGCCGCACAGAGCGCCGGAAGACGCGAATCGCGTGCCGCTGCTGCTCGCGCTCGCGGGCGCGCTGAGTCCGAGTTTCCTGACGGGAATCGGCAATTCGATGGGCGACGATACGACCGCGCTCCTCATCCTCGCGAGCCTGCTCCTCTTGCTCGCTAACTGGGAATCGCTGTCGTCGGTGCGGCTGCGCGGCTGGCTCGTCGTCGCGGCTTGCGGCTTCGTGTGCGGACTCGGCGTCGGGTTCAAGCTCACCAACGCGATCTTCGCCGTGGCGCTGTGCGTGGCGCTGCTCGCTTATCCCGCGTCGGCTGCGACGCGCGTGCGGCTCGCGTTCGTTTTCGGCGTCGGCTCGCTGGCCGGATTCGCGGTGACGGGCGGTTACTGGCTCTTCTACATGTGGCGCTTGTTCGGCAACCCGTTTTTTCCGCTCTTCGCGAAGTGGTTTCCGAATTCGCTGACGGTGCCGCTCAACGGCGACCTGCGCTGGCTGCCGCGCAATCTGCTCGAAACCGTGCTGTGGCCGTTCGTGATCGCCGCCGATCCGAGGCGTGTCGGCGAATCGCCGGTCCGTCAGATCGTCTGGCCGCTTGTCTATGCCCTGTTCTGGATCTGGGTCGCGGCGTGCGCCATCGCGCGGTTTCGCGGACGCGGCATGGCGCGGCTGGATGCGCGCTCGCGCTTCGTCATCGTGTTCGTCGCGCTCGGGTATGTGCTGTGGATGAAGGGCTTCAGCATCTACCGATACGTCGTCGCCATCGAAGTGCTGACGCCCATCGTCACCTTCGTGTTGCTGCAACGGCTGCTCGACGATCGGCTGGCGCGGCGCGTGGCGGCATGGATCATCGGCGGGGCGGTGGCGGTGACCGTTCTGGGCGGCGTGCGGACCTGGGGGCATGAAGGCTGGGCGGACCCGCTTTATCACGCCGAACTGCCGGCGCTTGCCGAACCCGCGCGCACGACCGCGATCATCTACAGCGAGACCACCGCGTGGGCGTGGCTCGCGACCCGCTTTCCGGTCGACGTCGCGTTCACGCAGATCGACAGCAGTTTCCCGCGCGGTCCGGCCTTCGACGAACGCGTGCGCGAGATGGTCCGCTCGCGCGGCGGCCCTGCATTCGCCCTGATCGATGGAAGCTACAACTGGCGAGCCGACAGCATGGTGCGCACGAATGCCATTCTCGACAGCGTCGGCCTGACGTCGGGCGCGGGCGGTTGCGGCGCACTGCGCTGGACGGTGGATCGTCTGCGCCTGCGCGCGAGCTACCGCGACGATCCGGCCGGCCCGAAGCGCTGTCACCTCGGCCTGCGCGCCGACGATGTCCGCGACAGCGACGCCGAGAACCGCTCGCTCGCCGATCGCGCGGCGTCGGCGTTCGGGCGCTACGGCTTCGTGCTCGACACGGCGTCGTGCGCGCGCTACCGCGCCGGAATCGGGAAGGGCGTCACCGTCTATCAGTGGTGCCGCGTGAGCCTGCACTGACATGACCACGGCCGTGCACGCCACGCGGCGTTCGGCGTTCGCTGCCGTCCCGTTCGCGTCATGTATGGCAAACTTTCGCAAATTCGCGCCATCGGGGCATGACAACGCTGGACAGCAGCAGAAAGGAATCGCTTGAAACTTCCGTACGAATGGCAGATCGGCTGGCGTTACACACGCGCCAGCAAACGCACCACAGGCAACGGCTTCATCTCCTTCATCGCGCTCGTGTCGATGGCGGGCATCGCGCTCGGCGTTGCCGCGCTGATCGTCGTGCTGTCGGTCATGAACGGCTTCCAGAAGGAAGTGCGCGACCGGATGCTCTCGGTGCTCGCGCACGTCGAAATCTTCTCTCCGACCGGCTCCATGCCGAACTGGCAACTGACCGCGCAGGAAGCGCGCCGCAATCCGGAAGTGGTCGGCGCGGCGCCCTATGTCGAAGCGCAGGCATTGCTCACGCGCCAGGGCGCGGTGAGTGGCGTCGCGCTGCGCGGCGTGGAGCCGTCGCTTGAGCCGGAAGTGTCGGACATCGGCAAGGAGATGCGCGCGGGCAAGCTCACGGACCTCAAGCCGGGCGAATTCGGCATCGTGCTCGGCAAGGATCTCGCAGCGAATCTCGGCGTGACGGACGGCGACAAGATCACGCTCGTCGCGCCCGAAGGCACCATCACCCCGGCGGGGATGATGCCGCGGCTCAAGCAGTTCACCGTGGTCGGCGTCTTCGAGTCCGGTCACTATGAATACGACTCGACGCTCGCGCTCATCGAAATCCACGACGCCCAGGCGCTCTTTCGCCTGCCCGCGCCGACCGGCGTGCGCCTGCGTCTGAAGGACATGCAGCGCGCGCCCGAAGTCGCGCGTCAGCTCGCGCGCACGCTGTCGGGCGATCTCTACATCCGCGACTGGACGCAGCAGAACAAGACGTGGTTCTCCGCCGTGCAGATCGAAAAACGCATGATGTTCATCATTCTCACGCTGATCATCGCGGTGGCGGCGTTCAATCTGGTGTCCTCGCTCGTGATGACCGTCACCGACAAGCAGGCCGATATCGCGATCCTGCGCACGCTCGGCGCGCAGCCGGGCTCGATCATGAAGATCTTCGTCGTGCAGGGCGTGACGATCGGCTTCATCGGCACGGCGCTCGGCGTGACTTTCGGCTGTCTCGTCGCGTGGAGCATTCCGTGGCTCGTGCCGATGATCGAGCATCTCTTCAACGTCCAGTTCCTGCCGTCTTCGGTGTACTTCATCAGCGAACTGCCGTCGGAGCTCGTGCCGGGGGATGTCGCCAAGATCGGCGTCATCGCTTTCGTGTTGTCGTCGCTCGCGACGCTCTATCCGAGCTGGCGCGGCGCGAAGGTTCGTCCGGCGGAGGCGCTGCGCTATGAGTGACCTGATTCCGGCCAACAATCTCGTTTTACAGGCATCGGCCATTTCGAAGACGTTCGTGCAGGGCGGCTTCAACGTGCCCGTGCTCAACAACGCGCAACTCGACGTGATGAAGGGCGAGAAGCTCGCGATCGTCGGCGCGTCGGGCTCGGGCAAGAGCACGCTGCTGCACGTCCTTGGCGGGCTCGACGAGCCGAGCGCGGGCAAGGTTTCGCTGCTCGGCAAGCCGTTCACCGAGCTGAAGGAGAAGGAACGCAACGAGCTGCGTAACCGTGCGCTCGGCTTCGTGTATCAGTTCCATCATCTGCTGCCGGAATTCACGGCGCTCGATAACGTCGCGATGCCGTTGCGCATCCGCCGCATGGCCGAAGACGACGCGCGCCGGCAGGCGCAGGAGATGCTGGAACGCGTGGGCATCGGGCACCGCGCGAAGCATCGGCCGGGCGAATTGTCGGGCGGCGAGCGGCAGCGTGTGGCGATCGCGCGCGCGCTCGTCACGCGTCCGGCCTGTGTGCTCGCCGATGAACCCACCGGCAATCTCGACGGCGGCACGGCGGACACCGTCTTCAACCTGATGCTGGAGCTGTCGCAGACGCTCGAAACGAGCTTCGTGATCGTCACGCACGATCCTGATCTCGCCGCGCGCTGCGACCGCATCATGCGCCTGCGCGACGGCGTGCTGCACGAAGAGCCGCCCGTGCCGGTTTAACGCGTTCCTGTGCGGGAGGCGTCATGTGGATCGATACGCACTGTCATCTCGATGCCGGAGAGTTCGATGCCGACCGCGATGCCGTCGCCGGCGCGGCGCTCGATGCGGGCGTGAAGCGCATCGTGATTCCGGGCGTCGAGCGCGGCAACATCGCGACGGTGCGCGCGCTCGCGCATCGCATCGCGGGCGGCGCGTATGCGCTCGGCATACACCCGCTTTTCACGCCGGGCGCGCAGGAAGACGATCTGCGCGTGCTGCGCGACGAGATCGCAGCGAGCCTCGACGATCCGCTGTTCGTGGGCATCGGCGAGATCGGGCTGGATTATTTCGTGCCGACGCTCGACGACGCGCGCCAGCAATTCTTCTACAACGAACAATTGAAGCTCGCGCGCGAGTTCGATCTGCCCGTGATTTGCCACGTGCGCAAGTCGCAGGACAAGGTGCTGAAAGGCTTGCGCGTGCACGACATTCATCGCGGCATCGCGCACGCATTCAACGGCAGTTTCCAGCAGGCCGAGGCGTTCATCGCGCAGGGCATGCGTCTCGGCTTCGGCGGCAATCTCACGTTCGAACGCGCGCGGCAGATTCGCCGTCTCGCGACGGAGCTTCCGCTCGACGCGATCGTGCTCGAAACCGATGCGCCCGACATCGCGCCTTCGTGGCGCTACAAGCAGCGCAATACGCCGGATCAGGTCGCGCAAATCGCGAAGGTGCTCGCGCAGTTGCGCGGCATCGACGAAAACACGCTCGCCCTAGGCACAACGGCTAACGCGCACGCCGCGCTCCCACGGCTCGCGCCCGCCTCTTCATAATCGTTCCGATCGACGTTCGTCTCTAAGCGCGTGCGTCTGCGGCAACGAAAACGAAGAGGAAGAAGTGCGGGCGATTCTGCTGGGATTTGCATTGGGCGTCTGGGGCTTGCAGCAGCAGGCTCGCTTGCCGGATGGCATCGCGTGGTTCGCAGTCTGCGCAACGTTCGTCGTCGCGATGACGCTCGGCGCGATGAAGCCGCGTCTGCGCATCGCGAGCTTCGTCATCGGCGCTTGTGCGCTCGGCTTCGCATACGCCGCGATGCGCGCCGAAGTCCGGCTGCGCGAGCAATTGCCCATCGCGTACGAGCAGCGCGATATCGAGTTGACGGGTTTCGTGCGCGGGCTTTCCGAGCAACAGGCGGACGGCACGCGCTTTCTTTTCGAAGTCGAAACGAACGGCGCGGGTCTGCGCCACTTTCCGAGCATCGTGCGATTGCTCTGGCCGTCGCCGGATCGCGCAACGCTCCGCGCCGGCGAGCGATGGACGCTGACCGCGCGTCTGAAACGCGCCCACGCCAACGCGAACTTCGGCCTGCGCGATGCCGAAGCGAGCCTGCTCGAACGCGGCATTCGCGCGACGGGAAATGTATCGGCTGCGCACGCGCCGCGCCGCCTGAGTCCCGATGCGACCGGTCCGCGTCTGATGATCGACCGTCTGCGTGCGCGCATGCGCGATCGCATCGAAAACGTGCTCGGGGGTGCGCCGCATCGCGGGATCATCGTCGCGCTCGCGGTGGGCGCGCAGGACGCGGTCAGCGATGCCGACTGGGCCATCATGCGCGCGACCGGCACGAGTCATCTCGTCGCGATATCGGGGCTGCACATCGGTTTCGTCGCGGGAATGGCGGCGTTGATCGTCGGCTTCGTGTGGAAGCGCCTGAGGCTGCGGGGCGTGCCGGCGCCATTGATCGCGGCCGCGCCCAAGGTGGCCGTGGCCGGTGCGGCCGTCTTCGCCGCCTGCTATGCCGCGCTCGCAGGATTCAACGTGCCGGCGCAACGCACGCTATGCATGCTGCTGATTTTTGCCGTCGCGTTTCTCTGCGGGCGGCGGCCCGCGTCGTCGCTCGTGCTTTTGTGGGCGCTCGTGATCGTGATCGTCGCCGATCCGTGGGCGGTGACATCGCCGGGATTCTGGCTGTCGTTCTGTGCCGTGGCGGCGATTCTGCACGCGATCGCGTCGGCGGGGCGATTCGAGTCGCGCGCGCAGCCGGAAGATCGCGATGACATCGATCAGTGGGATCGCGTCGATCCGAGCGAAGTCGGGCAGCGCCCGGCGCACTCGACGAGGCGCACATTGCTCCCGGCCTTCGCGCGGTTTTGCCGCCGCGTCCGGCGTCACGTGACGTCGAGCGTGCGCGTGCAATACGCGGTGACGATCGCGCTCGCGCCGCTCACGGTCTACTGGTTCTCGCAGATTCCGTTGCTCGGCCCGCTCGCGAATGCGTTCGCGATACCGTGGATCAGCGTGCTCGTGACACCCGCGACGCTCGCGGGACTCATGCTTCCTGCGCCGCTCGATGCGCCGATGCTCCACGCCGCGCATGCCGCGCTCTCGCTGCTCTGCGACGGACTCTCGCACCTCGCCGATGCCGTGCCGTCGCCGCTCTGGGTTCTGCCGCGGCCGGATGCGTTCGCGCTCGCGGCGGCGTGCATCGGCGTCGCATGGGCGCTCGCGCCGCGCGGCTGGCCGCTGCGCTTCGCTGCGCCGCTGACCTGGCTGCCGCTCCTCGCGCCCGCCGCGCATCCCACGCCCGCAGGCGCATTTCGGGTCACCGCGCTCGATATCGGGCAGGGCTCGGCGCTCGTCGTCGAAACGGCGCGGCACACCTTGCTCTTCGATGCCGGTCCCGGCCCCGAATCGACGCACGCGGGCGAGCGCATCGTCGTGCCTTATCTGCAGGCCGCGGGCATTCGCGCGCTCGATGCGCTCGTCATCAGCCATTCGGATTCGGATCACGCAGGCGGCGCGCCCGCCGTATTGCAGTCGATCGCCGTGCGCCAGTTTCTGGCGTCGTTGCCCGCGAAGGATGCGTTGTGGCCGAACGCGCGCGCACGCGGCGCGCAAACGCTGCGCTGTGCGGCGGGGCAGCGCTGGACCTGGGACGGCGTCGAATTCCGCGTGCTGTGGCCCGCGCCGGGGCCGCTTTCAGGCAAGCCGAACTATCAGTCGTGCGTGCTTCGCGTGACGAACGCGGCGGGGCGCGCGGCGCTGTTCGCGGCCGATATCGAAGCGGATGTCGAGCGCGCGCTGATCGCTCGCGAGCGCGACGCCTTGCGCGCCGACGTGCTGATCGTGCCGCATCACGGCAGCCGCACTTCATCGACCGAGCCTTTCCTCGATTCTGTCGGGCCGTTCGTGGCGATATTTCAGGTAGGCTATCGCAACCGCTTTCACCATCCGCACCCGACCGTGTTCGCGCGCTACCAGATGCGCGATATCGTGCTTTCGCGCAGTGATGAAGACGGCGCGGCACGCAGCGAAATCGGTTCGCAGATCACGTTCGAGCGCTACCGGCAAAGCCACGCGCGCTACTGGATGGCGCGCTGAAAAAACAGAGACACGCTTGAAAGACATCATCCATTTCTCGCACGCGAACGGTTTTCCGGCATCGGTCTATCGCACGATTTTCGCGGAGCTTTCCGACGATTACGAAGTTCGCAGCATCGAGCGCATCGGGCACGACGCGCGCTTTCCGGTGACGCGCGACTGGCCGTATCTCGTCGATCAACTCATCGATGACATGAGCCGCTATCGACGCGAAGCCGATGACGCGCATCCGAAGGTATGGCTCGTCGGGCATTCGCTCGGCGGCTATGTGTCGCTGATGGCCGCGCTGAAACGTCCGCAATGGGTGAAGGGCGTCGTGATGCTCGATTCGCCCGTGATCGCGGGCTGGCGGAGCAGTCTCCTGCGCGTCACGCAATGGACGGGACTCGACGAGCGCCTGTCGCCCGCCGCCGCGACCAGGAAGCGCCGCACGCAGTGGGCGAGCCGCGACGAGGCGTGGCGGCATTTTCTGTCGAAGCCCGCGTTCGCGCGCTGGGACGAGCGCATGTTGTCCGACTACATCGATTTCGGCATTCCGCAGACGCATGCGAACGGCGCGCGCTCGCTCGCATTCGATCGTCACATCGAATATCTGATCTATCGCACGCTGCCGCACACGCTCGGCGCGCGCGTCGCGCACGGCGTGCCGGTGCCGGTGCGCTTCATCGCGGGGACGCGTTCGCGCGAAGTGCGGCAGGTGGGACTCGGCATGACGCGGCGCATCGCGGGGGCGCGCATCGAATGGATGGAAGGCAGCCATCTCTTTCCGATGGAGCGCCCGATCGACACCGCGCGCGCTGTGCAGCGCCTGCTTAAAGCGATGCAGCCATCGCCATGACGAAGCGCTCAAAAGGGCACGAGCACGCACGCGGGCCTTGACGAACGGCCGGCGCGACGTTCCACAAAAATGACGTGGAAAAGCGCGGTTTTGTAGTCAATCTCCGCGTCTGGTGCGCTTCGTGGGAACCTGCCTTTACGGTATAATCCGTTTTTCCCGCGAGCATCTAGCGATGACCAAATATGTATTCGTCACCGGCGGCGTAGTTTCGTCCCTTGGCAAGGGTATTGCCGCCGCCTCCCTCGCCGCGATCCTCGAATCGCGCGGTCTGAAAGTCACTCTCCTCAAGCTCGATCCCTACATCAACGTCGACCCCGGCACGATGAGCCCGTTTCAGCACGGCGAAGTGTTCGTGACGGAAGACGGAGCGGAGACCGACCTCGACCTCGGCCACTACGAGCGCTTCATCAGCACGAAGATGCGCAAGGCCAATAACTTCACCACGGGCCAGATTTACGAATCGGTGATCCGCAAGGAACGCCGCGGCGAATATCTGGGCAAGACGGTGCAGGTCATTCCGCACATCACCAACGAAATCCAGGCTTTCGTCGAGCGTGGCGCCGCAGCGGCGACATGCGGTCAGCCGGATGTCGCGATCGTGGAAGTCGGCGGCACGGTGGGTGACATCGAGTCGCTGCCGTTCCTCGAAGCCGCGCGTCAGATGAGCCTGCGCATGGGTCGCAACAGCGCGTGCTTCGTGCATCTCACGCTCGTGCCGTTCATCGCGACCGCGGGCGAGCTGAAGACCAAGCCCACGCAGCACAGCGTGCAGAAGCTGCGCGAAATCGGTATCTATCCGAACGTGCTGCTGTGCCGCGCGGACCGCCCGATTCCGGACGACGAGCGCGCCAAGATCTCGATGTTCTCGAACGTGCCCGAAGACGCGGTCATTTCCGTGTGGGACGCGGACAGCATCTACAAGATTCCGCAGATGCTGAACGACCAGCACCTCGACGACATCATCTGCGAAGCGCTCAAGCTCTCGCCGCCGCCCGCCGATCTGTCGATGTGGTCGAACCTCGTCGAGAAGCTCGAGAACCCGAAGAGCGAAGTGACCATCGGCATGGTCGGCAAGTATGTCGAGCTGACCGAGTCGTACAAGTCGCTGATCGAAGCGCTGCGTCACGCGGCGATTCACACGTCGACGAAGGTCAATATCGAGTACATCGATTCCGAGCAGATCGACGCCGAAGGCACCGATGCGCTCAAGCATCTCGACGCCGTGCTCGTTCCGGGCGGCTTTGGCCGGCGCGGCACGGAAGGCAAGATCAAGGCGATCAAATACGCGCGCGAATCGAAGACGCCGTATCTCGGCATCTGTCTCGGCATGCAGCTCGCGGTGATCGAATTCGCTCGCGATGTCGCCGGTCTCGCGGATGCGAACAGCACCGAGTTCGATCAGGACACGAAGAATCCGGTCGTCGCGCTCATCACCGAGTGGTACGACCGCGCGGGCCGCATCGAGAAGCGTAACGAAGAGTCGGATCTCGGCGGGACCATGCGCCTTGGCTCGCAGAAGTGCCCGATCAAGCCTGGCACGATGGCCGGACGCATCTATGGCACCGATGTGAACGAGCGTCATCGTCACCGTTATGAAGTCAATAACCGTTTCGTGCCCCAGCTCGAGGCCGGCGGGCTTATCATCAGCGCCCGTACCCCGAGCGAGGATCTGCCCGAAATGATGGAGTTGCCGCAGTCGCTGCACCCGTGGTTCGTCGGCGTGCAGTTCCACCCTGAATTCACGTCGACGCCGCGCGACGGGCATCCGCTCTTCAAGGCGTTCGTCGAAGCGGCGCGCGCGCACGCCGAATCCGGCGATGCGAAGGCGCCGGCCAGGGCTGCGGCGACCGCGGGAGCGCAAGCATGAAGCTGTGTCACTTCGAAGCCGGTCTCGACAAGCCGTTCTTTCTGATCGCGGGCACGTGTGTCGTCGAATCGGAGCAAATGACGATCGACGTCGCCGGGCGCCTCAAGGAAATGACCGAGAAGCTCGGCGTGCCGTTCATCTACAAGTCGTCCTACGACAAGGCGAACCGCAGCTCTGGCAAGTCGTTTCGCGGCCTCGGCATGGACGAAGGGCTGCGCATTCTCGGCGAAGTGAAAAAGCAACTCGGCGTGCCGGTTCTCACGGACGTGCACGCGGAGCACGAGATCGAAGCGGTCGCATCGGTGGTGGACGTGCTGCAGACGCCCGCGTTCCTGTGCCGTCAGACCGATTTCATCCACGCGTGCGCGCGCTCGGGCAAGCCCGTGAACATCAAGAAGGGCCAGTTCCTCGCGCCGCACGACATGAAGAACGTGATCGACAAGGCGCGCGACGCCGCACGTGAAGCGGGTCTGTCGGAAGACCGCTTCATGGCGTGCGAGCGCGGTGTGTCGTTCGGCTATAACAACCTCGTGTCCGACATGCGCTCGCTCGCGATCATGCGCGAAACCAACGCGCCGGTCGTGTTCGACGCAACGCATTCGGTACAGTTGCCGGGCGGGCAGGGCACGAGTTCGGGCGGTCAGCGCGAGTTCGTTCCGGTGCTCGCGCGCGCAGCAGTCGCGACGGGCATCGCGGGTCTCTTCATGGAGACGCATCCGGACCCGGCATGCGCGAAGTCGGACGGCCCGAATGCGGTGCCGCTGCATCACATGGAAGCGCTGCTCAAGACGCTGATCACCATCGATCGCGCGGTGAAGAGCGGCTCGTTCCTCGAGAACGATTTCAACTGAGCATCTGCGGCAAAAAAGAAGTGCGGCGCGGGCGTCTTCATCGGCGCCCGTGTCACGATAAGAGGTCACCTGGAGTGACCGGAGCAACGGAGGAGCGTGCGGCACGCATCAGGGCGCGCATCAGGGCGATACGCGCGTACCCGCACCGATCAGCGGGACTCACGCCCGCTCCCCACGAAAGCGATGCGGATCGAATCGCTATCCCGAAACGACCGCTCTTTGCGCCGGCGCTGAACCGGCGATCATCGAAAGGGTCTGAGCGAAGCAGTGAAGCGCGTGCCGCCGCGTGTATCGAAGTGTAAAAACAGGCGGCGCGCTTCGTTGTGACTGACAGAATTCATCGTCATTTCTTGAGGAAACCATGAGTGCTATCGTAGATATCATCGGCCGCGAGATTCTCGATTCGCGAGGCAATCCGACCGTCGAATGCGACGTGTTGCTCGAATCGGGCACGATGGGCCGCGCGGCGGTTCCGTCGGGCGCGTCCACCGGTTCGCGCGAAGCCATCGAACTGCGTGACGACGAAGCCGGCCGCTACAACGGCAAGGGCGTGCTGAAGGCCGTCGAACACATCAACACCGAGATTTCCGAAGCCATCATGGGCCTCGACGCCTCGGAACAGGCTTTCCTCGACAAGACCCTGCTCGAGCTCGACGGTACGGAGAATAAATCGCGCCTCGGCGCGAACGCGATGCTCGCCGTGTCGATGGCCGTCGCCAAGGCCGCCGCTGAAGAAGCCGGCCTGCCGCTGTACCGGTACTTCGGCGGTTCGGGCGCGATGCAACTGCCGGTGCCGATGATGAACATCGTCAACGGCGGCGCGCACGCGAACAACAGCCTGGACATCCAGGAATTCATGATCGTCCCGGTCAGCCAGCCGACTTTCCGCGAAGCGCTTCGCTGCGGCGCGGAAGTGTTCCACGCGCTCAAGAAGATTCTCGCCGATCGCGGCATGAGCACCGCCGTGGGCGACGAAGGCGGCTTCGCGCCGAACTTCGGCAGCAACGACGAATGCCTGTCGACGATTCTGCAGGCGATCGAGAAGGCCGGTTACCGCGCCGGTGAAGACGTGCTGCTCGCGCTCGACTGCGCGGCGAGCGAGTTCTACCACGACGGCAAGTACCAGCTCGCGGGCGAAGGCCTGCAACTGTCGTCGAGCGAATTCGCGGACTATCTGGCGACGCTCGCGGATAAATTCCCGATCGTGTCGATCGAAGACGGCATGCACGAAAGCGACTGGGAAGGCTGGAAGATCCTCACCGACAAGCTCGGCAAGAAGATCCAGCTCGTCGGCGACGATCTCTTCGTCACCAACACGCGCATCCTGAAGGAAGGCATCGAGAAGGGCATCGCGAACTCGATCCTCATCAAGATCAACCAGATCGGCACGCTGACGGAAACCTTCGCGGCAATCGAAATGGCCAAGCGCGCGGGCTATACGGCCGTGATCTCGCACCGCTCGGGCGAAACGGAAGATTCGACCATCGCCGATATCGCCGTCGGCCTGAATGCCGGGCAGATCAAGACCGGCTCGCTGTCGCGCAGCGATCGCATCTCGAAGTACAACCAGCTGCTGCGCATCGAGGAAGACCTCGGCGATATCGCGAGCTACCCGGGCAAGTCGGCGTTCTACAACTTGCGCTAAAGCTTTTGCCGCTTTAGTCGATAAGACGTTTGATCGTCTTTGAAGCGTCATCTTTTGAAGCCCGCCGCCCACGGCATTTCGCCGCAGGGCGGCGCTTATTTCGGCTACGTGAATGCGGCTCGTAACTGTCGTTCTGGTTCTGTTGCTGGTGCTGATCCAATACCCGCTCTGGTGGGGCCACGGCGGCTGGCTGCGCGTGCATGAATTGCAGCAGCAGCTCGCGCAGCAGACGGAGAAGAACACGAACCTGAGATTGCGCAACGAGCGCGTGCAGGGCGAAGTGCAGGATCTGCAAAGCGGCACTGCCGCCGTGGAAGAGCGCGCGCGCTACGAGATGGGCATGGTGAAGGACAGCGAGGTGTTCGTGCAGTTCGTCGCGCCGAATTCGAATGCGCCCGTCAATTCCGCGAACGTGCCGGGCATGAATGGCTCGACACGCGGTCAGGTCTCGGCGGCGCCGCTGCGCGTGGTGCCGAATCCCGTCTCGCGTTCGAAGCAGGAATTGCGCGATCTCGACAAGAAGGCGCAGAAGGAAAAGGCAGCCGAAGCGAAGAAGAAACAGCCGCAGGGCGCGGTGCAGTAGCGCGGCGGCTTGCCGATCTGCCGATCGGAACAAAAAAATAGCGCGGTCATCGACCGCGCTATTTTTGTTTGTGCTGACCGTCTCGCTGCTTCGATCACCACCAGGTGCCCACTCCGACGCCGGTGCCCCAGTACGGGCCGCCCCAGCCGCCACTCGAATAGCCCCCGTAGACCGAGACCGGCGCGGGCGAATAGAACTGCGACATCGTCTTCGCCGCATTGCCCGCGGCAGCCGCCTGCTGCGATTCGTTCAGCGCCTGCTTGTCGATGGCGTTGTAGCGTTCCATCTGCTGCTGCGACGTCAGCGTCTGCTGGGGCGCGGGCGGCGTATCGGGCAGACGGCTATAGATCGGTGAAGGGCCGGGCGGATCCATCATGCAGCCGGCGAACAGTACGACGCCGGCAAGGCACGGCAGCAATTTCCAGTTGAGCGTTGCGGTTTTCATTTACGACCTCCAGCGGGCCGACATCTTTACAGGAGCCCCAATCATAGCTTGCGGAGTCTGTCGTGAGTCTTGGCTCGCAAGCGGCGCGCCGGACGGTCGCCGGGCTTGAGAAACCCCGGACGCGTGCGGCGCAGGCTCCGCTGGACAAGGCTTTCGCGGCGTTTCAGTGCCGCCGGTCCGACGCCGGACTCACGCCTTGTGAGAGTTCTTTTGCGACAAAAAGTTGCGCCACGTCGACGGCGTCGAAGTCGTAACGCTGATTGCAGAACTCGCAATGCACTTCGACATTGCCGCGCTCCTCGATGACGCCATCGACTTCCTCGCGGCCGAGCATCTTGAGCATGCCGCCGACTTTTTCGCGCGAGCAGGTGCACTGGAAGCGCGCGGGCGCGGGATCGAAATGCTGCACGTTTTCCTGCCAGAACAGGCGCTTGAAGACCGTGTCCGGTTCTTCCTTCAGCAATTCTTCGTTCGAAAGCGTGCTGCCGAGATGGCAGACGCGCTGCCAGGTGTCCGCGTCGTGCTCGCCCGGATGCGGAACGATGCCACCATCGCCCGGCAGCTTTTGCAGGAGCATGCCGACGGCGCGATCCGTATCGGCGGCGAGCCACAGGCGCGTGTCGAGCTGCTCGGAGTGATGCATGTAGTGCTCGAGCACCTCGGCCATCGACGCGAGCGGGCCGTGCTCGCCCGACAGCGGCACGATGCCCTGATACGGCTGCTGTCCTGGCTTCTTGTCGGCCGGATCGAGCGTGATGACGCAGCGCCCGCGCCCGTGACGGTTCAGCAGCTCGGCGAGCGACATCTCGTTTTCCAGCTCGCGCTCCGCGCCTTCGGCGAGCTTCGCGGTGGCGCGCAGAGAGAGGTGGGAATCGCACTGCACGACCAGCATCTTCACGGGGCCGTCGCCGTAGATCTGCATGACGAGCGTGCCGTCGAACTTGAGGTTCGCGGACAAGAGCGCGCATGCGGCCATCATCTCGCCGAGCACGTTGCGCACGGCCGCGGGATACGAGCGGCGCGCGAGCACTTCCTGCCATGTGTGGCGCAATGAGACGATCTCGCCGCGCACGGGCGCCGCGTTGAACATGAATTTCTGCAACTGGTCGTTCACAACTCTTCCTTGGGTGTTGAGGCTCGCCCGCTCTGCCGGGTCTCAGCCGATGCGCACGAGCTGCGCCTTGTAGTATTCGCGCCGGTCGGCGTAGCTTGCCGTGGCGGCGCGCATGCGGGCGATGTCCGCCTCGCCGATTTCCCGGACCGCTTTCGCGGGCGCGCCGAGAATCAGCGTGTTGTCCGGAAACACCTTGCCTTCGGTGACGACGGCGCCCGCGCCAACCAGACAATTGCGGCCGATCACCGCACCATTCAAGACCACGGCCTGAATCCCGATCAGCGAGCCTTCCTTGACCGTGCAGCCGTGCAGCATCGCCTGATGGCCAACGGTGACATCGTTTTCGATCGTCAGAGGAAAGCCGGGGTCCGCATGCAGCACCGCGCCTTCCTGCACGTTGCTGCCGCGCCCGACGACGATCGGCTCGTTGTCGCCGCGCAGCGATGCGCCGGGCCAGACGCTCGTGTTTTCCTCCAGCGTCACGCGGCCGATGATGGTCGCGGTGTCTGCCAGGAACACGCTTTCGTGGATGGTCGGGGCGTCGTCGCCGAGTTTGTAGATGGCCACATTGTCTCCTGGGGCGTGGTGTCGTAAGAGTGGGGCGGGGGGGCGCTAAAATGCGCGCCTGCCGATGCGGCTTGACGGTCGATGCCGTCGTTGCGCCGATTGTTACGCGATGTGCGGCGTCCGCCGGGATTACCATTTTAGCTGTTTGCCGTAAGCGTCCGCTGGACTGCTCCGTTGCGCGCCTGTTTTCGAGATAGTTCGATGCACGACTCTGCCATTCCCACCACCGAAGCGAACGCCTGCGCGCGCCGCGCGGCGCTCTCCATCCTGCGCGAGCGCGCGCCCGCGACGAAAGCGGCGCGCGCCCGCCTGCTGTTCGAGTCGGCGCGTGCGGAGCCGTCACGCATCGATCCGAACGTCGCGCTCGATGAACCCGGCGATCTGCCCGGTCGGCCGGAACGCCCGGAACTCGTGGAGCCGTCGTCGCTGAAGCGTCGCGGCATGCAATCGGATGCGGGCCGCGCCGTGCTGCTGCACGCGCTCGCGCACATCGAATTCAACGCGATCAATCTCGCGCTCGACGCCGTCTGGCGATTCCCGTCGATGCCGCATGATTTTTATCTCGACTGGTTGAAAGTGGCGGCGGAGGAAGCGCATCACTTTTCGCTGCTGAGCGCGCGTCTCGCCGAATTCGGCCACGCCTACGGCGATTTCCCGGCGCACGATGGCCTCTGGGAGATGGCGCAGCGCACGCGCGGCGACGTGCTCGCGCGCATGGCGCTCGTGCCGCGCACGCTGGAGGCTCGCGGCCTCGACGCATCGCCGCCCATTCGCAAGCGCCTCGCGCAGGCGGGCGACCACGCGTCCGCGGCGATTCTCGACGTCATCCTGCACGACGAAATCGGCCACGTGCTGATCGGCAATCGCTGGTTCCGTTTTCTGTGCGACGGCCAGCGCCTCGATCCGCATACGACCTACGAACGCCTTGCCGCGCAGTATCACGCGCCGAAGCTGCGCGGCCCGTTCAATTTCGAGGCGCGCCGCGACGCCGGCTTCGACGAAGCCGAACTGCGCGCGCTCGCCGGGCTGGACGACGCGAAGTAGCGCGCGCCCATCGTCGCTATAATCGAACGATCATCCTTTTCATCCGAAACGACATCATGAAAGAATCGCGCTCCGAATTCGTCGATGCGCGCGGCGTGCGTCTGCACGTGCGCCGCTGGGGCTCGCCCGACGCCCCGATGCTCTTCATGCTGCACGGCTGGATGGACATGAGCGCGTCGTTCCAGTTCGTCGTCGATGCCCTCGCCGGGGAATGGCAGGTGCTCGCGCCCGACGCGCGCGGCTTCGGGCTGTCGGACTGGCCAATCGCGGAGAAAGGCGGCGGGCATTACTACTTTCCCGACTATCTCGCCGATCTCGACGTGCTGCTCGATCACTTCTCGCGCGGCACGCAAGTGAATCTCGTCGGCCACAGCATGGGCGCGAACGTCGCGCTGCTTTACGCGGGCGTGCGGCCCGAGCGCGTGCGCCGCGTGGTCGATCTCGAAGGCTTCGGGCTGCCGGCGGCGCGTGCATCGCAATCGCCGGGGCGCATCGCGCAATGGCTCGACGATCTGCGCACGCCGCCCACGCTGCGCAGCTATGCGAGCCTCGATGAAGTCGCCGACCGGCTGATCCGCACGAATCCGCGCCTGCCGCTCGCCCGGGCGCGCTATCTCGCGCAGCACTGGTCGCGCGAGGAAAGCGACGGGCGCTTTCATCTGCTTGCCGATCCGGCGCACAAGTTGCGTGGACCGACGTTGTATCGGCTGGACGAAGTGAGCGCGGCTTGGGCGCGCGTCACGGCGCCGGTGCTGCATGTCGAGGCGAAGGACTCGCCGACGCTTGCCACCTTCGCGGGACAGACGCCCATCGCCGAGTTCAAGACGCGCTTTGCCGCTTTCTCCGACTGGCGCGAGGAAATCGTCGACGGCGCCGGGCACATGATCCATCACGACCAGCCGGAGCGTGTCGCGGCGCTGATCGAATCGTTCTGCGCGTGAGCGCCGCGCCACGGTAAGAAGGAACTACATAATCGGCGTGTCATGCCATTACAGTTAGAATGTAAGTGAAACCTCAGAGCCGAAAATGAACGCCGATCTGCATTGCCATTCCACCGTGTCCGACGGCCAGTTCGCACCCGCCGAAGTCGCGGAGCGCGCGCATGCGAACGGCGTGACGCTGTGGTCGCTCACGGATCACGATCAGCTCGGCGGGCAACACGACGCGCGCAAGGCCGCCGAAGCGCTCGGAATGGACTATCTGCCGGGCGTCGAGATTTCGGTGACGTGGGCATCGCGCACGGTGCATATCGTCGGCATGAACGTCGATCCGGACAACGCGGCGCTGCTCAAGGGCCTCGAATGCACGCGCAATGGACGCGCGGCGCGCGGCGAGGCGATCGGCGAGGCGCTCGCGGCGATCGGCATTCCGGATTGCTACAAGAACGCGCTGCGCTTCACCGACGATCCCGACATGATTTCGCGCACGCACTTCGCGCGGTATCTGGTGGAGGCGGGTTACGCGAAGTCCACCTCGGACGTGTTCGCGCGCTATCTCGGCGACGGCAAGCCGGGTTTCGTCGGGCATTGCTGGGCGAAGCTCGCCGATGCCGTCAAGTGGATCAAGGATGCGGGCGGCGAGCCGATCATTGCGCATCCGGGACGCTACGATTACACGCCGGTCGAATTCGCCGCGCTCTTCGACGAATTCATCCAGCTCGGCGGCCGTGCGATCGAGGTCGTGACCGGCAGTCACACGCCCGATCAATACCGCGAATACGCCGATGTCGCGCGCCGCTACGGCTTCGAGGCGTCGCGCGGCTCGGACTTCCACGGCGCGGGCGAAGGGCGGGTCGATCTCGGCCGGCTTCCGCCGCTTCCCGACGATCTCACGCCCGTCTGGGCGCGCTGGCTTTAGCGTTCTTTTTCGGCGCGCGTCGCCCTTTCGATGCGCGCACGGTCTTTGCATCACCGGGAATTTCCGCACGCACATCGCGTGAGGCGTCTGCGCGCGATTCGCACGCGCCGGGCCTTCGCGATTACGATCGAAACAATAAGGCGTCGCCATGTCTCAATTTTTTCGCATTCATCCGGACAATCCGCAGCCGCGGCTCATCAATCAGGCCGTGCAGATCATCAAGGACGGCGGTGTCGTCGCGTTGCCGACGGATTCGAGCTACGCGCTCGGCTGTCATCTCGACGACAAGGACGCCGTCGAACGATTGCGGCGGATTCGCGGCATCGACGACAAGCAACTGCTGTCTCTGCTCGTGCGCGATCTTTCCGAGCTTTCCAACTTCGCGATGGTCGACAACCAGCAGTACCGGCTGATCAAGTCGGTGACGCCGGGGCCTTACGTGTTCGTGCTGCAGGCGACCAAGGAAGTGCCGCGCCGGCTCTCGCATCCGTCGCGCAAGACGATCGGGCTGCGCGTGCCGGATCATGCGATCACGCTCGCGCTGCTGGAGGCGCTCGGCGAGCCGCTGCTCGCGTCGACGCTGATCCTGCCGCCCGACACCGAGCCGCTCAACGATCCCGAAGAGATTCGCGAGCGGCTGGAGAAGCAGGTCGAGCTCGTGATCGATTCGGGCGCGTGCCCGGCGGAGCCGTCGACGGTAATCGACCTTTCATCGGGGGAGCCAGTGCTCGTGCGCGCGGGGAGAGGCAGTCTCGAACCGTTCGGGCTCACGGCGTAAGCGCCGCGCAGTAGCGTACACGGGCACACGACCCGATCGAGCGTTATCGCACATCATGGGCGAAATAGTGCGCGCCCGGCGCCGTCGTGCGCGTCTGATCCGACCTGCCTGCTTGCTACAATACCGCCCCATGGACTCTTCCCTGATACAAACCATCGCGGTCTACGCGCTCCCCGTGATCTTCGCGATCACGCTGCACGAGGCCGCGCATGGTTATGCCGCGCGATTGCTCGGCGACAACACGGCCTACGTTCTGGGCCGCGTTTCCATGAACCCCATGCGCCATATCGATCCTATCGGCACGATCGTGATTCCGATCGTCCTGTACTTCGTGACGAGCGGCGCGTTCATGTTCGGCTACGCGAAGCCCGTGCCGGTGGCGTTCGGCAATCTGCGCAATCCGCGCTGGGGCAGCCTGTGGGTCGCCGCGGCGGGCCCCGGCAGCAACTTCGTGCAGGCGATCGTCTGGGGCGTGATCGCGGTGCTGCTCGCGGCCTTTCACGTCGACGAAGTGTTCTTCACGCGCATGGCGGCCGCGGGCGTCGGCGTGAATCTCGTGCTCGGCGTGCTGAATCTCTTCCCGCTGCCGCCGCTCGACGGCGGCCGCGTCGTCATGGCGCTCCTGCCGGTGCGCGCGTCGATCGCGTTTTCGAAGCTCGAGCCGTACGGCTTCTTCATCGTGATGGCGCTCGTCGTGACCGGCGTGCTGACGCGCTACTGGCTCGGGCCGCTCGTGAACGTCGGCTATACGGCGGTGTCGGCTATCCTGAATCCCCTCGCTTCACTATTCCCATAACATCATGTTCCCTGACCGTATCTTCTCCGGCATGCGGCCCACCGGGTCGCTGCACCTCGGCCACTATCACGGCGTGCTGAAAAACTGGGTGCGGCTGCAGTCCGAGTACCCGTGCTTCTTCGCGGTGGTCGACTGGCACGCGCTCACGACGCACTACGAGACGCCCGAGGTCATCGAGAAAAACGTGTGGGAGGTGCTCATCGACTGGCTGGCGTCGGGCATCGATCCGGCGCAGGCGACGCTCTTCATCCAGAGCCGTGTGCCCGAGCACGCGGAGCTGTCGCTGCTGCTCGGCATGGGCACGCCGCTCGGCTGGCTCGAACGCGTGCCGACCTACAAGGAGCAGATCGAGAAGCTGCGCGAGAAGGATCTGTCCACTTACGGCTTCCTCGGCTATCCGGTGCTGATGGCGGCGGACATTCTGCTGTATCGCGCGTCGCTCGTGCCGGTCGGCGAGGATCAGGTGCCGCACGTCGAGATGACCCGCGAGATCGCGCGCCGCTTCAACTACCTGTACGGCCGCGAGCCGGGCTTCGAGGAAAAGGCGATGGAAGCCGCGAAGAAGCTCGGCGGCAAGCGCGCGAAGCTCTATCACGAGTTGCGCGTCGCGTATCAGCAGGAAGGCGACGACGAAGCGCTCGAACAAGCGCGCGCGATGCTGCAGGAGTCGCAGAGCCTGTCGATGAGCGACCGCGAGCGGCTGTTCGGCTATCTGGAAGGTTCGCGCAAGATCATCCTCGTCGAGCCGCAGGTGCTCTTGACCGAAGCGTCGCGCATGCCGGGGCTGGACGGGCAGAAGATGTCGAAGTCCTACGGCAATACGATCGGCTTGCGCGAGGACGCGGCGACCATCGAACAGAAGGTCCGCAGGATGCCGACCGACCCGGCGCGCGTGCGGCGCAACGATCCGGGCGATCCCGACAAATGCCCGGTCTGGCAACTGCATCAGGTCTATACGGACGAAAAGACGCATGAGTGGGTGCAGAAGGGTTGCCGCAGCGCGGGCATCGGTTGCCTGGAATGCAAGCAGCCGGTGATCGAAGGCATCCTGCGCGAGCAGCAGCCGATGCTCGAGCGCGCCCAGAAGTACATGGACGACCCGTCGTTGTTGCGCGCGATCGTCGCGGATGGCTGCGACAAGGCGCGCAAGTTCGCCACGGAAACGATGCGCGACGTGCGCGAGGCCATGGGCCTGTCCTACAACTGATGGAAGGGGTGCCGAGTCCGTGGGTCGCGCGCTGGGCGCATCTCGTCGCGCCCGGCGGCGCGGTGCTCGACGTCGCCGCGGGTAGCGGGCGCCACGCGCGCTGGTTCGCGGCGCGCGGTTTTCCGGTTCTGGCCATCGACCGCGACGCAGACGCGCTGGCATCGATGTCCGCGATAACCGGCATCGACACGCTGAGCGCCGATATCGAAAACGCGCCCTGGCCGCTGCCGGACGACCGAACGTTCGATGCAATCGTGGTCACGAACTATCTGCATCGACCGCTGTTCGGGCACTTGATCGATGCGCTCGCGCCCGGCGGCGTGCTGGTCTACGAGACGTTCGCCGCGGGCAACGGCAGCATCGGCAAGCCGTCGAATCCTGCGTTTCTGCTCGATCCCGGCGAACTGCTCGAAGCGGTACGAGGGCGGCTGCGCGTGATCGCTTACGAGGACGGATTCGTCGACGATCCGCGTCCTGCCTATGTGCAGCGGATTTGCGCCGTTCGCGAACCGCAGTCAGCGGAAAACGCGCTCACCATTGGTAACATACCCCCGGGTCCGCCGCGTTACGCGCTGACCGGCTAATCCGCTACAATCGCGTAATATCGCTTTTCGCGATTAAATTCACGATTAAATTCATAGAGTTTCATGACAAACGGAACACACGGCGGCATCCAGATCCGCGGCAGCATCCCTGCCATCGTCACACCGATGCACGAGGACGGTAGTCTTGATCTGCCGGCGTTTCGAAAACTGATCGACTGGCATGTCGAGCAAGGCTCGAACGGTCTCGTGGTGGTCGGCACCAGCGGCGAATCGGCCACGTTGTCGGTCGAAGAGCACATCCTGATGATCCAGACGGCCGTCGAACACACGGCCAAGCGCTTCCCGATCATCGCGGGCGCGGGCGGCAATTCGACCGCCGAGGCCATCGAGCTCTCGAAGCAGGCGAAGAAAGTCGGCGCCGACGCTACGCTGCAAGTCGTCCCGTATTACAACAAGCCGACGCAGGAAGGCATGTACCGCCATTTCCGCACCATCGCGGAAGCGGTCGATCTGCCGGTGCTCCTTTACAACGTGCCGGGCCGCACCGTTGCCGACATGAGCAACGAGACGATCCTGCGTCTCGCGGACGTGCCGGGCATCATCGGCGTGAAGGAAGCAACGGGCAATATCGATCGCGCGGCGCATCTGATCAAGCACGCGCCGGCGGACTTCGCAATCTTCAGCGGCGACGATCCCACGGCCATCGCGCTGATGCTTCTGGGCGGTCACGGCAATATCTCGGTGACGGCCAACGTCGCGCCGAAGGAAATGAGCCAGCTCTGCCGCGCCGCGATCGAAGGCGATGCGATCACCGCGCGCCGCATTCATCTGAAGCTGCTGTCGCTGCACAAGCAACTCTTCTGCGAATCGAATCCGATTCCGGCCAAGTGGGCGCTGCAGGCGCTCGGCCGCATGGAAGGCGGCATCCGTCTGCCGCTCACGCCGCTCGACGCGCGTTATCACGACGTGGTGCGTGACGCGTTGCGCGACTCCGGGCTTCTCGCCTGATCACACGTGGCGGCGCGCCAAGTCACAAAGAATCGAAAGGCCGCGCCGCCGCACGTGATCGAAATGAACCACACCTTCAGCCATCAACCGCCGCTCACTGGCTTCGACATTGGCCTCGCTGAACCGCTCGGCTAGAGCGGATTCGGCGCGAGGCAATGCGTCATCAGCAGCAAAGAAGGACCTCATGAAACTTTCCGCTCTTCTTACTCATGCCAAACGCGTGAGCGTGGTGTCGCTCGGCGCCGGCGCGCTCATCTCGCTTGCGGGTTGCGATACGCTCAACGACTGGCTCGCGCCGGATCGCGTCAACTACAAGGCTGCCGAAACCGCGCCGTCGCTCGCGGTTCCGTCCGATCTGACCACGGCCGACATCAGCCAGCGCTATGCCGCGCCGCCGAAGATCAACGCGCTCGGCGGCGCCGCGGAGCGCTCGGTCACGCCGGCCGGCAACGCGACGCTCGGCGTGCCGAACGCGCAGGATCCGTTCGGCATGCACATCGAAAGCGACGGCGATCGCCGCTGGCTCGTCGTCGATGGCCGCTCGCCCGATCAGATCTGGGGGCCGCTCAAGGAGTTCTGGGAAGAGAACGGCTTCACGCTCAAGACCGATGCGCCGCAGACCGGCATCATGGCGACCGACTGGGCCGAGAACCGCGCGAACATTCCGAACGACTGGTTCAGAAACAGCGTGGGCAAGCTGCTCGACTTCGCGTACTCGTCGGGGACGCGCGACATGTTCCGCACGCAGGTGGACCGCGCATCGGACGGCTCGACCGACATCTCCGTCACGCACAGCGCGATGGAAGAAGTGCTGACGGGGCAGGACAAGACCTCGTCGCGCTGGGAAGCGCGTCCGCGCAATCCGCAGCTCGAAGCCGCGGTGCTCACGAAGCTGATGCAGAAATTCGGTCTGACCGAAGCGCAATCGCAAAAGCTGATGGCCGAGGCGCGTCCGTCGGGCGCGAAGGTGGCGGTGGATCAGGCCGCGGGCGGTTCCACGCTCGATCTCGCCGAGCCGTTCGATCGTGCATGGCTGCGCGTGGGCCTCGCGCTCGATCGCACCAACTTCACGGTCGACAATCGCGATCGCGACAAGGGCATCTACTACGTCCATTTTTCGGACTCCATGGCGGAGCTGAAGAAGGAAGGTCTCTTCGGCAAGCTCTTCTCGAGCAACACGCCGAAGCCCACGCGCCAGTTCCTCGTGAACGTCCGGCCGAAGGCAGACTCGGTGACGCAGGTCGGCGTCGTCGATGCGAATGGCCAGCCGGATAATTCGTCCGATGCGCAACGTATCGTGTCGTTGCTGCATGCTCAGTTGAACTAGACGAACACGTTAGTCAGCCGATGATGAGTTCATTGTGAGATTCGCCAGTCTCGGCAGCGGCAGCGAGGGCAATGCGTTGCTCGTCGAGGCATCGAGCGGCACGACCACGACGCGCGTGCTGCTCGATTGCGGATTCTCCGGGAAGGAAGTCGAGCGCCGTCTCGCGCGACTGAACTGCCGCGCCGAAGATCTGGACGCCATCGTCATCACGCACGAGCATACGGACCATATCGGCAGCGCATTGACGCTCGCGCGCCGATGGTCCATTCCGCTGCACATGAGTTGGGGCACGGCGCGCGCGATCGGCGCCGATGAAGCCAACGTCGAATTGAACGTGCTGTGGGGCGATGAGAGCGTCGCCATCGGCGATCTGCACGTGATGCCGTACACCGTGCCTCACGACGCCCGCGAGCCGCTGCAATACGTCTTCTCGGACGGCGCCTGCCGTCTCGGCGTGCTGACGGATGTCGGCGTGTCTACGCCTCATATCACGAGCGTGCTGAGCGGCTGTGATGCGCTCGTGCTCGAATCCAATCACGATGTCGAAATGCTCGCCGCGAGCCGTTATCCGCCATCGCTCAAGGCGCGCATCGGCGGGACGCACGGGCATCTGAACAACGAAGCGGCGGCGGCCATTCTCGCGTCGCTCGACCGGTCCAGGCTGCGTCACCTCGTGGCCGCTCATCTCAGCCAGCAAAACAATCTGCCGCATCTCGCGCAGGCTGCGCTTGCGGCGGTGCTGGGGGCGTCGGCGGTTGATGTCGTCGTGGCGACTCAGGCCGAAGGTTTTGACTGGCTCACGCTCTAGAACGAGCACAGAATGCAGATACAAAAAAACCGGCTCAAGAGCCGGTTTTTTCGTTTGCAGGACCGCATCGAGCGGCCTGCAACGCAGCGCCGATAGGCTAAAAGCCTTACTGGCTTGCGCCCGATGCCGGAGCAGCAGCCGAAGCGGCAGCGTCCGAAGCTGCGCCAGCAGCCGAAGCTGCATCGCTTGCAGCGGCCGAAGCGCTCGATGCAGCAGCGTTTGCGTCCGAAGCAGCAGCAGCCGGAGCCGAAGCAGCCGACGTATCGCTTGCAGCGCTCGGAGCAGCCGTTTCGCTAGACTTGTTGCATGCAGCCAGAGCAACAGCAGCCAACAGGGATGCTACGAGGAGGGATTTCTTCATGATCACGTCCTTTTATGGTTAAAGGTAAGCAACAGCGCAAAGTACCGGTAATGTGTGCTCCAACACCGACCTGGGCCGCTGTGGAGACTCACAATTCTTTTTTGTGTGAGACTTCCTACGGCTTGGCCGGAAATTATAGGCACTTTCGTAACGACCGTCGATAAATCGGGGGACGATACGTTGTCTTTCTCATACAAACTTTCATATTGCGGAACAGCAAAATTCTAACATCCGCCGCGTGTCAGGAAGTCTCGTAAAGTCAAGCCTGTCAAGGCAAAGCACCCGTCCGAAGCCAGCCCGCACAATACCATTCGTGCAGCAGCGCTGTCATTGACGATTCGTCTGTAAGTGTTACAAAGCGTTTCGCCTGCAGACAGCGAGTATCCGCCAATTCAGGGAGCCACTTTTTCAGCTTTGACGACAACAGTTCGGCTTCACCATTTACGAAAAATGACCTCGCGTCATAGAGCAAAATAGTCTTTCTATCTAGCCTGACGCCCGTTTTTTTCGCTCGCTCTACAAATTTTTGCTCATTCAACACGCGCTCGGGCGGGTCGAATACGACATTCGCTTTCGGCTCGCTCAAATACGTGCCCAGAAACGCCGCAATGTCCTTTTCATTCCAGTTGACGTTCGCAAGGATCGCGCCAACACGGTCGATGAGTAGCGGCGGCAGCGCCGCCGGACTCGACACGGGTTGCTGCGCCGGATCGCGATAGCGGGCGTTGCCTTTGGGACCATCGGATGCGTCGCTCATGCGCTCGGCGAGATGATAAAGGAACTGCGCCGTGAGCTCGTGCGCGGAGGGCGCGCGAAAGCCGATCGACGCCGTCATGCATTCGCCCTCCGCGATGCCGTCATGTGCGATATGCGGCGGCAGATAGAGCATGTCGCCGGGCTCCAGCACCCATTCTTCCGCGGGCTCGAAGTGCTGTAAAACTTTCAACGGCAGTCCGGGTTTTAGCGAAAGATCGCGCTGTGCGCCAAAGCGCCAGCGGCGCTTTCCATGAACCTGGAGCAGAAACACGTCATAAGAGTCGAAGTGCGGTCCGACACCGCCGCCATCGGTCGCATACGAGATCATCAGGTCGTCGAGACGCGCGTCCGGAATGAAGCGGAACCGGTTCATCAATGCGTGCGCGCGATCGTCATGCAGATTCGCGCCCTGCACGAGCAGCGTCCATTCGCGTTTCTTCGACGAAGGCAATTCGTCGGGCGCGAACGGACCGTGCTCCAGATTCCATGTATTGCGAAAATGTGTGATGAGACGCGACTCGACGTCGTCGAGATCGGCAAGTTCGAACAACGCGTCGCGCGAGAGCGGAGCCGCGATATCGGGAATGGCTTGCCGGATCAGCAGCGGTTTTTTCTGCCAGTAACGTCGCATGAACTGTCGCGGCGTACGGTTGCCCAACAAGGGTGTGGGTTCGTCCGGCAAAGGCGCGCCACTATGCGCGAGAAGGCCGGAAACCGGGGATGGGGTTGCGTCAGAGGGCCGCTTGGGCATCGTATAATCGAGGCTTGTATCTTGGAGGATCCAATGAAAATTGCGAAAGACACTGTCGTTTCGGTCGCTTACAAGCTATCGGATGCGCAAGGCAATCTGATCGAGGAGAGCGACGAGCCGATGGTCTATCTGCACGGCGGCTATGATGGCACGTTCCCCAAGATCGAGGAAGCGCTCGACGGTCAGGAGGCGGGCTATGAAACGCTCATTCAGCTCGAACCGCAGGATGCGTTCGGCGAATACGATCCCGAACTCGTGAAGGTCGAGGAGCGCAGCCGTTTTCCCGAGCCGCTCGAAGTCGGCATGCAGTTTGAAGGCACGCCCGAAGATGGCGATGACGACATCGACTCGCTCATCTACACCGTAACCGACGTCGCCGAGGACAAAGTCGTGCTCGACGGCAATCATCCGCTCGCGGGCATGGCGCTGCGTTTCGCGCTGTCGGTGCAGGAAGTGCGCACGGCCACGGATGACGAGATCCAGCATCAGCACGCGCATGGCGCGGACGGCCTGCACGTCGTCGACGAAGACGATGACGATGACGACGAACCGCGCAAGGACGCAGGTCCGACGCTGCATTGAACGCGTCGGCCGATAGATAAGGAAAGCGCAGCTTCGGCTGCGCTTTTTTATTGCCCGCTCACGCCGTTCTGCACGCCCGATGCAGGCACCGGATAGATCGGCGGCAAGGACTGCGGCGGCGTGAGGATAGGCGGCAGCTCGGAGGCGGGCGAGGGCATCGAAGGCGGCGGGGGCAGCGACTCCGGCAGATCGTTGCGCGGCAGCGCAGGCGGCGTGGATGCCGGTGCGGGATAAGGCGCATAAGGCTCGCTCGACTGCGCCGGCGCTTCAGGCGGCGGCGCGCTCGATTCTTTCGTATGGGATTCCTTCACATCGCGCACGCGCAGTCGAAACGGCGGATGCCATTGTGCATCGCTTTGCACTTCGAGCCATTGCGATTGCGGCTTTTTGAACGCGATCGCCACGCGCGTGAGATTCGTGACGATCAAGCCCTTGTCGTTGCGCAAAGGCTGATCGATATGAAAGCCGTTGGGCTCGGGCGCATCGGTGCCGTGAATCACGACGACCGGACCGCGAAAGATTTCCGCCGCCTTCACAAGGCTGCGCTTCAGTTCGAGGAAGCCATCGCGCGGCTGGTTCGAGCGCGAGAAGTGCAGCCATGCGAAGCGATCGCGCCGCTCGTAGCGAGAGAAGTCGGGATCGGCCTGAAGCATGATCACGAGCGCGCGCATCTCGGAGCGTCGCGCCGATTCGGCCGCATGTTCGAGCCAGAAGGTCGTCGCGACGGCGCGGTCTTCGAACTCGCCGTTGCGTCCGCCCGCGGTCAGATAGTGATTGTTCGGGCTCGGCGCATTCAGCCCGATGAACGCGATGCCTTGCGCCTGCCAGCGCACGATTTCCCGGAACGTGCGAAAGCGCGCGACGTCGCTTTCGCGCGAGAGTGTGAGCGGATTTTGTCCGAGCGAGCTGGCATCGGCGAAGAAGAGCTGACGCACGAAATCGAGCCGTTCGACGGGATCGTAAGTGCCCCCGTGCGCGAGGGTGCAATCGGCCCAGTCGTGCTGACCGAGCAGCATCACGAGCGGCGTGCGCGACGCGTCCAAGAGGTCGTGACGCGACTGATAGATGCTGTCGCGACACGGCTCGGTGGCGCCCTTGAAATTGCCGTCGTAGACAATGAACGCGATGCTGCCGTCGCGCGCGATCGCATCGAGCATGCGGCGCACGGGCGCTTCGTCGGCGGGGCGGGTCAGCGCGTCGGAGATCACGGCGAACGCAAGCGGCGCGTTGCCCTCGGCGCGCGCATGGGCGATCGCGCCGCACACGAGCGCGACCGCGATCGTCACCGCGCTCGTCAGGCGCGCGGCGACAGCGCGCTCGACGCGCGGCGCGTCACGCTCAACGCGATGCATCCGGCGGACGATTCGCCAGTTCATGCAGTTCGTAGAGCAGATCGAGTGCTTCGCGCGGACGCAGATCGTTCGGGTCGAGCGCGCGCAGCTTGTCCATCACCGGATGTTCCGGCGCGTCGGCCGTCTCCTGATCATCGTGCGGCGGATCGTCTTCATAGGGCGCATACGGCTGGCTCGCGAACAGATCGAACTGTGCGGCGGGCTGGCTGACCGACTGCTGCTCCAGATGCACGAGATGCTTGCGCGCCGCGCGAATCACCGCGGCCGGCACGCCCGCGAGTTGCGCGACCTGCAGACCGTAGCTCTGATTCGCCGGGCCTTCGCTCACCGCGTGCAGGAACACGATGCCATGATCGTGCTCGACCGCCGAAAGGTGCACGTTCGCCGCCTGCGCGAACTCCGCGGGCAATTGCGTGAGCTCGAAGTAGTGCGTCGCGAAGAGCGTGTAGCAGCCGTTGTGCGTGAGCAGATGCCGCGCGATGGCCCACGCGAGCGCGAGGCCGTCGAACGTCGAGGTGCCGCGCCCGATCTCGTCCATCAGCACGAGGCTCGATGCGCTCGCGTCGTTGAGAATCGCCGCGGCTTCAGTCATCTCGACCATGAAGGTCGAGCGGCCGCCGGCGAGATCGTCGGCCGCGCCGATGCGCGTGAAGATGCGGTCGAGCGCACCGAAACGCGCGCGTTTCGCGGGTACGTAACTGCCGACATACGCCATCAGCGCGATCAGCGCGGTTTGACGCATGAAGGTGGACTTGCCGCCCATGTTCGGGCCGGTGATGAGCAGAAGCTTGCGGTCGTGGCTCAGACAGCAATCGTTGGCGATGAACTGCTCGACCTGCGCCTCGACGACCGGATGCCGTCCCTGTTCGATATCGATGCCCGCGTCGGCGGTGAATTCCGGCGCGACCCAGTCGAGCGCGCGGGCGCGTTCGGCGAACCCGCACAGGAGATCGAGTTCCGCGAGCGCGCTTGCGACGCGCTGGCAATCCGCGATGAAAGGCAGCAGATTCTGCAGCAGCGCATCGTACAGCGCGCGTTCGCGGGCGAGGGCGCGTTCCTGCGCGGACAGCGCCTTGTCCTCGAAGGTCTTCAGTTCCGGCGTGATGTAGCGCTCGGCGTTCTTCAGCGTCTGACGGCGGCGATAGTCGTCGGGAACCTTGTCGGTCTGCCCGCGCGTGACTTCGATATAAAAGCCGTGCACCTTGTTGTATTCGACACGCAGATTCGCGATGCCCGTGCGCGTGCGCTCGCGTGCTTCGAGATCGATCAGGAACTGATCGCAGTTCTCCGAAATATCGCGCAGTTCGTCGAGATCGGGATCGTAGCCGCGCGCGATCACGCCGCCGTCGCGAATCAGCGCGGCGGGCTCGGTCGCGATGGCGTTCGTCAGGAGATCGAGACACTCGTGCGGCGGCTCCAGCGCGGCGCTGATGCGCTCCAGCGCCGGCGTATGCGCGGCGACGTTCGCGACGAGCGTACGCAGGTCGGGCAGCGCGGCGAAGGTGTCGCGCAGGCTCGACAAATCGCGCGGCCGCGCCGACAGCAACGCGAGGCGGCCCGTGATGCGCTCGATGTCGGAGATCTTGCGCAACGCGCCGCGCAGGGTGTCGAGGCCGCCGCTGGCAGGCGCGTCGAGCAATGCGCCGATCGCTTGCTGGCGCGCCTGCGCAATCGCTGCGTCGCGCGGCGGATGATGCAGCCAGTGGCGCAGAAGCCGGCTGCCCATCGTCGTGCAGCAGGTGTCGAGCAGCGAGAAGAGCGTGGGCGATTCGGTGCCGCGCAGCGTCTCGGTGAGTTCGAGATTGCGCCGCGTGGCGGGATCGAGCCCGATGTATTCCGATTCGTATTCGACCTTCAGGCTGCGCACGTGGCGCAACTGCTGGCCTTGCGTCGCGGCGGCGTAGAGCAGCAGCGCGCCGGCCGCGCCGCACGCGCAGGTGAGCGTTTGCGCGCCGAAGCCGTCGAGGCTCGCGACATCGAGTTGCTCGCGCAGGCGCTGCGTGCCCGAGCCGACATCGAAATGCCATGCCGGAACGCGCGTGGTCGCGCCGGGATTCGTCACGCCGAGCGATGACGGGACGTCGGTGATCGAATCCGCGATGAGCGTTTCCGCCGGACGAATGCGCTCGAGCGCGGCGCTCACTTGTCCCGGTGCGACTTCCGCGAGGCGCAACGCGCCGCTCGCGAGATTGAGCCACGCGAGACCGACGCTCGTCACCACGCCGCGACGGTTGTGCGCGGGGCAGAGCGCGAGCAGATAGACATCGCTTTTGTCGGAGAGCAGGGCCGCGTCGGTCAGCGTGCCCGGCGTGACGACGCGCACGACCTTGCGCTCGACCGGCCCCTTCGATGTCGCCGGATCGCCGATCTGCTCGCAAATCGCAACCGACTCGCCGAGCTTCACCAGCTTCGCGAGATATTGCTCGCATGCGTGATGCGGCACGCCCGCCATCCTGATCGGATTGCCGCCCGATGCACCGCGCTGCGTGAGCGTGAGATCGAGCAGGCGCGCGGCCTTCTCGGCGTCGTCGAAGAAAAGCTCGTAGAAGTCGCCCATCCGGTAGAAAACGAGCGTGCCAGGATGCTCCGCCTTGATGCGCAGATACTGCTGCATCATGGGCGTGTGCTGCGACAGGTCCGCGAGCGGCGCGGCGGTGTCGGGGGAAGTGTCGGGGAGTGCCGTGTGATTGCCCATCTTGCGTGCTGTGAAAGCCGGAACGACCAGACGGCCGGACGCGACGTGCGCCGGCCGCCAATCAGCCGATAGGGCATGAGTTTAACCTGTCGCGGGATGACGGCGGAGTCGGCCGAACGGCCAATGAAATGTCGCTAGCGGACGGAGATCGTGAGGGCACGCGTGCATCGCGCCCTCGCGGCTGTCGCGAGGGCGGAGCACGCAGCCGGAACGCGCGCGATGGCGTTCCGGCGGCAAGTTTCGATGATGCCGAAGCGCCTCACGCGCGCCCGGCGAGATAACCGACGAGCAACGCGAGACCGGCCACCGCGCCGAGCGTATGCCACGGCCTGTCATGGACGAAGTCGTCGGCGTAACCGGCGGCATCGTTCAGCCTGCCCGCCAGCGCGCCGTTCGCGCCATTCAACTGCGAACGCGCGGTTTTCAGTTTCGACTGCAACTCCTTGCGCAGCTTGTCCGTATCGATGTCCTTCGCGTTCTGGATAGAGCTTTCCAGATCGTCGAGCAGACTTCGCAACTGGCCGCTGGCCGAATCGACGGCGTCACTCGCACCGCGCACCGCGCGCTGGCCGAGATCGGCTGCGCCATTGATCTTGCTGTCGAGCGTCGAACGTGTGAACAATCCCATTTCCTTGCTCCTTTATTGACGTTGCCGAGTAATGATTATGGCCGGGTCCGCTTCGCATTCGTCACTGTAATCACAGCTCGCGCAGCAATCCCGGCGCGCGCCTACAGCGTTACGACTTCGCCCCGCCGCCTGCGTTCCATCCCTCTTCCTCGTCCGCCGGCGTCGGGGTATGAACCCAGAATACACCGTGGAGCAAGCTTCATTCCTCGACTAGCGCGCCGAGATCCGTTTCACGCTCGTTTTGCGTGTGGCGGCGCATGGCGAGCGCCATCATCAGGCACACGAAAAGGCCGAATACGACGATGATCCACTGCACCGGCACCTTGGTCGTCAGAAGCAGCGCGTAAGCGCCGAGCATCGCGAGCACGGCGAGATTCTGGTTGAAGTTCTGCACCGCGATGGAGTGCCCGGCGGAAAGCAGCGTCGCGCCGCGATGCTGGAGGATCGCGTTCATCGGCACGATGAAGAAACCGGATAAACCGCCCAGCGCAATCATCAGCGGATACGCCATCAGGATGTACGCGGGCGCGAACAACGGACCGATCTGCACGCCCGAGCCCGCCGGGAACAAATCCTTGTTGTAGAACGCCATCGCGACCGATACGGCGCCGATGAGCACGCCCACCGGCAGCACCTTGAGCGACTGGCGCAGCACGATCCACGCGGACGCCGCCGCCGCGCCGAGCGCGATGCCGATGCCCGTTACGCCCTGCAGCACGGCGGCCTTCGAGAGCGTCAGGCCGAGGTTCGCATCGGCCCATTTGAGCACGAGCAACTGGAGCGTGACGGCCGCGCCCCAGAGCAGCGTCGTGACCCACAGCGCGATCTGCGCGAGCTTGTCCTTCCACAGCACCTTGAAGCAATGCGAGAAATCGTGGACGAGCCGGGTCGGCTGGTTCAAGAGATTCGGGTAGCGCGCGCCGGTGTCCGGAATGAACACGTTGATGACGGCCGCCGACGCATAGATCACCATCACGGCGAACAGCGCGGCGTGCGCGGCGGTGTTCACGAGCGGCAGATGCGCATGTGTGGCCCAGCGCCCGACGACCTGACTCACGAGCGCGCCGCCGATCACGGTGCCGAGAATCGTCGAGCCGACCGTGGCGGATTCGAGCCACGCGTTCGCGGCGATCAGCTTCTGCGGCGGCAGGAGCTCGGTGAGAATGCCGTACTTCGCGGGCGAATACGCGGCCGCGCCCAGACCGACGACGCCGTACGCGAGCATCGGATGGACGCCTGCGATCATCATCGCGCAGCCGGCCGCCTTGAGCGCGTTCGAGACGAACATGACGTGGCGCTTCTGAATGGCATCGGCGAATGCGCCCACGAATGGTGCGAGCACCACATACGAAATCGTGAAGAAGATTTGCAAAAGCGGCGTGACCCACGGCGCCGAATGCACGACGGCGAGCATGGCGATCGCGGCGATCAAGAGCGCATTGTCGGCGAGCGACGAAACGAACTGCGCAGCGATGATCGTGTAGAAGCCTTTCTTCATGAGCAGGGGTGACGTGTGGCGCGGCGCGCGCCGCAGGAGCGGACAGACGGGGGAAAAGCTTGCACTGTAGCGGAGCCCCGCATTCGTTGCAGAGCAGGCAGCGCGCCCGAAGCGCGAGGGAAGAGAAACGACGGAGCGCAGGGCGCGCTCCGTCGATGCGGCTTATTCGCCGGTCAGACGCGTGCGCGAGTACATGTCGAGAATCTTGATCATCTGCGCGTACACCTTCGGATTGGCCGCGACGATCTCGTTCTTGAAGAGGAAATCGGATTCGCCGGTGTAGTTGCCGACGAGCCCGCCCGCTTCCGTGATCATCAGGCTGCCCGCCGCCACGTCCCACGGATGGATGCCTTGCTCGAAGAAGCCGTCGAGACGCCCGGCCGCGACGTTCGCGAGATCGAGCGCGGCGGCGCCCGGACGGCGCAGGCCCGCGCACGACAGCGTCATTTCGCTGAAGAGGCGCATGTAGCCGTTCAGGCCCTGGCCGTCGCGGAACGGGAAGCCCGTACCGATGAGCGCATCCGACAGACGATCCAGTTTGCCGACGCGGATGCGCCGTTCGTTCAGATACGCGCCGCGGCCGCGCGATGCGGTGAAGAGGTCGTTGCGCGTCGGATCGTAGATGACGGCCTGCTGCACGACGCCCTTGTGCGCGAGCGCGATCGACACGCAGTAGTACGGGAAGCCGTGGATGAAGTTGGTCGTGCCGTCAAGCGGATCGATGATCCACTGGAACTCCGACTCGCGATCCGTTTCGCCGGATTCTTCGGCGAGGATGGAGTGATCGGGATAGGCGGTGTGCAGCGTCTCGATGATGGCGGCTTCGGACGCTTTGTCGACTTCCGTCACGAAGTCGTTGTGCTGTTTCTTGCTGACCTGGATGCGGTCCAGATCGAGCGACGCGCGATTGATGATCTGTCCGGCGCGGCGTGCGGCCTTGACAGCGATGTTGAGCATCGGATGCATGAGCGAAATCCTCTGACGGCCGGCGCTCACGTGAAATGAATGCGCGGACGGAAAAGTTGGCGACAACGACTATGTCGACGAAAGACGAATTGAATAAGAGCGGTGCGTCCGCGCGAAGGTTCGACTGAATGAAAAAACCGTTCGCGGCGCGCGAAGGGGCCATTTTACCCGAAAGTGGCCGCGCGTTTTCGCCGCTTCGGCAAAGCGCGTTAACATATCGGCTTCGCACATTCAGCACATATCGCGCCTTGGAACCCAACGAACTTTCCGCGCCCGCAGGCGGCTTCACCTCCACGCGCTTCATCCTCGTCGAGCCGAGTCATCCCGGCAATGTCGGCGCGGCCGCACGCGCGTTGAAGACGATGGGCTTCGCGCGCCTCGTCCTCGTCGCGCCGCGACTGGCCGACGTCAAGAACGAGCCCGAAGCCATCGCGATGGCCTCCGGCGCCGATGACGTCCTCGCGTCCGCCCATGTCGTCGATTCCCTCGCCGATGCCCTCGTGGGCGTGCACTGGTCGGTCGCGCTCACGGCGCGCATGCGCGAATACGGTCCGCCGCAGATGCCGCCGCGCGCGCTCGCCGAACGCGCGCACGAATTCGTGCGTCACGGCGACATCGCGCTCGTATTCGGCAACGAGCGCACGGGGCTGTCGAACGCGGATGTCGAGCGCTGCAGCGCGCTCGCGCATATTCCCGCCAACCCCGCCTACAGCTCGCTCAATCTCGCGCAGGCCGTCCAGGTGCTCGCCTACGAACTGCGGCTCGCGTTTCAGACGCCCGCGAATGCGCTTGCCGTCGTCGAATCGGCGGGGCAGAGCGCGTCGAGCGAAGAAATAGAAGGCATGTACGCGCATCTCGAAGACGCGCTCGTCGCGCTGGATTTCCTCGATCCGGCCAATCCGAAGAAGCTGATGTCGCGCGTGCGGCGGCTCTTCGCGCGATCGGGACTGGAGCGCGAAGAAGTGAATATCCTCCGCGGAATGGCGAAGCACATCCTGCTGCACACCAAGAAAGACTAGAACGCGCGTGCCCTCGCTTGCCCGATGGCGACGACCGCGCTGCCGTCGGGGGCATCGAGCGAACTCTTCGCGCTCGTCCTACAATCGGCGAAAAACGGCGACAGCCGATATAAGCTTTGCGCGTTCCGTGCTTTAGGTTTTCATTGCACGGACGCCTGCACGCCCCTTCCCACAATCGAGATACCGCCATGTTCGACCGACTTCGCGAAGACATCGCCGCCATCCGCGAGCGCGATCCCGCCGCCCGCAGCGCCTGGGAAGTCGTCACCTGTTATCCCGGGCTGCACGCGATCGTCCTGCATCGCGTGGCGAACGCGTGCTGGCGCGGGCAATGGCGCTGGCTCGCGCGGTTCGTGTCGCAGATCGCGCGCTTTCTCACGGGCATCGAGATTCATCCGGGCGCGACGCTCGGGCGGCGCGTGTTCATCGATCACGGCATGGGCGTGGTGATCGGCGAGACGGCGGAAATCGGCGACGACTGCACCATCTATCAGGGCGTGACGCTCGGCGGCACGTCGCTCACGCGCGGGGCGAAGCGCCATCCGACGCTCGAACGCGGCGTGATCGTCGGCGCGGGCGCGAAGGTGCTCGGCGGCTTTACTGTCGGCGCGGAAGCGAAGATCGGTTCGAACGCGGTGGTCGTGAAGCCGGTGCCGGCGGGCGGCACGGCCGTAGGCAATCCAGCGCGCATCGTGATGCCGGCGGTTTCGAAGCCGAAGGAAACGAAGAGCGAAGGCTTCTGCGCCTACGGCATCACGCCGAACGCTGACGATCCGGTGTCGCTCGCGATCCACGGCCTGATCGATCACGCGTCGACGCAGACACAGCGCATCGACGACATCGTAGCGGCGCTGGAGCGGCTCGGCGCGCGCGTCGAAGCGCTCAATGCCGTCGATGGCGCCGCGCTCGTCGATCTCAAGCGCCTGTGCACGTCGATGGACGGCAAGGCCACGGAAGAGCGGGTCGCGTCGCTCGAACGCTAGAGCGGCAGCGCGCGCACGCCTTCGTCATCGAGGCGCAGATAGCCGCCGCGCGGCGTGTTCGCATCCAGTTCCCAGTCGGGCAGGACCCAGCGCACGCCCGCGACTTCGCGATGCATCGCCGGACGATGCGTGTGGCCGTGAATCAGCGTATTCGTGTGGCTGTGGATGAAAAGCTCGGACACGGCCTTCTTCGTGACATCGTATTTCGCCTTGTCGCCCATCACGCGCGAGCCTTCGCTTTTCGTGCGCATGCGCTGGCCGATCCCGAGGCGCGTGTCGAGCGGCAACGCCAGAAAAAGACGCTGCGCGAAGCGGTTGCGCGCGAACTTGCGGAAGCCCTGATACGCGCGATCCGCCGTGCACAGGCCATCGCCGTGCGCGAGCACGACGCGCCTGCCGAACGCGGTGATCACGAACGGGTCGGGCAGCGGCATTGCGCCCGCGTCTTTCATGAAGCGCTTGCCCAGCAGGAAATCGCGATTGCCGTGCATCACGTAGAGACCGATGCCGCGTTCGGAGAGCGTGTGCATGAGGCGCGTCATGCGGCGCGCGAAGCTGGCGCGCGCGTCGTTCGCGGGACCATCGAGAACGTCGTCGCCGATCCAGAACTCGAACAGGTCGCCGAGAATGAAAACGGAGTCCGCATCGTTCGCCGTGACCTCGATGAAATGCTCGAAAGCCGCGACCGTTTTCGGAATCGCTTCCGAGAGATGCAGATCGGCAATGAAAAACAGCGGGCGCGCGTTGTTCGCTGCACCCGCTGCTTCGCGATCGAATGAAGTCTTCGTATCGATCATGCAATGACCAGGATCAGACCACGACGGCCTTCTCGATCACCACGTCGTCGACCGGCACGTCCTGATGGAAGCCCTTCGAACCGGTCTTGACCTTCTTGATCTTCTCGACGACATCCATGCCTTCGACCACCTTGCCGAACACCGTGTAGCCCCAGCCTTGCGGCGTCGGCGACGAATGGTTCAGGAAGTCGTTGTCTTTCACGTTGATGAAGAACTGCGCGGTCGCCGAATGCGGATCGTTCGTGCGCGCCATCGCGACCGTGCCGGCGTCGTTCTTGAGACCGTTGTTCGCTTCGTTGTTGACCGGCGCATCCGTCGGCTTCTGGTTCATGCCCGGCTCGAAGCCGCCGCCCTGGATCATGAAGCCGTCGATCACGCGGTGGAACACGGTGTTGTCGTAGTGACCCTTCTTCACGTAGTTGAGGAAGTTCTCGACGGTCTTCGGCGCCTTGTCCGCGTCCAGTTCCAGCTTGATGACGCCGTGGTTGGTATGTAGTTCGACCATGATGATGTTCACTCCATTGAGTTTGATTGAGCGCTGGCGCGGCGCGCGCGCCAGGTTAGCGACAGGCGCTTCGGATTACTGCGAGACCACGGTGGCCGACTCGATCACGGTCGGCTTTTGCGGCACGTCCTGCATCGGCCCGCGCGTGGTGGTCGGGCTGCCTTCGATCTTCTTCACGACGTCCATGCCCGCGACGACCTTGCCGAACACGGCATAGCCGTTGCCGTCCGGGCTCGGATAGTCGAGACCCGCATTATCGACCGTATTGATGAAGAACTGGGCGGTGGCCGAGTTCGGGTCGCTCGTGCGCGCCATCGCGAGCGTGCCCGTGGCGTTCTTCAGACCGTTCCTGCTTTCGAGCGGGATCGGCGCGCGCGTCGGCTTCTCGGCGAAGCTCGTGCTGAAACCGCCGCCCTGGATCATGAAGCCCGGAATCACGCGATGGAAGATCGTGCCGCTGTACTGACCGGACTTCACATAGTCAAGAAAGTTCGCAACGGTCTTCGGCGCTTTCTCGGGATACAACTCGACCTTGATGTCGCCTTGCGTGGTCTTGATGAGCACGGTGGGGTGCGCGGCCTGCGCATTCGGCTGGGCGAACGCCGGCGCGCTCGCAATCAGGGCCGCGCTCGAAAGCGCCAACATCAGGAATTTCATGAAGGATCGATCCTCGTGTGGTGAATGCGGACAGTCGGCAGCGAAGGGCGCTTACGGCTGCGCCTTCGGTGCGACATAGGGCGTGGTCGGCAGCGGGCCGGTCGGGCCGCCGAACGGCGAGAACTCGTCGGGCGCGGGCATGGCCGGCGACACCGGGCCGGACGCGGGCGCCCATTCATCGGCGGCCGTGCGCGGCGCGATGGCCGCGCCCGCTCCGGATGCGCCGTCGGCTGTCCCCGCGCGCTTCTTCGGCGGCGTGTAGATGTTCTGGATAGCCGTGATGCGCTGGCTCGTGAGCGGGCTCTTCGAGCCGAGCGACTGCGCGCGCTTGTACGACTCGCTCGCGAGACGAAGATAAAGATCGCCCAGGTTGTCGTAGGCGAGCGCATAGCCGGGGTTCGCCTTGACCGCCGTTTCGAGCGCGGCGCGCGCGTCTTCGTAGCGGCCCTTCTTCGCGTAGAGCGCGGCGAGGTTGTTGTACGGCTCGGGCAGTTCGGGATAGGCCTGCGTGATTTCGGTGAAGGCGGCGATGGCGTCGTCGTCGCGGTTCAGTCGCGCGAGCACGGTGGCGCGCTTGAACTTCGCCTGCACGTCGCGCGGATTGCTCGCGATGCGCGCATCGAGTTGCGTGAGCGCGGCGTTCCAGTCTTTGTTCGCGATGGCCGAGTCGATTTGCGGCGTGTCATCGCGCGTGGCGGTCGAGGTCTGCGCGAGCGCGGCCCCGGACATGCCGACGCATGCGGCGAACGCGAAGGTGGCGATGGCGAGCGTCCGGGAAGCGAACCGGCAAGAGAGTTGCAGAGACGTGCGCGCTTTGCGATGAGTCACTTGGAATCGAGTCAAAGAATGATGCAGCGAAAGAAGCCACGAAAGCGGCGAAAGAGACCGCGAGCGCGTGGATGCGTGAACGATCGCGACGATCGATGTGCGAGCAGAAATGCCCGATGCGGCACACCGTCCGGCAAGGCTTTCAGCCTGGCCCGGAGCGCGGCTCGTAAAGCCCGCCGCGCGGCCGCTTCGACATTTCATAGGCTCAAGTCCCGGTGTTATACTCCGACCCATTCTAACAAAAGGTCTGCACGTCCCGCGCACGTGTCTTGCGCCTGGTTCTCCAGGCACGCGTATCGCGCCGGCGCCAGACTGTCTTTTGCCACTCGTGGCCGCTTCCGTCCTGGTCGCATGACCGTCGTGTTCGTGCTCGCGTGTGGGTCTCGTTCGCTCCCGCACGCATCGACCACGCCGCCTGCTGCCCTGCACACGGTTGACTCCGGTCTATGCTTCGCCTTCTATGAACTCGCTGCGCATCTACAACACGCTCGCCCGTGACAAGCAACCCTTCACGCCGCTCAAAGCCGGCGAGGTACGCATGTATGTCTGCGGAATGACGGTGTATGACTATTGTCACATCGGCCATGCGCGCGTGATGGTGGTGTTCGATATTGTGCAACGATGGCTGCGCACGATCGGCTACAAGGTCACGTTCGTGCAGAACATCACGGACATCGACGACAAGATCATCCGCCGCGCGGTCGAGAACAACGAGCCGATCAAGTCGCTCACGCATCGCTTCATCACGGCGATGCATGAAGATGCCGACGCGCTCGGCGTCCAGCGCCCGAACATCGAGCCGCGCGCGACCGACTTCATCCCGCAGATGCTCGGCATGATCGATGCGTTGCAGGCGAACGGCTACGCATATCAGGCGAAGGACGGCGACGTGAACTACGCGGTGCGCAAGTTCGCCGACTACGGCAAGCTCTCGGGCAAGTCGCTCGAAGACCTGCGCGCGGGCGAGCGCGTCGCCGCGAACGACGCGAAGGAAGATCCGCTCGACTTCGTGCTGTGGAAGCAGGCGAAGCCCAACGAACCCGCCGACTCCGGCTGGGATTCGAAGTGGGGCCGCGGACGTCCGGGCTGGCACATCGAATGTTCGGCGATGGGCTGCACGCTGCTCGGCGATCAGTTCGACATCCACGGCGGCGGGCAGGACCTGCAGTTTCCGCATCACGAGAACGAGATCGCGCAGAGCGAAGGCGCGACCGGCAAGCGGTTCGTGAACTACTGGATGCACAACGGCTATGTGCAGATCGACAACGAGAAGATGTCGAAGTCGCTCGGCAACTTCTTCACGATCCGCGAAGTCCTTGAAAAATTTGATGCTGAAGTCGTGCGCTTCTTTATTGCGCGGGCACACTATCGTTCGCCGCTGAATTACAGCGACGTGCATATCGACGATGCGAAGAACGCATTGACGCGCCTATATACGGCGTTGAAGGATGTCGAGCCGGACAATCAGCAACTTGACTGGAACGAGGCGAGCGCGCAGCGTTTCCAGTCTGCGATGAACGACGACTTCAACACGCCCGTGGCCGTGTCGGTGCTGTTCGATCTCGCGAGCGAAGTGAATCGTACGCGCGATCCCGCGCTCGCTCGCCAGCTCAAGGGTCTCGCGGGCGTGCTCGGTCTGCTCGGGCGCGAACCGCGTGCGTTCCTGCAGCAGGCGAGCGGCACGGGTTCGGAGCAAGGACTCTCGCCGCAAGAGATCGAAGCGAAGATCGCCGCGCGCATCGCCGCGAAGCAAGCGAAGAACTATGCCGAAGCAGACCGGATTCGCGCCGAATTGCTCGAAGCCGGTATTGCGCTTGAAGACAAACCGGGTGGGTCGACCGAATGGCGCCGCGTTTGAACGCGGCCCTTCGTACCCTCTGATCGACTCACCAGGCAGGAGGCAAGATGGCAACGGCCAGGAAGACGCCGGTCAAACGACCCGCGTCTGTTAGCGATGCGTCGGGCGCGGCAAAGCGCACGCGCGGCGCGCAAACGAAAGCGAACACGCAGAAGATCGATGGCGCAGGTGCAACGGTCGGCCGCAAGACGGCCAGAAGCGCTGCACTCAAGGCGGCGAAGCCCGGGACGGCGGCGCGCCTGAACGGCGCCGCGCGGCCATCGAAGGCGGGTACGGAAGAAGCCGAAGCGTCGCCCGCGAAGGGCAACGGCCGCGCTGTCGCCGGCGATGGCGCGAACGCGCAGGCGCTCGTCGCGGAGCGTGGCGAGGTCGTGCGCAAGTCGCGCGTCGTCACGTCCGATGCGGCGGTACCGGTGCAGATCGGCGGGCTCACGCGCGAGATCGTTCGTCCCGACTACTGGGATCGCGCATGCGCCGATCTCATGAAGCGTGACCGCATCCTCAAGAAGCTGATCCCGAAGTTCGGCGAGATCCATCTCGTCAATCTCGGCGATCCGTTTTCGACGCTCGCGCGCTCGGTGGCCGGTCAGCAGATTTCCGTGAAGGCCGCGCAAGCAATCTGGGAACGCGTGAAAGGCGCGTGTCCCGAGGTTCACCCCGCGCATTTCATCCGGCTCGGCCACGAGAAGCTGCAGGCGTGCGGCTTGTCCCGACGCAAGGCCGAATACATTCTCGATCTCGCGCAGCATTTCGAATCCGGTGCGCTGCATGTCGATGCATGGACATCGATGGACGACGAAGCCGTCATCGCCGAGCTTACGCAGATTCGCGGCATCGGCCGATGGACCGCCGAGATGTTCCTCATCTTCAATCTGTCGCGGCCGGACGTTTTGCCGCTCGACGATCTCGGGCTGATTCAGGCCATCAGCGTCAACTACTTCAGCGGGGAGCCGGTGACGCGCAGCGAGGCGCGCGAAGTGGCAGCGAACTGGGAGCCATGGCGTACGGTCGCGACGTGGTACATGTGGCGCAGTCTCAATCCGATTCCGGCGGATCATTAAAATACACACGCGCAGGACGCGCGAATTTCGCGGGCTATCGTTGATTTATAATCGATAGTTCCCGCGCGAATTTTTGAGGGACGGACGCGGTTAGAATACGCGCTGCCCGCTGTTCTAGGACTCGAACATATGAAGACCACGTTTCTGGATTTCGAGCAGCCGATCGCTGAACTCGAAGCGAAGATCGAAGAACTCCGCTTCGTTCAGGACGATTCCGCTGTCGATATTTCGGAAGAAATCGAGCGGCTGTCGAAAAAGAGCCAGCAGCTCACGAAGGATCTCTACGCGAACCTGTCACCGTGGCAGGTTTCGCAAATCGCGCGTCACCCGCAGCGCCCGTACACGCTCGACTATGTGAGCGAGCTTTTCACCGATTTCCACGAACTGCATGGCGATCGCGCCTATGCGGACGACCTCGCGATCGTCGGCGGCTTTGCGCGCTTCAACGGTCAGCCGTGCATGATCATCGGTCATCAGAAGGGCCGCGACACGAAGGAACGCGCGCTGCGCAACTTCGGCATGCCGCGCCCCGAGGGTTATCGCAAGGCCGAGCGTCTGATGCGCACGGCGGAGAAGTTCAGCCTGCCGATCTTCACGTTCGTCGATACGCCGGGCGCGTATCCGGGCATCGGCGCGGAAGAGCGCGGACAGTCCGAAGCCATCGGACGCAATCTGTATGTGATGGCCGAGCTCAAGACGCCGATCATCACGACGATCATCGGCGAAGGCGGCTCGGGCGGTGCACTCGCGATCGCCGTCGCCGACACCGTGATGATGCTGCAGTTCTCCACCTACTCAGTGATCTCGCCCGAAGGCTGCGCGTCGATTCTGTGGAAGAGCGCGGCGAAGGCGCCGGAAGCGGCCGAAGCGCTCGGCCTCACCGCGCATCGCCTGAAGGCGCTCGGTCTCATCGACAAGATCGTGAACGAGCCGCTCGGCGGCGCGCATCGCGATGCGAAGGGCATGGCCGCGCTCCTGCGTCGCGCGCTCGCCGATTCGCTGCGTCAGTTCCAGGGCATGAGCGTCAACGACTTGCGCGAGCGCCGCTTCGAGAAGCTGATGGCGTACGGCAAGTACAAGGAATCGCTGCCGGGCGCGTAAGCCCGCCAACTTCGGCAACTCATCTTTCACGAACTCTCGTGACTTCCGATAACGAAACCCCAGCCGGCCGCCTCGTCTTCGAGGCGGTGCGCGCGACGGTTTCGGACGCGGATCTTTCCTCCGATGCACTTCTCGCGGTGGCATTGAGCGGCGGACTCGACTCCACCGTGCTGCTCGATGCGGCCGTGCGCTGCTTCGGCGCGCGGCGGGTCGTCGCGTTCCACATTCATCACGGCCTGAGCCCCAACGCGAACGCGTGGGCCGCGCATTGCGAAAGCTTTGCGGCATCGCTCGACGTGCGTTACGCCGCCCGTCATGTCGATGTCGCGCGCGCGGGCGGCGAGAGCCTCGAAGCGGCGGCGCGCGACGCGCGTTACCGTGCGCTCGACGACCTCTGCGACGAGCACGGCGCGAACGCACTGCTGATCGCGCATCACGCCGACGATCAGGCCGAAACCGTGCTGCTGCAACTGCTGCGCGGCGCGGGCGTCGCGGGTCTCGCGGCGATGGCGCCGCAGCGCGCGGACGGAGCGGTGCCGCGTCTGCGTCCGCTGCTGCGATTGCTGCGCGCGCAGCTCGAGCAATACGCGCACGAACATGATCTGAGCTGGATCGACGACGAATCCAACGGCGACACGCGCTATTCGCGCAACGCGCTGCGGCATGACGTGCTGCCTGTGCTCGCCGTGCATTTTCCCGGTTTTCGCGACGCGCTTGCGCGCACGGCATCGCATGCGGCGTCGGCGCAGCGGCTTCTGGACCAGCTCGCGCGCATCGATCTGGCGCACGTGCAGAGCGCGGGCGAAGAGGGCGCGCTGATGCTCGACGCGTTCCTCGCCCTCGACGACGACCGCGCGATCAACCTCATGCGTTTCTGGATGCGCTCGCGCGGCTTGCTGGCGGCATCGACGGCGCGTATCGCCGACATGCTGCGCCAGTTGCGCGATGCGGCCGCCGCGCGCGATGGCCATGCGCTGCGCGTTGATCATGCCGGGCATAGCCTGCGTGTTTATCGCAATGTGTTGTTCTGGGAGCCGGGCGACAGCGGCGATGCGCCCGATCTCGACGAAGGCGCGCCCGCGTTCAAAGCCGCGCAGGAACTGCAATGGCAGGGCGAAGAGGTATGGCGTCTGCCGCAGTGGCGCGGCTCGTTCGTGTTCGAACCCGTCGATGAACCCGCCGATAACGTCGTCGGCGACGGCGTGCTGCGTGCCGCGCCGCTCGTCGCGCGCTCGCGTGCCGGCGGCGAGCGCATGCGCGTCGCGTCCGAAGCGCCGAGCCGCACGCTCAAGAATCTGTTCCAGGAGCGCGGCGTGCCCGCCTGGAAGCGCGATGTGCCGCTGCTTTTCGTCGGCGACGCGTTGCTGTTCGTGCCGCATGTGGGCGTGAATCGCGACGCGGCGCCTAGCGCGGCGCTCGGGTCGCTGCGCCGCATTTCGTGGCGGCCGGATTTGCTGCTGGCGTAGGGTGCTTTTCAGCAGCCGTTGTGCCGAAGCCGGTAAAATCGGCGTCACCGGCGCTCCATCTTGTAATTTCAGCCTCGATCGGGTACGGTAACTCGTTTCGCCCAGGCGCGTTTTTGCGCGGCATCTCCGTTCAAAAGACTCGATTTCGCCCGCATCGACGCATCCGTGCGCCGCGTACAACATTCGTGCGAGCGCGCGACGGGCGTGCGGCAGCGCCCGCTGTTCGTAGGCTTCGACATCCCCTGAAGCAAATCGAGCGCGAGTCTCAAGCGCTCTCGCGCCAACGCGCGTGAAGCGCGGTTTTCCCTCCAGTTCAAAACGACAATGGCACTCATCGTACACAAATACGGCGGCACTTCGATGGGCTCGGTCGAGCGCATCAAGAACGTCGCCAAGCGCGTCGCCAAATGGCACAAGGCAGGCCACAAGATGGTCGTCGTGCCCTCGGCGATGTCCGGCGAAACCAATCGCCTGCTCGGCCTCGCACGCGACATCAAGGCCGACCCGGACCCGCGCGAACTCGACATGATTGCCTCCACCGGCGAGCAGGTGAGCGTGGGGCTTCTCGCCATCGCGCTGCACGCCGAAGGCCTCGACGCCGTGAGTTATGCCGGCTGGCAAGTGCCGATCAAGACGGACAGCGCGTTCACGAAGGCGCGCATCAGCGAAATCGACGGCGAGCGCGTGCTGAAGGATCTCGACGCGGGCAAGGTCGTGGTCATCACGGGCTTCCAGGGCGTCGATCCGGAAGGTCATATCGCGACGCTCGGCCGCGGCGGCTCGGACACGTCGGCCGTGGCCATTGCGGCGGCCATGAAGGCGGACGAGTGCCTGATCTACACCGACGTCGACGGCGTCTACACGACCGATCCGCGCGTCGTCGAAGAAGCGCGCCGGCTCGACCGCGTGACCTTCGAGGAAATGCTGGAAATGGCGAGCTTGGGCTCGAAGGTGCTGCAGATCCGCTCGGTGGAATTCGCCGGCAAGTATCAGGTGAAGACGCGCGTGCTCTCCAGCCTGACCGATCCGCTGATGCCGCTCGAAGCCGAAATGCACTCCGGCACCCTGATTACTTTTGAAGAAGACGAGAACATGGAAAAAGCAGTGATTTCTGGCATCGCGTTCCAGCGCGACGAAGCGCGCATCGCGGTCATGGGCGTGCCCGACAAGCCGGGCGTCGCGTATCAGATTCTCGGACCGGTCGCCGATGCGAACATCGACATCGACATGATCATTCAGAACCAGAGCGTGAACGGCAAGACCGACTTCACGTTCACGGTCGGCCGCGGCGATTACCACCGCGCGCTCGAAATCCTGAACAACCAGGTGAAGGGCCACGTGCAGGCGGAAACCGTGCTGGGCGACCCGAAGGTGTCGAAGGTGTCGGTGGTGGGCGTTGGCATGCGCTCGCATGTGGGCATCGCGAGCACGATGTTCCGCACGCTGTCGGAAGAGGGCATCAACATCCAGATGATCTCCACATCGGAAATCAAGATTTCGGTGCTGATCGACGAGAAGTACACCGAACTCGCCGTGCGCGCGCTGCACAAGGCGTTCGAGCTCGACCGCGCGTAAATAGCGCGGGTTTGAATCCTGCGCTCCGTTGCGGTTTGCGGAGCAGGGCCTTTCGGTATTGATCGTTTTGAAAAAAATAATCACGCCAGTTTGACCCGCGCCTGCGAACACGTTATTATCTCGATCTCGTTGCACTGCACTCCCGGTGCGACGAAAAGTTTGGGAGACGTGGCCGAGAGGTCGAAGGCACTCCCCTGCTAAGGGAGCATCTGGCTAAAAACTGGATCGAGGGTTCGAATCCCTCCGTCTCCGCCAGTTGTCGTAGAAAGGCCCCGCAAGCTTAAAAACTTGCGGGGCTTTTTCTTTTTGCGCGGCGATCGGCTTTCGTGCCAGCGAATTGGTTCGTTATCCTGCGCGAAGTTCATACGACAACACGCCGCCTCGCTTTAGGACATTTCCGCTTTCTATGCTGACCGGAGCTAACTAACCTCGCGGGTTGCTTGCCGTCAGGCAAGCAAGAGTGCAACGCAACGCGTACGTTCGTTGTCCCGATTACGGTATTGCCCGAATGCGCCGACGCCATCGGGCAACACCTTTTTCAAGGTTGGCAGTTCAGTCATGGCAGTTATCAGCAAGCTCATTGCTCCAGCGCTCTTGTCGCTGCTCTGCGCGGCACAGGCGCATTCGGAAGCGCTCGATCCGACTCTTCTCAAGCTGATGGGCGTACAAGGCCCGCATAGCCAGTTCGCCGGTCCTTATGTCGGTGCGAAGTTCGGTGTCGACTGGTCGGACATTACCGGCCCGGACCCGAAGTCCACGCAGACGACGTACTTCCCCGGTCTCGTGGCCGGCGTGAATTACGACGTCGGCCAGTTCGTGATCGGCTTCGAAGGATTCATGGATTTTCACGACGGCTCGACGACCGGGAAAGACGGTGGCATCGACCTGAAGTTCGGCATGCCCGTCGACGGAAACATCATGCCGTACGGACGTATCGGCTTCACGGGCACGTGGCCCGATACGCGTCTGCATTACGGCGGCGGCGTCGAATACAAGCTCGAGAAAAACTGGAGCGTGGCAGCCGAATATACCGGCGACACGTCGAGCTACCAGGGCGGTCATCGCCGCAACGATAGCCTGACCGTGGCGTGCACTACTACTTCTTCTGATTGTTCTTTGCCAACGCGCGCGCGTTGCGCTCAACTACGCGTTACTTCCCCGACGCGATCCGATCCTGAATATGCTTCGCTCGTGCCGGCGACGACGGATGCGAATCGAGCATGCTCGACTTGCCGCCATCGATCGATGCGAGCTTCTGGAACGCGGTCACGAGTCCCGCCGGGTTGTATCCCTTCTTCTTTTGCGTGTCGAACGAGTAGTCGTCGGCGGCGCTTTCCTGCGATTGCGAGAACTGCGCGTTCACGAACTTCTCCGACAGATCGCCGAGCTGCGATGCCGACAGATTCCCGACGACCCCGCCCGCCGATGCCGCCACCGAGCGCGCCGCCGACGTCGCATACGCGACCTGCATCGCCTTCTTGGTGTGGCCGAGCGCCACGTGACCCATTTCGTGCCCGACGACGCCGCGCACTTCGTCGTCGTTCATCAGGTCCATGAGGCCGCTGTAGACGCGCACGCAACCGTTCGCCATCGCCCACGCGTTGACGTCCTTCGTCATGTAGACCTTGTAGTTGACGGGCACGCCGTTGATGTTGTCGCCGAGCTGCTTCGAAATCTTGTTCAGGCGCTGCGTGTACGGACTGTTGGCCGGCGCAATCTGGTTTTCCTTGTCGAGTTGGACGCAGGATTTATCGGACAGCGTGCGGACGTCGGAATCGCTGAGCGACAATGCCTGCGTCGCCAGTTGCCCGGATTGCATCAGTTGATTCGGATCCATGCTGGTCATGCTGCTGCACGACGCGAGGGTGAACACGGCGGATGCCGCAAGCGCGATGCGGAAGATCGTCATAGTTTTACCTTTGGAATGTCATTTTGGTTGTCGTTGCGCAGAAATGCGCGGACGCCGGCGCAATGCTAATGACAGTCGACTTGTAAGCTACACGAAAATTCCGATTTTGTAGGCAGAAAGGATAAAAACGCCAGCGCGAAGCGCGCATCAGTCGCGCACGGGAAGCGAATCAATCGTTCGCGCGGTTTCGTGCGATCCGCACGCGCGCGGCAATCGATCCGATCGGCGCGGCGTCCATCGCGTAGGCGGGCGCGCCGGGCAGGGCGTCGGCGAGAAGGGAGGTCAGCGTTTGTCCCGGCGGCATCTCGACGAAAATTTTCGCGCCGAGCTCGGAAAGCGCGATGGTCGAATCGTGCCAGCGCACCGGATAGCGCAGATTGGTGGCGAGGTCTTCGCGGATGGCATCGGCATGGCGCAGCACGCGCGCGCCACGATTGCCGACATACGCGATACGCGGCGTGTCGATGCGCACGTCGCGCGCCGCGTCGATCAGACTTTCGGCTGCTTTTTCGAGCAGCACGCAATGCGACGGCACGCTCACGCAGAGCCGTTCGGCCTTGCGCGCGCCGCGCGACAGCGCGATCTCGCGGACCTGCGCGAGCGCGGCATCGCTGCCCGACACGACGATCTGGCGCGGCGCATTCAGATTGCCGATGTAGGCATCGGCGCCGCTGTCGGCGATAGCGCGGGCGATCTCGCGCTCGTTCAGACCGAGCACCGCGAGCATGCCGTAACCGCGCGGATAGGCGTCCTGCATCAAGCTGGCGCGCAGGCGCACGAGCTTCAGCGCGTCGTCGAAGGCGATCGCGCCGCAGACGACCGCCGCGCCATACGCGCCGACCGACAGGCCCGCGACGGCTTCCGGCTCGATGCCTTCCTCCGCGAGCGCACGCGCCGCCGCGACGCCCGCGACGACGAGCGCGACCTGCACGGCGACCGTCGACGCGAGGGCATCGGCGGTGTCGAGCGCGAGCACGTCTTCGCCGAGCACGGCGGACGCTTCCGCGAGCGTGCGGACGATCGCCGGATGCGGTGCGTCGCCGCCGAGACGATGCAGAAAGCCGGGCGTCTGCGCGCCTTGTCCGGGAAAGAGATACGCGATCATGCCGCCGCCCACGGATCGTCGACGAGCCGTGGGCCGTCCGCATGCCGCAGCATCACGCGCAGGCCTCGATGCTGATTCGCGCGCGCGAATTCGGCGAGCGAGAACGCCGCGTCGGATGTTTCGATCTGCACGTCGATGCGCGTGCCCGCTGCCTGCGCGGCGCGCGAGAGCGCGTCGAAGAGCGACGATGCGTCGGCGCGCGGCAAAGGCTCCGGCGCACGCACGACGATATCGAGGTCGCTGTCGCGCGTGATCGTCGGCATCGCGCTCGCGAGTTCGAAACCGGCGCTGCCAGTCGGGCCCCAGTCGAGGTTGCATCGATCGATGATCGAAGGCACAGCGCGCAGCAACGCGAACGCGGGCAGCGCGGCGCGCGCTGAATCGGGTTCGCGCGTGCGCAGATCCTCCGGCGTGAGGATCGCTTCGATCCAGCGCGGCTCGATCCACGTGCCGAAGCGTTCGCCGCGCGTCGCGCCTCGCACGCCGACCGCGATCGCATCGCCGATACGCGGCGCACGCCGCACGACGACGAACGGCGCGCGCACGAGCGACGCAGCGACCCAGTCCGGCGCTTCGTCCAACATCATCGCGCCGGGCGCGAGCCGCAGCAGATCGTGCGGACGCGGCGTCCGGTTCATCACGCGCTCCACTGCTCGCGCATGCGCCTGCGCACTTCGATCGACGCCGCGCGCGTGCGTTTCGCATCGTCGGACGCGAGCCGCACCGACAGGTCGCGCGGACCGTTGCGCGCGTCCTTCACCGCTGCCGCGAGCGATGCTTTCACGCGCTCGATATCGACGGAAGAGGGCGCATCGGCATCGACGCCTTCGATCAGTTCGTGCAGCAAGCCGAGCTTCGCGTACGCGCTCATCTTGTACGACATCGGCAGGACGGTATCGCCGAGCGCGTCGAGACTTTCGACGCTGCGTCGCGTGACGCGTGCGGCGGCTTCCTTGCCCATTGCGTGCACGGCCGTGCCGGGTGCGTCGAGCGCGACGATGCGGTTCGCCTGATAGCCATGCGCGAGGTACGCGCCCGACATCGCCGGCCCGACGATCAGCGCGATCACCGGATGACCCGCGAGCCGCGCGCTCGCGTAGGCATCGACGGCGGCCGCGCACGCGAGATGGATGCCGAGCAGTTCCTCGCGGCGTCCGTACGCCTGGCTTTTCACATCGACGACCGCGACGATCGGGCGCTTCACGCCGGCATCGCGATCGGCGTCGATGGCTTCGCGCACGGCGCGCGCGAGCAGCCAGCCTTGTTCGAGTCCGACGACGTTATCGGTCGCGCGGGGAAAGCGGTTTTCCGGATCGGGCACGACGGCGAAGAAGCTCGCGCGTTCGCCATCGAGCTGGCCGTCGCGGGCGCGGATCGGGCCGCTCTCGGTTCGCGTGGACGGAGAAGTCAGCGCGTCGAGCCAGCGTTCGCCGCGGGAAAGTGCGTCGGTCATGATGTGCCCCAGAGTGTGCGCAGCGTGTCGGGATCGATCGCGTCCGGGTTCACTTGCGCGAGCCGCGCGATGAAGCCGTCGATATTTTCGGTGCGATGCTGCTTCGGCACGCCTCGCTTGAACGCGGCGAGCACGGCGTCGCGGACCTGGTCGGTATCGTCTTCGACGAGTCCATCCGCAAGCCCGACTGCGACGCGTTCCTCGCCGCCGATCATCGACCAGATCAGGCGCCGGTCGCCGGAATCGAGTTCTTCGATGCCCGCTTCCTGTTCGATCACTTCCGGCCCGTTCATGCCGAGCCGCGCCTGACGCGTCATCACGAGTTCGGTGCAGAGCGCGGCCGCGAGCGACATGCCGCCGAAGCAGCCGACCATCCCGCCGATCACGCCGACCACCGGCACATGAGCGCGCAGCGCGACGATCGCCGCCTGGATTTCCGCGATGGCCGCAAGCCCGAGATTCGCTTCCTGCAAGCGCACGCCGCCGGTTTCGAACAGCACGACGGGGCGGATCGCGCGTCCGGCTTCGAATTCGCCCAGAGCCAGTTCGAGCGCGGCGGCGATCTTCGCACCCGACACTTCGCCGATGCTGCCGCCCTGAAACGCAGGCTCGATCGCGGCGATCAACGCGGGCTCGCCACCAAGCATGCCGCGCGCGATGACCGCGCCGTCGTCGGCCTGGCAGACGATATTCTGCATCGCGAGCCACGGCGATTCGATCCGGTCGAACGGACCGAGCAGTTCGCGGAACGTGCCTTTGTCGAGCAACGCCCGGATGCGTTCGCGTGCCGTCAGTTCGATGAAGCTGTGCCGCGCGAGAAACATGTCGTGCGCGTTCATGGCGTGTCTCCTTCGCTCGCTTCGACGGCTTCGTTCAGTCTCAGCATGACGACGCCGGGTGTCGCGCCGAAGTCGTTCAGCTCGATCTTCGCGGCGCCGTCGTAGCGCTGAAAGAAGCGGTCGAGCACGCTCTTCCACACGTGGCCATAGCCATCGACGCTCGTGCGGATCACCACTTCCGCGTTCGCATTTTGCGACGGCGAGAGCAGCACTTCGAGATCGCCCGAGCCGACCACGCCGACATGCGCGCGGCGCGCGACGGGTCGTTTGGCGGGATATTCGTATCGCATGTTTTCCATCGTTCGTTCCTCTTCGATGCGCCTTAAATGAGACGCCTGAGACTGTCGAGAAAGAGTGTCGCCGCGAGCAGATCGGCGGCGCCGCCGGGCGATGCGTTCAGCGCCAGCAAGTCGGCGTCGAGTCGCACGAGCGCGGCGCGTCCTTCCTGCGTGGCCACGCCGCCATGATTCATCACGCGCTTCGCGCCGCGTTGCGCCGCATCGAGCGCGATCATTCCGCCGCGATGCAGGAGACACGTATCGTCCAACGACGCGATGATCGCGATGAGCGCATCGAGTCGCGCGCCGGATTCGTCGAGACCGCGTGCGCGTGCAGTGTCGAGCGCGGGCAGGCCGATGAGCCGCGCATGCGGAAAAGCATCGCGCGCTTCGCCCCGCGCGCCCGCGACCCGATAACGTTCGCTCACGCGCGCGCCGTGGCTCGCCGTGACGGATACCGGCGCATAACGGTCGTCGTAGCGCGCGATCGCAGCAGCCGACGCGCAGATCGCGTCGGCATCGTCCGGTGCGTGCATCGCCGCGCCCGCGCATAGGAGTCCGACGATCCAGATCGCGCCGCGATGGGCGTTGCTGCCGCTCGTCGCGCGCATCATCGCGGCTTCGCCTTCACGGCCGATGCGCGCCAGTTGCTCGCGCAGCGTCTGCGATGGACGCGCGCCATGCGCCGCGCGCGCCATCGCGAGGAACGTCGGTTGCAGCGCACGCGCGGAACGCAGCATCGTGTCGAGATCGAGATCGCGATGCGCACCGCTGCCGCGTTCATCGACGAGCGCGGGCTTGGGCGTGAGACGCGCCTCGGCGATGAGCGCATCGACGGCATGTGTCGCGATGATCAGCGGCGACGTCGCAACTTCGCAGACGTCCTCGCGCAACAAGGGAAGGGCATTCATCGCGATCACCAGCTTCTGAAGCGCGCGGGCGGCGCGTAGAGGCCGCCCGACCACGCGACGAGATCGTCGATGCTGCGCGCCGCGAGCAGCGAGCGTTTCGCTTCGCCGCGCCGTACGCCCAGATCTTCCGGATATGCGACGATGCCGCGCCGTCTCAACTCGGCGGTTCTGGCAGGATCGGCGCGCATGCCGATGGGCGTCACGCCCGCGATGGCCGCGAGCGCGGCGCGGCGCTCATCGACGCCTTCGGCCGCATGCAGATACGCGATGCCTTCCTCGGTCACGACGTGCGTGACGTCGTCGCCGTAGATCATGACGGGCGCGATCGGCATGCCGCTCTTCTCGCCGACGGCGATCGCATCGAGCGCATCGACGATGGTCGGCTCGCCGCCTTTCTTGTACGTCTCGGCGGTCTGCACGACGAGCTTGTGACCACGCGCGATTTTCGGATTCGGGCCATCGTTCTTCAGCAGCTTGAGCCACGCTTCGCTCGAATGACGGCGGCCGCGCGGATCGTGTCCCATGTTCGGCGCGCCGCCGAAACCCGCGAGCCGTCCGAGCGTGACCGTCGACGAGTTCGCGTCGGCGTCCATCTGCAGCGTCGAGCCGATGAAGAGATCGACGCCGTATTGCCCCGCGAGCTGGCAGAACACGCGATTCGAGCGCAGGCTGCCGTCGCGTCCCGTGAAGAACACGTCGGAGCGCGCGGCGATGTAGTCCTCCATGCCGACTTCGCTGCCGAAGCAATGCACGCTCTGCACCCAGCCGGATTCGATCGCGGGAATCAGCGTGGGATGTGGATTGAGCGCCCAGTTCGTGCAGATTTTCCCTTTCAGTCCGAGCGATTCGCCGTACGTCGGCAGCAGCAGTTCGATCGCGGCGGTATCGAAGCCGATGCCGTGATTGAGCGCCGTCACGCCATAACGCTCGTAGATGCCGCGGATCGTCATCATCGCCATCAGGATCTGCAACTCGCCGATGTGGCGCGGATCGCGCGTAAAGAGCGGCTCGACGGCGAACGGGCGGTCCGCCTCCACGACGACATCGACCCACGAGCCGGGAATATCGACGCGCGGCAGTTCATCGACGATTTCGTTCACCTGCGCGACCACGATGCCGTGGCGGAACGCGGTGGCTTCGACGATCGTCGGCGTGTCCTCGGTATTCGCGCCCGTATAGAGGTTGCCGTGACGATCGGCCTGCACGGCGCACACGAGCGCGACCTGCGGCGTGAGATCGATGAACATGCGCGCATAGAGTTCGATATACGTGTAGATCGCGCCGATCTCCAACTGGCCGTCTTCGAGCAGTTGCGCGACGCGCAGGCTCTGCGGCCCGGCGAACGCGAAATCGACCTTATGCGCGATGCCTTGCTCGAAGAGCGCGAGATGCTCGGGCCGGCTGATGCTCGAGATGAGCAGATGGATGTCGCGCACCCGCTGCGGATCGAGCTTCGCGAACGCACGCGAGAGGAAGTCGGCCTGCTTCTGGTTGTTGCCTTCGAGCGCGACGCGATCGCCGGTGACGATCAGCGCGCTCAGCGCATCGACGATGCGCGCGGGATCGAGCACCGAGCCATCGAGCCACGGTTCGATCAGCTTCAGGCGCCGCGCTTTTTCCTGCGCGCGCGTGTTCCAGTTCCGGCTTGCGGTGAGGGCGTCGGCGGGTGTGGACGAGTTCATCGGTCTGTCTCTGGAGAAGTCGTTTGGGTCGTTTGGATCGTGCGGGAAGATGCCGAAGCGCGCGGGCGGCGTTTCTTCTTGACGTGGCTCGATTGAGCGAGCGATTGGGCATCGGCGAGAAAGCGGTAGATCAAATCGCCCGTCGAGAGCAGGTGGCGCGCGACGAGCATTTGCGCCTGCTCGATATCGCGCGCGACGAGTGCATCGAAGATCGCGCGATGCTCGGCATCGGATGCATCTTTGTGGATCGGAAGCCCGAGCTTAAGGCGCAGATAGCGCTCGCCTCGCCGATGCATCTGGCCGATCAGTTCCATCAAACGCGGGCGATCCGCGGGCGCGTAGAGGCTCATATGGAACTGCTCGTTGCGCACGACGTAAAGCGCGGGATCAGGCTCGTTTTCTGCGGCTTCGAGCAGGCGCTTCACGTGGGCGAGCGTGTCGGGCGTGTGATGTCCGATCGCGATGCCGATAGCCAGGCTTTCGAGCGACGCGCGGATCTCGTAGATCTCGCGCGCTTCGTCGGCCGATTGCAGGCTGACGGCCGCGCCCCGGTTCGGCTCGGTCGTCACCCAGCCTTCGCTTTCGAGCTGGCGAAACGCTTCGCGCACCGGAATGGCGCTGACGGAAAACTGCCGCGCGATCGCGTCCTGGCGCAGCGGCTCGCCCGGCAGCAGCGAGCCATCGACGATCGCGGCGCGCAGCGCATCCGCGATGAACCGCGACGTGCTCTGACGCGGCTCGAACTGCGCATCGCGAAAGGAAGCCGGAGGCGACACGGCTAAAAGATCTGTCGGCATGGATAGGTGAAAGTGCGGAGTTGTCGCGGGTTACTGTTCAAATATTATATATAAAAGTGCATACGAAACCCCGGTGCTTTCCCTAGACGCCAGAACAAACACTTTTAACTCGCGCGTCGTTAATTTCGTTGGAGAGACATGGCCATGCCGACAACGCTAGATCGAGAGGTAAGCGCCACCCGCGCCACGAAGACGCCGCTCAACCGGTCGCAGATCACCGGCTTCTGGGGCGCATGGGCCGGCTGGACGCTCGACGGAATGGATTCGTTCATCTACGCGCTCGTGCTTGCGCCGGCGCTCACCGAACTGTTGCCGCGCTCGGGCTACGAAGCGACGCCGGCGAATGTCGGGCTCGCCGGCTCGATACTCTTCGCGCTGTTTCTGGTGGGGTGGGGACTCTCGTTCATCTGGGGTCCGCTCGCCGACCGCTTCGGGCGTACCAAGGTGCTGGCCGCGACCATCTTCACGTTCGCCATCTTCACCGGCCTCGCTGCGACCGCGCATACGGTGTGGGAGCTCGGCATCTATCGCTTCTTGGCGGGCGTGGGTATCGGCGGCGAATGGGCGCTGGCCGGGACGTATGTCGCGGAGGCGTGGCCGGAAGATCGCCGGAAAATGGGCGCGGGTTATTTGCAGACCGGCTATTACGCGGGCTTCTTTCTTGCCGCGGCGTTGAACTACACGATCGGCGCGACCTTCGGCTGGCGTGCGATGTTCCTGGTCGGCCTGTTTCCGGTCGTCGTGTCGATCATGGTGCTCTTGCGCGTGAAGGAAACCGACAAGTGGGAGCGCGCCGAAACCGTTCATCCGCACGTCAGGCACGAAAGCTCGCTCAAGACGATCTTCAATGCGCAATATCGCAAACGCACGATCGTCGCGGCCGTGCTGTTGACGGTGGCGATCATCGGGCTGTGGGCGGGCGCGGTGTACGAGCCGTCCGCGGTCGTCCAGCTCGCGACGAAGGCCGGCATGGACAAGCACGACGCCGCGCGCATGGCGTCGATCGCGACCGGGCTGCTTTCGATCGGCACGATCATCGGCTGTCTTGCGCTGCCGCCGATGGCCGAGAAGATCGGCCGCAGAAAGACGCTCGCGGTGTACTTCGTCGGCATGGCGGCGTCGATCGCGCTCGCGTTCGGCTGGGCGTTCTATCTGCCGAACGGGCTGGTGCCGTTCATCGCGCTGCTCGTCGTGCTTGGGTTCTTCGGCGGCAACTTCGCGCTGTTCTCGTTGTGGCTGCCCGAGCAGTTCGAAACCCGCGTGCGTGCGACGGCGTTCGCGTTCTGCACGTCGATTGGGCGCTTTTTCGGCGCGATCGTGAACTTCGGCATCGGCGCGATGGTGCTCCACATGAAGACGCTCGGCGTGCCGATCGCGATCACCGCGGTTGCGTTCCTCATCGGCCTCGCGGTGATTCCGCTCGCGCCGGAGACGAAGGGGCAGGAACTGCCGAACTGAGCGGAAGAAAGCCTTTCGTGGACGGCGGCCTTCGTGATGCGAAGGCCGCCTTTTTCATGCGTGCGAGCTTACTTTTCGTAAGTTTTTCCGCGGTAATAGCAGGTTACGAAGTCGAACACTTGAGGGGGCATCCGTCCGATATAGTCCCGTCAACACAACAAACAACCCATCGAGGTGGGGCATCACATGAACAAGGTATCGAAGGCTTCCGTGCTGGCTGGCGCCGTGATGATCGGCGGTTTGATGGCCTCCGGCGCGGCCAGTGCGGGAGTGTCCGTGGGCGTCAACATCGGGGTGCCCGCGCCCGTGTATGTCGCGCCCGCGCCGGTTTATGCGCCGCCTCCGCCGCCCGTCGTGTACGCGCCGCCGCCCCCGCCGATGTACGCGCAGCCGGTCGTCGTGGTCGGCTGGCATGGCGATCGTTACTGGGATGGCCGTCGCTACTGGAATCGCGACGACTACTATCGCCATTACGATCATGGTCATGACCACGATCACGGTCACGGACATGACAACGGCCATCACAACGGCTGGCATTGAGCGTCGCGCATTGCCGTTGTGGGGCACCGAGAGCCACCCGTTCGCAGCGGGTGGCTTTTTTGTTGCGGCTTTATCGGCAGAGGACGGATTCGCCGCTAAAACAACACTCGCAGGGATTTCCGACCTGAGCCCAATGTAACAAAAGGTAAGCTTTCTCCTGACATTTAGCTGAAGCGCGCGAAAACTTACAAAGCTGAAATAATGCGATGAAAGCTTTCCGTTATATTTCGTGCCAAGCGAACAGGCAGAAAAGCGAGGTCGGATTGCGTATGAAGAAGAATCTTTCGGGACGAATCGTGGCGGGTGTGCTCGTGATCGCAGCGCTGAGCGCGACGGCCGCCGCGCGCGCCGATGTGCACGTAGGCGTGAACATCGGCATTCCGGCGCCGGTGTATGTCGCGCCGACGCCGGTCTACGCGCCGCCGCCTCCGCCGGTCGTCTATCAGCCCGCGCCGATGTACGCGCCGCCGGTGTTCATCGGCTGGCACGGCAACCGGTATTGGGACGGTCGGCGCTACTGGAGCCGCAACGACTGGAATCGCCATCACGGGCATGGGCACGGGCCGTATCATGGTCCGCCGCCGGGACACGGGCATGGGCATGGACACGGTAACGGTCATGGCGGCCCGCATGGACATCGGTGAACGCGGCATTTGAACGACCGCAGGCAGCAAAAAAGCGCCGCTCACGTGAAAGTGAGCGGCGCTTTTTTTTTGAAGCAGAAAACGAGCGGGTTATTCCGCCTCGCCGCCCATTCCGCCGACGACCGCGTGGAACCCTGCATCGACGTGAACGACTTCCGCGCTCACGCCACCCGACAGATCCGACAGCAGGAACGCCGCGACATTGCCCACTTGCTCGATCGTCACGTTGCGCTTGAGCGGCGCGTTCTCTGCGACGAAGTTCAGGATCTTGCCGAAGCCCTTGATGCCGCTCGCCGCGAGCGTCTTGATCGGGCCGGCCGAGATGGCGTTGACGCGCACGCCCTTGCCGCCGAGCGACGGCGCTGCCGCCATGTACCGCACGCTCGCTTCCAGCGATGCCTTCGCGAGACCCATCGTGTTGTAGTTCGGCAGCGCGCGCTCGGCGCCGAGATACGAGAGCGTGAGCAGCGACGAGCCGTCTTTCAGCAGCGGCAGCGCGGCCTTCGCGAGCGCGGGGAAGCTGTATGCAGAGATGTCGTGCGCGACGCGGAAGTTTTCGCGCGTCATGCCGTCGAGGAAGTCGCCCGCGATCGCCTCGCGCGGCGCGAAGCCGATGGAATGCACGAGGCCGTCGAGCGAGTCCCAGCGTTCTTCCAGCGACGCGAAGAGCCCTTCGATCTGCGCATCGTCGGCGACGTCGCAGGGATAGACCATGTCGCTGCCGAACTCGGTCGCGAATTCGGTGATGCGCTCCTTGAATCGCTCGCCGACATACGTGAACGCCAGTTCCGCGCCTTCGCGCTTGCAGGCCGCCGCGATGCCGTAAGCGATCGAGCGGTTCGACAGCAGGCCCGTCAGCAGAATTCGTTTTCCAGCGAGAAAGCCCATGAATGCTCCTTCTTTGATGTCAGTGTCGCGCGCGGATCATGAAGCGGATACCGCGCGTAGCGTGCGTGGCGCAATCGGCCTAAATGCAAACCCGTAGGCCGCGAGCCGTATGGCGCGTGATTTTGGGTAGAATTCTCTCACAATGCAATGCCCCGCCCAGGATTCCCGCGCCGCTCGTTTCGGACTCTGCCCGGGTCATTCAACGCTTCATCACACATCGCGCCAAAGAGGCACATGACGACTCGCACGACGATCCGCTCATTCAGCGCCTCATGCAGATTCATCGCGCTTGCACTGGCCGGATCGATCGCGTGGCTCGCGACCCCGGCCCATGCGGTTCACGCGATCGCGCAATACGGCGAGCCGAAATATCCGGCGGATTTCAAGCATTTCGATTACGTCAATCCCGATGCCCCGCGCGACGGCACGCTCGTGCTCGCGAATCCGAACCGGCTGACGAGCTTCGACAAGTTCAATCCGTTCACCTTGCGCGGCAACCCGGCGCCCGGTCTTTCGCTGATGTTCGAGAGCCTGACGACAGGCAGTTCCGACGAAGTAGCGACCGCGTACGGCCTGCTCGCCGACGATATCGCGGTCGCGCCCGACGGCATGTCGACGACGTTTCACATCAACCCGAAAGCGCGCTTCTCCAACGGCGATCCGGTGACGGCCGAGGACGTCAAGTTCTCGTTCGAGACGCTCAAGAGTCCGCTGGCCGCGCCGCAGTTCTCGGTGTACTTCGGGCAGATCGCGCGCGCGGTCGTCGTCGATCCGCTCACGATCCGCTTCGAATTCAAGTCCGCGACGCGCGAGATGCCGCTGCTCGCGGGCGGCGTTCCGGTGTTCTCGCGCAAGTGGGGGATGAAGCCGGACGGAACGCGCATTCCGTTCGATCAGATCGCGTTTCAGAAGCCCGTCGGCAGCGGGCCGTATCTGATCGACCGGTTCGACAACGGCCGCACGATCTCGTACAGGCGCAATCCGGATTACTGGGGCGCGTCGCTGCCGGTGCGCGCGGGCATGTTCAATTTCGCGCACATCGACTACAAGCTTTACGGCGATTCCACCGCGCGTCTCGAAGCCTTCAAGGCGGGCGAGTACGACGTGCTCGTCGAATATATCGCGCGAAGCTGGGTCCGGCGCGATATCGGCAAGCGCTTCGACAGTGGAGAGCTCATCAAGCGCGAGTTCCCGCAGCACAACGGCACGGGCATGCAGGGTTTTTTCATCAACACGCGCAAGCCGCTTTTCAAGGACGTGCGCGTGCGTCAGGCGCTCGATCTCGCGCTCGATTTCGAGTGGCTCAACCGGCAGTTGTTCTTCAATCAGTACAGGCGCATCGACAGCTTTTTCGTCAATACCGACCTGCAGGCGAAGGGCAAGCCGGGCGAAGGCGAACTCGCGATACTGAACCCGCTCAAGAGCGAACTCGATCCCGCCGTGTTCGGCGAGATGCCGCGCCAGCCGGACACCGATCCGCCCGGGTCGCTGCGCGCGAATCTCATCAAGGCGCGCGAATTGCTCCGGGAAGCCGGCTGGACGTATCGCGACGGCGCGCTGCGCAACGCGAAGGGCGAGCCGTTCGCGTTCGAGATTCTCGACGACACGGGCGGCGGCGCGTCGATGGAGCCGGTCGCGGCCGCGTTCGGGCGTAATCTGCAGAAGCTCGGCATCTCGATGAACTTCCGCACCGTGGACTACGCGCTCATCCAGAAGCGTCTCGATGCGTTCGATTTCGACGTGACGAGCGTGCGCATGCCCGACGTGCAGGTGCCGGGCACCGAGCAGGTCTCGCGCTTCGGCAGCAAGTCCGCCGACGAGCAGGGCTCGGACAATCTCGCGGGCGTGAAGTCGCCCGCCGTCGATGCGATCCTGCAGAAAGTGATTTCCGCGCAGACGCGCGAGCAACTCGTCGACGCGACGCACGCGCTCGATCGCGTGCTGATGAACGGCTACTATGTGGTGCCGCACTGGTACTCGGCGACGCATCGCGTGGCGTATCGCAATACGCTCGGCTTTCCGTCGACATTGCCGCTGTATTACGGCGCCGAGGAATGGATCATATCGACGTGGTGGGCCAAAGCCGCACCCGCGGCGAAATAAAGGACGGTGCGCCATGTGGAGCTACATCCTTAAACGCATACTCTTGATGATCCCGACGCTCATCGGCGTATTGACGCTCACGTTCGTCGTGATCCAGTTCGTGCCGGGCGGTCCCGTCGAGCAGGCTGTTCACGATCTGCGGCGCGGTCAGTCCGAAGGCGGCGGCGGCTTCGGCCTGCGCACGCATTCGGGCGTCGATGCGCAACAGGTCGAGCAGCTCAAGAAGCTCTACGGCTTCGATAAACCGCCGCTGCAACGCTATGTCCTGATGCTCGGCAAGTTCGCGCGCTTCGATCTCGGCGAGAGCTACTTCAGGCATCAGAGCGTGTGGTCGCTGATCGTGTCGAAGCTGCCGGTGTCGATCAGCATCGGCTTGTGGACCTTCTTCATCACGTATCTGATATCGGTGCCGCTCGGCATCGCGAAGGCCGTCAGGAACGGCTCGAAGTTCGATGTCGCGACGAGTCTCGTCGTGCTCGTCGGCTTCGCGATTCCGGGCTTCGTGCTGGGCGTGCTGCTGCTCGTGCTCTTCGGCGGCGGATCGTTCTGGCAACTGTTCCCGCTGCGCAATCTCACGTCCGACAACTGGGCGACGCTTTCCTTGGGCGGCAAGATTCTCGACTACCTGTGGCATATCACCTTGCCTGTGCTGGCGTCGGTGGTCGGCAGCTTCGCCATCATCACGATGCTCACGAAGAACGCGTTCCTCGACGAGATCCGCAAGCAATACGTGCTGACCGCGCGCGCGAAAGGTCTGAGCGAGCGCCGGGTGCTGTGGAAGCATGTGTTTCGCAATGCGCTCCTGCCGCTGATCGTCGGTTTTCCGGCGGCGTTCATCGGCGCGTTCTTCACGGGCAGCCTGCTGATCGAGACGCTGTTCTCGCTCGACGGGCTCGGCCTGCTTTCGTACGAATCCGTCGTGCGGCGCGACTATCCGGTCGTGCTCGGCACGCTCTATCTCTTCACGCTGATCGGCCTCGCGACGAAGCTCATCTCGGATCTTTGTTACGTCTGGGTCGATCCGCGCATTCAATTCGAACAACTGGAGCGCTGATTTGAATCGAGCCGCTTCATCGGAATCGTCACGGCGCAAGGCCAACGGCAGCGACGCGCAACCGCTGCGCGGCGAGGCATCGGTGCCGCCGGGGCGGCGCGTCTGGCTGCGCTTCAAGCGCAATCGCCTGGGGTACTGGAGCCTCGTCGTGTTCGTCGTGGCGTTCGTCATCAGCCTCGCGGGCCCGCTCTGGTCGAACGACAAGCCGCTCGTCGTGCGCTACCAGGGGCATATGTACTTTCCGCTCGTGAAGACCTATGCGGAGACGACCTTCGGCGGCGATTTCCCGACCCCCGCCGATTATCTCGATCCCTTCGTGCGCGACCGTTTCAGCGCGCCCGGCAACTTCGCGATCTATCCGCCGAATCACTACTACTACGACACGCTCAACTATTTCTCGAAAGGCTCGAACCCTGCGCCGCCGTCGCGCGAAAACTGGCTCGGCACCGACGATCGCGGCCGCGACGTGTTCGCGCGACTGGTGTACGGCTTTCGCGTGTCGGTGCTGTTCGCGCTCGTGCTGACGGCGATCGGCACAGTACTCGGCGTCGTCGCGGGCGCGGTTCAGGGGTATTTCGGCGGCAGGATCGATATCACCGGGCAGCGGCTGATCGAGATATGGAGCGCGCTGCCGGAGCTGTATCTGCTCATCATCTTCGCGTCGATCTTCGAGCCGAGCCTGATCCTGCTGATCATCCTGCTGTCGCTGTTCGGATGGATCGGCCTGTCGGATTACGTGCGCGCGGAGTTTCTGCGCAATCGCACGCAGGACTATGTGCGCGCGGCCCGCGCGATGGGGCTGTCGAACTGGCAGACCATCTGGCGGCACGTGCTGCCCAACAGCCTGACGCCCGTCATCACGTTCCTGCCGTTTCGCATGAGCGGCGCGATTCTCGCGCTGACGAGCCTCGATTTCCTCGGCCTCGGCGTGCCGTCGCCGACGCCGTCGCTCGGCGAACTGCTCGCGCAGGGCAAGGCCAATCTCGACGCCTGGTGGATTTCGCTGTCGACGTTCGGCGTGCTCGTCGCGACGCTGCTGTTGCTGACCTTCATGGGCGACGCCCTGCGCAACGCGCTGGACACGCGCATCGCCGATGCGGTGAAAGCGGGAGGCGGGCAGTGAGCGAGCCGCTTCTTTCGATTCAGGATCTGCGCGTGCGCTTCGGTGACACGCTCGCCGTCGACGGCGCGAATCTCGATATCCGCGCGGGCGAGCGTGTGGCGCTCGTCGGCGAATCGGGTTCGGGCAAGAGTGTGACGGCGCTGTCGATCCTGCGCCTCGTGCGCGACGCCGAAGTGACCGGCTCGATCCGCTTCGCCGGCGAGGAATTGCTCTCGAAAAGCGAGCACGCGATGCGCGGCTTGCGCGGCTCCGACATCGCGATGATCTTCCAGGAGCCGATGACGGCGCTCAATCCGCTCTATACGGTCGGCGACCAGATCGGCGAGACGATCCAGCTACACGACGGCACGAGTCCGCGCGAGGCGCGCCAACGCGCGATCGCGCTGCTCGCGCGCACCGGCATCACCGAGCCGGAAAGACGCGTGGACAGTTATCCGCATCAGCTTTCGGGCGGGCAGCGCCAGCGCGTGATGATCGCGATGGCGCTCGCCTGCCGGCCGCGGCTTCTGCTCGCCGACGAGCCGACCACGGCGCTCGACGTGACGATTCGCGCGCAGATCGTCGAACTGCTGCTGGAGCTTCAGCGCGATGAAGCCGAGAAGCGCGGCATGGCCGTGCTGCTCATCACGCACGACCTGAACCTCGTGCGGCGCTTCGCGGAGCGCGTCGCGGTGATGGAGAAGGGCGTGCTTGTCGAAAGCGCTGCCGTGGAGGAGATTTTCACGTCGCCGCAGCATCCGTACACCAAGCGCCTGATGCAGAGCAAGCCGAAGCGCAATGTGCTGCCCGTGCTGCCGATCGCGCCGGTGCTGCTCGACGCGAAGGATGTCTCCGTCGACTACGCGACGCGCCTGCCGGGTTTCGCGGGCTGGTTCCGGCGCGGCCGCTTCAAGGCCGTCGACGACGTCACGCTGACGGTGCGGCAGGGCGAGACGCTCGGCATCGTCGGGGAATCGGGTTCGGGCAAGTCCACGCTCGCGATGGCGCTGCTCGGCCTGCAGCGCACCTCGACGGGCACGGTGCAGTTTCAGGGTCGCGCGATCGGCGATTTTCGCGGACGCGAAAAGGCGGTGCTGCGCTCGAACCTGCAAGTGGTGTTTCAGGACCCGTTCAGTTCGCTGTCGCCGCGGCAGACGGTGGAGAGGATCGTCGGGGAAGGGCTCGCGCTGCATCGTCCGGAACTCGATGCAGCCGCGCGGCGCGCGAAGGTGATCGCGGTACTGCGCGAAGTCGGCATGGAGCGCGCGGCGCTCGATCGTTATCCGCACGAATTCTCCGGAGGACAGCGGCAGCGTATCGCGATTGCCCGCGCACTCGTGCTCGAACCGAGCATCCTGATCCTCGACGAACCGACGAGCGCACTCGATGTTTCCATTCAGACTCAAGTACTTGCGCTGCTGGCCGACATTCAGAAGAAGCACAATCTCGGTTACGTTTTCATTAGCCACGACCTGCAGGTGATCGGTGCGATGGCGCATCGCGTGGCGGTGATGCGAAATGGTTTTGTCGTGGAGTCGGGCGAAGTAGAGAAGATTTTTGCGAACCCTTCCGACGAATACACACGAAAGCTTCTGACCGCAGCACTGAATTCCTAAAAATCTTTCTTTTTCACCAATTGGGTGCCCATCTCAATTGTATTTTTCTATTTCTTTTGACAGTTAAATACTTTGTGGCTAGTATCCCTCCAAACTTTCACGTATCTCCCTGATTTCGCAGCTTTTAATTGTAAAACCTACCGACCGATGCAACCACTAACGTTGACTCAAACATGCGCGCGCGCCGCCGCGGGTATGTTAATCGGCCTTCTGATGACAACAACTTCCGGCGCGTTCGCCGATGAAGTCAGCAGTAGCAGCCAAAATGCCAACAACGGCATTTTCTCCTCCAGCAAATCCTCTGACGCAACGAGCGCAGACGCCGCCAGCAGTTCGGGCGGCGCGAAGTCGTTTCTGTCGGGCGTGGCGAGCAAGGCGGGCGACGTCGTCGTCGGCGCGCTCAACATGATCGGCGTGCGTTATCGCTGGGGCGGCAACACGCCGGATTCCGGCCTCGACTGCAGCGGCTTCGTGCGCTACGTCTTCCAGGACACGCTCGGCATGACCTTGCCGCGCCGCGCCGAGGAAATGAGCCGTGTGGGCGAGAAGGTGACCGTTTCCGATCTCAAGCCGGGCGATCTCGTGTTTTTCAACACGATGCGCCGCTCGTTCTCGCACGTCGGCATCTATATCGGCGACAACAAGTTCGTGCATTCGCCTTCCACCGGCAGCACGATCCGTGTCGACGACATGGAAGACGGCTACTGGGAAAAGCGCTTCCAGGGCGCGCGCCGCATCGAGAACGCGCCGGTCGGCGATGGCTCGGAACTGCGCCAGCGCGTGAGCGCGTCGATCGGCGGTTACTGATCGGCTGTCCGGCATCGAAAAAGCCTGCCTCCTTCCGGGACGCAGGCTTTTTTGTTTTTCAGCTGGCTTCGGCAAACAGGCGCGGCGAATGAGCTTCAATCGGCGCGATCGGAAAGCCTCATTGCACGCGCCTCTAAAAGCCGTTATAGTTTTTGAATGAACTTTTTTCCGTTCCCCTTCTCGCTGTTCCCGGCTGGTGCGTCGCTATGCGCACTATCGCTGCTAGCGCGCCTACCGCGCTAATTCTTCTCGCCTCCCGTCTGCTCGTCCTTTCAGGTTTTCGACGCCAGCGGTGGCGCGAACACCCGAATTCCCTTTTGCCTTATCGTTTCGATCGCGATATTTCCAACAATCGATAAATCTCCCCACAGGAGCCCAACATGGCAGCAGACAAGTTGATCATCTTCGACACGACCTTGCGCGATGGCGAACAGTCCCCCGGCGCGTCGATGACGAAGGAAGAGAAAATCCGCATCGCGAAGCAACTGGAGCGCATGAAGGTCGACGTGATCGAGGCGGGCTTCGCCGCGAGTTCGAACGGCGATTTCGACGCGATCAACACCATCGCATCGCTCGTGAAGGACAGCACGGTCTGCTCGCTCGCCCGCGCGAACGACAAGGACATCCAGCGCGCCGCCGATGCGCTGAAGCCCGCGAATCAGTTCCGCATCCATACGTTCATCGCCACGTCGGCGCTGCACATGGAAAAGAAGCTGCGCATGACGCCGGAGCAGGTCTACCAGCAGGCGCGCCTCGCGGTGCGCTTCGCGCGCAAGTTCACCGATGACGTCGAGTTCTCGCCAGAAGACGGCAGCCGCTCGGATATTGATTTCCTCTGTCGCGTGCTCGAAGGCGTCATCGAAGAAGGCGCGCGCACGATCAACATCACGGATACGGTCGGCTACGGGATTCCTGAGCATTACGGCAATCTCGTGAAGACGCTGCGCGAGCGCGTGCCCAATTCCGACAAGGCCGTCTGGTCGGTTCACTGCCATGACGACCTCGGCCTGGCGGTCGCCAATTCGCTCGCGGGCGTGCAGATCGGCGGCGCGCGTCAGGTCGAATGCACGATCAACGGTCTCGGCGAGCGCGCGGGCAACACGTCGCTCGAAGAAATCGTAATGGCTGTGAAGACGCGCAAGGACTACTTCGGGCTCGATGTCGGCATCGACACGACGCAGATCGTCCCCACGTCGAAGCTCGTCTCGCAGATCACCGGATTCGTCGTGCAGCCGAACAAGGCGGTCGTTGGCGCGAATGCGTTCGCGCATGCGTCGGGCATTCACCAGGACGGCGTGCTGAAGGCGCGCGACACCTACGAAATCATGCGCGCGGAAGACGTGGGCTGGAGCGCGAACAAGATCGTGCTCGGCAAGCTGTCGGGCCGTAACGCGTTCAAGCAGCGTCTGGAAGAGCTCGGCGTGACGCTCGAATCCGAAGCTGACGTGAACGCCGCCTTCGCGCGTTTCAAGGATCTCGCCGATCGCAAGGCCGAAATCTTCGACGAAGACATCATGCAGATCGTCTCCGAGGAATCCGCCGAGGCGCAGGCGAAGGAACACTTCCGCTTCGTGTCGATGAAGCAGCATTCGGAAACCGGCGAGCAACCGCAGGCCAAGGTCGTGTTCGCGGTGGAAGGCAGCGAAGTCACGGGCGAAGCGGGCGGCAACGGTCCCGTCGATGCGACGCTGCACGCAATCGAATCGAAGGTCGAAAGCGGCGCGGAACTCGTGCTGTACTCGGTCAACGCGATCACGACCGGCACGCAGGCGCAAGGCGAAGTAACGGTGCGTCTGTCGAAGAGCGGGCGAATCGTGAACGGCGTCGGCACCGATCCGGACATCGTCGCTGCGTCGGCGAAGGCGTATATCGCCGCGTTGAACAAGCTGCACTCGAAGGTCGAGAAGCTCAATCCGCAGCTTTGATTGGCGGGCGCGGTCTCGACTGACAGCAAAAAGCCCTCGCGAGAGGGCTTTTTCAATGGCGCGGCGCTAACGTGCTCAGAACAGATTGCGCCGGTCGGGATCGTGAAGCGGGTCGGGCGTCTTCTGCGTCAGGCGCAGAACGCCCTGATCGTCGAAATAGAAGCTGTACATCATGTACCAGACGTTCGCTTCCATGTAGCGGTAGGTCCAGACTTCGCGTTTCATCAGCGGAAAGTATGACGTCTCCACCGGCCGCCCGAAGTTCACGAGCACGTCCTTCTTCGTCCACGTGCCGATCTGCGCCTTGTAGAACTCGTTCTCGTCGAGCACCTGCCTCACGCTGACGATCTTGCCGGATGCGTCGATGTCGGCGGCGGTGGTGAATTCGCCGAGCGGTTGCGTCGGCCACATCAGGCGCTTGCCGCCGTCGGGCAAATCGTAGACTTCGCGCGGCGGACCGAGCCGGGCGGTGACCGTCGATGCATCGGCGCCGGTCTGATAGTTCTGCCACGGCTGCGCGCAGGCGGACAGAAGGAGCGCGACGCCCGCGCACGCAAGCGACGCGCGCATGCGGTTGAGTTTGTGCAGCATTGAAGCCTCCACGTGCTTGCTCCTCGCGCCCGCGAGCAGCGTTTATGCGATGTTTCTCGTGATTTTGACATGCGCGCGCGGCAAAACATTCTCCGATACGCCGCACTATTCGAGCGGATGTGTCGGCAATGACGGACTTGCGCGGCGCGCCCGGTGCGGCCTATGATCCGCGCTTTCGGCGGATCGGCGGAACCCATGAAGAAAGGAATCGGCGTGCGCGGGGCGCGATGGCTGCTCACTGTGGCATCGACGTGCCTCGCATTGTCTTTGACGGCGAAAGCGGCCGATTTGCCGCCCATCAAGCTCGCGCTGATCGAAGGCATGTCCGGCCCGTTCGCGAATGCCGGCGCGATGGTCGAGCGCAATCTGCGCTTCGGCGTCGAGCGCGTGAACGCGCAGGGCGGCGTGAAGCTCGCGGACGGCATGCATCCGCTGCAACTCGTCGTGTTCGACGGCAAGGGCAGCAGCGAGGCGACGCTCGTGCAACTGCGCGCGGCGATCGACGACGGGATCGGCTTCGTGATGCAGGGGAACAGCTCGGCGGTGGCGGCGGCCCTCGTCGCGGCGATCGACAAGCAGAACGCGCGTGAACCGGACCGCCGCGTGCTTTTCCTGAACTATTCCGCCGACGATCCCGCGCTCACCAACGACGCGTGCAGTTTCTGGCACTTCCGCTTCGACGCGCACGCCGGGATGCGCATGGACGCGCTCGCCGACGCACTGAAAGACGATCGCGCGGTCAAAAGGGTTTATCTGCTGAATCAGGATTACAGCTTCGGCCACGACGTGAGCCGCGAAGCGCAGCGCGCGCTCAAGGAGCGGCGGCCGGATATCGCGATTGCCGGCGACGAGTTTCATCCGATCGGCCGTGTGAAGGATTTCGCGCCTTACATCGCCAAAATCCGTTCGAGCGGAGCGGACGCGGTGATCACCGGCAACTGGGGCAACGACCTGACGTTGCTGGTGAAAGCGGCGCGCGAGCAGGGGCTCGACACGAAGTTCTACACCTTCTACGGAAACAGTCTGGGCGCGCCGGCGGCGCTCGGCGACGCCGGCGTGAAGCGCGTGATCGCGGTGGCGGACTGGCATCCGAACGTCGGCGGTGCGGCGTCGGATGCTTACTATCGCGCGTTTCGCGCACGCTACCCGGCCGCCGCGGACGATTACCTCGTCGCGCGCATGCCGCTGATGATCGAAATGCTCGCCTCGGCGATGACCCGCGCGGGCAGCGCGAACCCGCTCGCGGTGGCACGCGCGCTCGAAGGGATGAAATTCGACGGCGAAGGCTTCCACGCGATGGCGATGCGCGCCGACGATCATCAGGTGATCCAGCCCCTTTACGTCATGGAAATGGACAAGGCGGGAGCGAAGGGCGTGGCGCTCGATAACGAAGGCTCCGGTTACGGCTTTCGCACGCTGCTTGCCGTGCCGGCGCAGAAAACCGCCCCGGAGACGACCTGCAAAATGACGCGTCCGGCACGCTAGGCGTCGCCTGCGCCCGCCGGAACCCTGTCTTCGGCGGGCCGCAGTGTGATATACTCCGCGCTTCGTCTTGGAGTTTTGACTAAGGCGAAATCCGAAATTGGCAAACCCACGGCACGGCCTTTCTTCCGTGACCGCCTGTCTGAATCAAAGGAAAAGCAAATGTCCGTAGCAGAAGTCAAGAAGTCCGACATCGTCGCAGAATATGCGCGCGGCACCAACGACACCGGCTCCCCTGAAGTGCAAGTCGCACTCCTCACGAGCCGCATCAACGAACTCACCGTCCACTTCAAGTCGCACTCGAAGGATCATCACAGCCGCCGCGGTCTGCTGCGCATGGTGAGCCGTCGTCGCAAGCTGCTCGACTACCTGAAGGGCAAGGATGCGGATCGTTATCGCTCGTTGATCGAGAAGCTGGGTCTGCGCAAGTAATTGGCGTCAAACGGCCGCCGTTAGAACGAAGTGCCTGTGTCAGTCCGCTGATACAGGCACTTTGTTTTTGTACGTTCCGGCCGTGAAGTGGTGCGCGATCGCGTTTTCATCGGTCGGCACCGCGTAGTTGGTACTTCAGCAGTTCATCGCTTTACCCGGATTACCCGGATGCATCATCCGGTTCGACACCCGGTCCGGCCTCGCGGCAGAGCTTTGTGTCATTCCAGCGCGGCGTCTTCGCGCACGTCGGGCAGGCCCCGCGCTGGAATGGCATAACACACCTCTCAAGCGTGGCTCGCGACCGCCCCAGTCAGCGCCAGACGACCGGCGCGGCCAACGTAGAAGGAGTCACAATGTTCAATAAAATCGTCAAAGAATTTAAGTGGGGACAACACAATGTCCGCCTGGAAACGGGTGAAATCGCTCGTCAGGCAAGCGGCGCGGTGATCGTCGATGTCGAAGATACCGTCGTGCTCGCGACCGTCGTCGGCGCGAAGACCGCCAAGCCGGGCCAGGACTTCTTCCCGCTGACCGTCGATTACCTCGAAAAGACCTACGCAGCCGGCAAGATCCCGGGCGGCTTCTTCCGCCGTGAAGGCCGTCCGTCGGAAGGCGAGACGCTGATTTCGCGCCTGATCGACCGTCCGCTGCGTCCGCTCTTCCCGGAAGGCTTCTATAACGAAGTGCAGGTCGTCATCCACGTCCTGTCGCTGAATCCGGACGTCCCGGCGGATATTCCCGCGCTGATCGGCGCATCGGCCGCGCTCGCCGTGTCGGGCCTGCCGTTCAACGGTCCGGTCGGCGCCGCGCGCGTCGCGTACATCAACAACGAGTACGTGCTGAACCCCACGCGTCCGCAAATGAAGGAATCGGCGCTCGACTTGATCGTCGCGGGCACCGAGCGCGCTGTGCTGATGGTGGAATCGGAAGCGCAGCAGTTGTCAGAAGAAGTGATGCTCGGCGGCGTGGTGTTCGGCCACGAGCAGATGCAGACGGCCATCGACGCAATCCATGAGCTCGTCCGCGAAGGCGGCAAGCCCGAGTGGGACTGGAAGCCCGCCGCGAAGAACGAAGCGCTCATTTCGCGCGTCACGGAAATCGCCAAGACGGAACTCGAAGCCGCTTACCAGTTGCGCAACAAGCAGGCGCGTTCGGCCAAGCTGAAGGAAGTCTACGCGGCGACCTCGGCGAAGCTCGCCGAGGAAGCAGTCGTTGCCGATGCGGCAACCATCGGCAACGTGTTGTTCGATATCGAAGCGAAGATCGTTCGCTCGCAGATCCTGAACGGCGAGCCGCGCATCGACGGCCGCGACACGCGCACGGTCCGCCCGATCGAAATCCGCACGGGCGTGTTGCCGCGCACGCACGGTTCGGCGCTCTTCACGCGTGGCGAAACGCAGGCGCTGGTCGTCGCGACGCTCGGCACGAAGGGCGACGAGCAGAACATCGACGCGCTCGAAGGCGAATATCGCGAGCGCTTCATGCTTCACTACAACATGCCCCCGTTCGCAACGGGCGAAACCGGCCGCGTCGGTTCGCCGAAGCGTCGTGAAATCGGTCACGGCCGACTGGCCAAGCGCGCGCTGGTCGCGTGCCTGCCGGGCCCCGACGAATTCGGCTATTCCATCCGCGTCGTGTCGGAAATCACGGAATCGAATGGCTCGTCGTCGATGGCGTCGGTTTGCGGCGGCTGCCTCGCGCTGATGGACGCCGGCGTGCCGATGAAGGCGCACGTCGCAGGCATCGCGATGGGCCTGATCCTCGAAGGAAACAAGTTCGCGGTTCTGACCGACATCCTGGGCGACGAAGATCACCTCGGCGACATGGACTTCAAGGTGGCCGGCACGGCACAAGGCGTGACGGCGCTGCAGATGGACATCAAGATCCAGGGCATCACGAAGGAAATCATGCAGGTCGCGCTCGCACAGGCGAAGGAAGGCCGCATGCACATCCTCGGCAAGATGACGGCTGCGGTTCCGCACACGAATACGGAACTGTCCGACTACGCGCCGCGCATGATCACCATCAAGATCAATCCGGAGAAGATCCGCGACGTGATCGGCAAGGGCGGCTCGGTGATCCGCGCGCTGACGGAGGAGACCGGCACGACCATCGACATTTCGGACGACGGCGTCGTGACGATCGCGAGCACGAGCGCGGAAGGCATGGCCGACGCGAAGAAGCGTATCGAGAACATCACGGCTGAAGTGGAAGTCGGCCAGATCTACGAAGGCCCGGTGCTCAAGCTGCTCGACTTCGGCGCGATCGTGAACATCCTGCCGGGCAAGGACGGTCTGCTGCACATCTCGGAGATCGTCAACGAGCGCGTGAAGGACATCAACGACTATCTGAAGGAAGGCCAGATCGTGAAGGTCAAGGTCATCCAGACGGACGAAAAGGGTCGTGTGCGTCTGTCGGCGAAGGCGCTTCTGAACGAAGCCGCACAGCAGGCGGAACCCACGCATCCGCAGTCGTAATGCGGTAATGTGTAGACGGCCGGCCGCTGATGCGAGCCGGCCGTTTTCATGTATGACGCTTCGGACGCTATGCATTGTCCGACGCGTCATCGGACTCGATGGCAGTGTGCAGCGTGATTGCTACAGGCGCGCGCAGTGCCATCCGGTTCGAATGCACACTGACGCTGGTCGGCACAGGGAGAGGATATGAAGGCCATCGAAATCACTGAGTTTGGCGCACCCGAAGTCCTGAAACTGGGCGAACGTCCGACACCTGCGCCGGGCAAATGCGAGGTGTTGATCAAGGTTGCCGCTTCCGGCGTCAACCGGCCGGACGTGTTCCAGCGCAAGGGCGCGTACGCGCCGCCGCCGGGGGCATCCGATCTGCCGGGGCTGGAAGTGGCCGGTGAAATCGTCGATGGCGATTTCGATCCCAAACACAACCCGTTCGGTCTGAAAAAAGGCGATCGCGTGTGCGCGCTGCTCGCGGGCGGCGGTTACGCCGAATATGCGGTCGCGCCGCTCGAACAGTGTCTGCCGGTGCCGAAGGGGCTGTCGGAGATCGAGGCCGCATCGTTGCCGGAGACCTTCTTCACCGTCTGGAGCAACGTGTTCGAGCGTGGTCAGCTGGGCGCGGGCGAGAACGGCGCGGAAGAGACGCTGCTCGTGCAGGGCGGATCGAGCGGCATCGGCGTGACGGCGATCCAGATCGCGAAGGCGCTCGGCTTTCGCGTCTTCGCCACGGCCGGCACCGACGAAAAATGCCGCGCGTGCGAAGCGCTCGGCGCCGAGCGCGCGATCAACTACAAGACGGAAGATTTCGTCGAAGTAGTGAAGTCGCTGACGAATGACCGCGGCGTCGACGTGATTCTCGACATGGTCGCCGGCGACTATCTGGCGCGCGAGCTCAAGGCGCTGGCCGATGGCGGGCGCATCTGCGTGATCGCGCTGCTGGGCGGCGCCAAGGCGGAGATCAATCTGAACGACGTGCTGCGTCGGCGCCTCGTCATCACCGGTTCGACACTGCGTCCGCGTCCGGTCGCGTTCAAGGCGAAGCTCGCGGCGAAGCTGAAGGAGCGTGTCTGGCCGGAAATCGAGGCGGGGCGCATCAAGCCGGTGATCCACCAGGTTTTCCCGGCGCACGATGCCGCCGCAGCGCACACGCTGATGGAAAGCAGCACGCACGTCGGCAAGATCGTGCTCGACTGGCGTGAGGGCGCGTGACATTTCCATGCGAAATCCGGCGTTTCACGTTGCGGCGCTTTTGACGGTTTGACCGGTTTCGTCGTAACACAGTAAAATCGCCTGTTTTGCAAGCAGTTTGCGGTTCGTAGCGGTTCATTTTTATAACAGGCGGTTCTTGCAAGCCGCCGCCGACTGACGAGACATATGTCCAGAGAACGAGCGAAACTGGTGGTGGGCAACTGGAAGATGCACGGTCGCATCAGTGACAACGCGACCCTGCTGACCGAAGTCGCCGCAGGGGCATCGGCTTTGCAAAAGGGTGTGCGTGTCGGCGTGTGCGTTCCGTGTCCTTACCTTGCGCAATCGCAGGCGCTTCTGAGCGGTTCGGTCGTGCAATGGGGCATCCAGGATGTGTCGGCGCATTCGGGCGGCGCGTTCACGGGCGAAGTCGCGGCAGAGATGGCGGCGGACTTTGGCGTCACGTATGCCATCGTCGGGCATTCGGAGCGACGCGCGTATCATCGCGAAAGCCCGGAACTCGTTGCGTCGAAGGCGCAGCGCGCGATCGAAGCGGGGCTCACGCCCATCGTGTGCGTCGGCGAGACGCTCGAAGAGCGCCAGGCGGGTACGACCGAGCAGATCATCGGCACGCAGCTCGATGCTGTATTGGCGATACTGACGGAAGAGCAGGCGGCAGGCATCGTGGTCGCGTACGAACCGGTCTGGGCGATCGGAACGGGCAAGACCGCGCGCCCGGGCCAGGCGCAGGACGTTCATGCGTTTCTGCGTCACAAGCTGCTGGAGAAAGGTGCATCGGTGGCGAGCGTGCCGCTTTTGTACGGCGGCAGCGTAAAGCCTGAAAATGCGGAAGAGCTGTTTGGGCAAAAGGACATCGACGGCGGGCTGATCGGCGGCGCATCGTTGAAGTCGAAGGATTTTCTGGCGATCTGCCGGGCGGCGCAAACCGTGACGCATTGAGCGTCGAACGGCAAGCGAGCAGGGCAGGCGAAAGAGCATAGTGCGACACGAAGGTGTCACGGAAACATCAGGGATCGGGTGAGTTGAAATGCTGTATTTGAAGACATTGATTATCGTTGTCCAGTTGCTGTCTGCGCTGGGCGTTATCGGCCTCGTGCTGCTTCAGCATGGCAAGGGCGCGGACATGGGTGCTGCGTTCGGCAGCGGCGCATCGGGCAGTCTGTTCGGTGCGACGGGTTCGGCCAACTTCCTGTCGCGTACTACCGCTGTTCTCGCCGCGGTCTTTTTCGTCACGACGCTGACGCTGACCTATCTCGGAAGCTACAAACCGCAAACGTCGGCGGGTGTGCTCGGTGGCGCCGCTCCCGTGCCGACATCGGCTTCGGCGGCAGCATCGGCGGCTTCCGCGCCTGCTTCCGCACCGGTCGCGTCGTCCGCGCCGGGCTCCGACGTGCCTAAATAACGACAGAACGAATTTTTCGCATAATCTGCATTTTGTGCGTTGAACAATTCGTAGGGCCCAGTTATAATTCAAGTCTTGAAGCGATTCGCGGCAATTTAGAAGTAGTTTTCCCGGATTGCAGTACAGTGCCGACGTGGTGAAATTGGTAGACACGCTATCTTGAGGGGGTAGTGGCGAAAGCTGTGCGAGTTCGAGTCTCGCCGTCGGCACCAAAGTTATCCAATGCCAGCCGCTTGCTTCGCTTCGGCTGGCATTGTCACTTCTGGAGTACCCTTACGGTTTCATGGCGGCATAGACAGCGTCAAAGCGGTTGTCACAGTGTGCTGATATCGTGAGCGGTCCCAAGTGCATTCTCCCGCCGGGTGGTCCGTCCCGGCTGAAGGTCCCAATCAATAACAGACCACATCTACCGATCAGAGGATAGCCTTGAACCTCGCACCCTATTACCCCGTCTTCTTGTTTCTCGTAGTGGGCCTAGGTTTAGGTATTGCGTTGATCAGCATCGGCAAGATTCTCGGTCCCAACAAGCCCGACACGGAGAAGAACGCGCCGTACGAGTGCGGCTTCGAAGCCTTCGAAGACGCGCGTATGAAGTTCGATGTGCGTTACTATCTCGTCGCGATTCTTTTCATCATTTTCGACCTTGAAACGGCGTTTCTGTTCCCGTGGGGTGTGTCCCTGCGCGATATCGGCTGGCCCGGCTTCATGGCGATGATGATTTTTCTGCTCGAATTTTTGCTCGGTTTCGCCTACATCTGGAGAAAGGGCGGGCTCGACTGGGAATGACAGTTAGATCACCGGATTCATGGGCGGCTTTGGCTGGCTGCTCATCTGGAGTGGAAAACAAATGAGTATCGAAGGGGTCTTGAAGGAAGGCTTTGTCACCACTACGGCTGACAAGCTCATCAACTGGACGCGCACCGGCTCCCTGTGGCCGATGACGTTCGGTCTCGCGTGCTGCGCGGTCGAGATGATGCACGCGGGCGCCGCCCGTTACGACCTGGACCGTTTCGGGGTGGTGTTTCGTCCGAGTCCGCGCCAGTCCGACGTGATGATCGTCGCCGGGACGCTGTGCAACAAGATGGCGCCCGCGCTTCGTAAGGTGTACGACCAGATGGCCGAGCCGCGCTGGGTCATTTCGATGGGTTCGTGCGCGAACGGCGGTGGCTACTACCACTATTCATATTCCGTCGTGCGCGGTTGCGACCGGATCGTGCCGGTCGACGTGTACGTTCCTGGTTGCCCTCCGACCGCCGAAGCCCTGGTCTACGGCGTGATCCAGTTGCAGGCGAAGATTCGCCGCACCAACACCATCGCCCGTCAGTAAGGGCCTGAGTCTCCCCAAACTATGGCAAGCAAACTCGAGACCCTCAAAGCGAACCTCGAGACGGCGTTTGGCGACCGTCTCCAGAGCATCACGGAGTCGCTGGGTCAGGTGACGGTCGTCGTCAAGGCGGCCAACTATCTGAACGTCTGCGAGCAGTTGCGCGATGACCCGTCGCTGCGCTTCGAGCAGCTCATGGATCTCGCCGGCGTCGACTATTCGACCTACGGCGACGGTGCCTACGACGGCCCGCGTTTTGCGGCGGTCAGCCATCTTCTCTCGATCACGAACAACTGGCGCGTGCGCGTGCGCGTATTCGCCCCGGACGACGAAGTACCCATCGTGCCTTCGGTGGTCGATATCTGGACATCGGCGAACTGGTACGAGCGTGAAGCGTTCGACCTCTACGGCATCGTGTTCGAAGGCCATCCCGACCTGCGCCGCATTCTCACGGACTACGGCTTCATCGGCCATCCGTTCCGCAAGGACTTCCCGGTTTCCGGCTATGTGGAAATGCGCTACGACCCGGAAGAGAAGCGCGTGGTCTATCAGCCCGTGACGATCGAACCGCGCGAAATCACGCCGCGCGTGATCCGCGAAGATCGCTATGGCGGTCTGAAACATTAAGAGAACGCCATGGCAGAGATCAAGAATTACACGCTGAACTTTGGCCCGCAGCACCCGGCAGCGCACGGCGTGCTGCGTCTCGTGCTGGAACTCGACGGCGAAGTGATCCAGCGCGCCGACCCGCACATCGGTCTGCTGCATCGCGCGACCGAGAAGCTGGCCGAGACCAAGACCTTCATCCAGTCGGTGCCGTACATGGACCGTCTCGACTACGTGTCGATGATGGTGAACGAGCACGGCTACGTGATGGCCATCGAGAAGCTGCTCGGCATCGACGTGCCGATTCGCGCGAAATACATCCGCGTGCTGTTCGATGAAATCACGCGCGTGCTGAATCACCTGATGTGGATCGGCTCGCACGCGCTCGACGTCGGCGCGATGGCGGTGTTTCTCTATGCGTTCCGCGAGCGCGAAGATCTTATGGACGTCTACGAGGCGGTGTCGGGCGCGCGCATGCACGCGGCGTACTATCGTCCCGGTGGCGTCTATCGCGATCTGCCGGACGCGATGCCGCAGTACAAGGCATCCAAGATCCGCAACGCGAAAGCGCTCGACAAGATGAACGAGAACCGTCAGGGTTCGTTGCTCGACTTCATCGAGGATTTCTTCAATCGTTTCCCGGGTTGTGTCGACGAGTACGAAACGCTGCTCACCGACAACCGCATCTGGAAGCAGCGTCTCGTGGGCATCGGCGTGGTGAGCCCGGAGCGCGCGTTGCAGATGGGCCTGTCCGGCGCGATGCTGCGTGGCTCGGGCATCGAGTGGGACTTGCGCAAGAAGCAGCCGTACGAAGTGTACGACCAGCTCGACTTCGATATCCCCGTCGGCGTGAATGGCGATTGCTACGACCGTTATCTGGTGCGCGTGGAAGAAATGCGCCAGTCGACCCGCATCGCCAAACAGTGCATTGCGTGGCTGCGCAAGAATCCCGGCCCTGTGATGGTCGATAATCACAAGGTTGCGCCGCCGTCGCGCGTCGGCATGAAGAGCAACATGGAAGAGCTGATTCACCATTTCAAGCTCTTCACCGAAGGCTTCCACGTGCCGGAAGGCGAAACGTACGCGGCGGTCGAACATCCGAAGGGCGAGTTTGGCATCTACCTGATTTCGGATGGCGCGAACAAGCCGTATCGCCTGAAGATTCGCGCGCCGGGCTATGCACACCTCGCATCGCTCGACGAAATGGCGCGAGGCCACATGATCGCCGACGCTGTGACGATCATCGGTACGCAAGACATCGTGTTCGGCGAGATCGATCGCTGATTTCATCGCCACCTGCACGGCGCGCGCATCGGGCGCCGTTCATGGAAATGCGAACGCAATAACAGGAATCCGCAGGAACGCCAGGTCTGCCGCAACATGAAGGGCGCGGCAGGTTTTCGTTCGGTAGGAATTGAAAGAGTCGTGTCTGAAAATGATCTCAGCTGAAGGCCTGAAAGAAATCGATCGCGCGGTCGCGAAATATCCCGCCGAGCAAAAGCAATCGGCGGTGATGGCGGCGCTCGCTGTCGCTCAGGAAGAGCATGGTTGGCTCTCGCCCGATCTCATGCAGTTCGTGGCCGATTACCTGAGCATGCCGCCGGTCGCGGTGCAGGAAGTCGCCACGTTCTACACGATGTACGAGCTGAAGCCGGTCGGCAAACACAAGATCACGCTGTGCACGAATCTGCCTTGCCAGCTCGGGCCGGACGGCGGTTCGGACAGCGCCGCCGAGTATCTCAAGCAGAAGCTTGGAATCGATTTCGGTGAGACCACCCCGGACGGCAAGTTCACGCTGAAAGAAGGCGAGTGCTTTGGCGCATGTGGCGACGCACCGGTGATGCTCGTGAACAACCACCGTATGTGCAGCTTCATGAGCCGCGAGAAGATCGACCAGTTGATCGAGGAACTTTCGAAATGACGTCACTCCACGATCGTCACATCAAGCCGCTGATCCTCGCTGGCCTTAACGGCGAGAACTGGCATCTCGAGGATTACGTTGCGCGCGGCGGCTACAAGCAGCTGCGCCGCATTCTCGAAGAAAAGATTCCGGCCGAGCAGGTGATCGCCGACGTCAAGGCGTCGGGTCTGCGCGGCCGCGGCGGTGCGGGCTTTCCGACCGGCCTGAAGTGGAGCTTCATGCCGCGTCAGTTTCCGGGGCAGAAATATCTCGTCTGCAACTCGGACGAAGGCGAGCCGGGCACGTTCAAGGATCGCGACATCCTGCGCTGGAATCCGCACGCGCTGATCGAAGGCATGGCCATCGGCGCGTACGCGATGGGCATCACCGTCGGCTACAACTACATCCACGGCGAGATTTTCGAAGTCTATCGGGTGTTCGAAGCGGCGCTCGAAGAAGCGCGCGCGGCCGGCTATCTCGGCGCGAACATTCTCGGTTCCGGCTTCTCGTTCGAGCTGTACGCGCATCATGGTTACGGCGCGTATATCTGCGGCGAAGAAACTGCGCTGCTCGAATCGCTGGAAGGCAAGAAGGGCCAGCCGCGCTTCAAGCCGCCGTTCCCGGCGAGCTTCGGCGTGTACGGCAAGCCGACCACCATCAACAACACCGAGACCTTCGCGGCCGTGCCGTTCCTGCTGGAAGTCGGCCCGCAGAATTATCTCGAGCTCGGCAAGCCGAACAACGGCGGCACCAAGATCTTCTCCGTGTCCGGCGACGTCAATCGTCCGGGCAATTACGAGGTTCCGCTCGGCACGCCGTTCTCGACGCTGATGGAACTGGCGGGCGGCGTGCGCGGCAAGTCGGTCAAGGCCGTGATTCCGGGCGGATCGTCCGCGCCGGTCGTGCCGGGCGACATGATGCTCGCGACCGACATGGACTACGATTCGATCGCGAAGGCCGGCTCGATGCTGGGTTCGGGCGCGGTCATCGTGATGAACGAAACGCGCTGCATGGTGCGTTCGCTGCTGCGCCTTTCGTACTTCTACTATGAAGAGTCGTGCGGTCAGTGCACGCCTTGCCGCGAAGGCACCGGCTGGCTATACCGCGTGGTGCACCGGATCGAGCATGGTCTTGGCCGCAAGGAAGATCTGGATCTGCTCAACTCGGTTGCCGAGAACATCATGGGCCGCACGATCTGCGCGCTCGGCGATGCGGCGGCGATGCCCGTGCGCGGCATGCTCAAGCACTTCTGGGACGAATTCGAATATCACGTCGAGCACAAGCATTGTCTCGTCGGCGGGCACGCGCATCACGCGAGCACCGAAGCGCTTACCGCGTAATCAGGCGCGCAGTCAGATGCGCGAGACAAGGGTTGAGGATCTCTATCCATCATGGTTGAACTAGAAATTGACGGCAAGACGGTCGAGGTGCCTGAAGGCAGCATGGTGATCCAGGCTGCGCACAAGGTCGATACTTACATTCCTCACTTCTGCTATCACAAGAAGCTTTCGATCGCGGCGAACTGCCGGATGTGCCTCGTCGAAGTCGAAAAGATGCCGAAGGCCGTCCCCGCCTGCGCGACGCCCGTGTCGGCCGGCATGATCGTGCGCACCACCTCCGACAAGGCCGTGAAGGCGCAACAGTCGGTGATGGAATTCCTGCTCATCAATCACCCGCTCGATTGCCCGATCTGCGATCAGGGCGGCGAGTGCCAGTTGCAGGATCTGGCTGTCGGTTACGGCAAGTCGCAGTCGCGCTATAGCGAAGAAAAGCGCGTGGTGTTTCACAAGAACGTGGGTCCGCTCATCTCGATGGAAGAGATGTCGCGCTGCATCCACTGCACGCGCTGCGTGCGCTTCGGCCAGGAAATCGCCGGCGTGATGGAACTCGGCATGCTGGGCCGCGGCGAGCATTCGGAAATCACGTCGTTCGTCGGAAAGACGGTGGATTCGGAACTGTCGGGCAACATGATCGATCTGTGCCCGGTCGGCGCCTTGACCAGCAAGCCGTTCCGCTACAGCGCGCGGACGTGGGAACTGTCGCGCCGCAAGTCGGTGAGCCCGCATGATTCCGTCGGCGCGAACCTCGTCGTGCAGGTGAAGAACAATCGTGTGATGCGCGTTCTGCCGATGGAGAACGAAGCCATCAACGAATGCTGGATCTCGGACAAGGACCGCTTCTCGTACGAAGGCCTCAACAGCGACGAGCGTCTCACCACGCCGATGCTCAAGCAAGGCGGCAACTGGATCGAAACCGACTGGCAGACCGCGCTCGAATACGTCGCGAAGGGTCTGAAGGGCATCAAGGCGGATCATGGCGCGAACGCCATCGCCGCTCTGGCCACGCCGCACGGCACGGTCGAAGAACTGCATCTGCTGAAGCAACTGGCTGAAGGCGTCGGCACGCCGAATATCGACTTCCGTCTGCGTCAGAGCGATTTCTCGGCGCCAGCCGGCATCGGTGCGCCCTGGCTCGGCACGAAGATCGCGGATCTGTCGACGATCGACACCGCGTTCGTGATCGGCTCGTTCCTGCGCCGCGATCATCCGCTGTTCGCCGCGCGTCTGCGTCAGGCCGCGAAGAACGGCGCGAAGATCACGTTCCTCAATGCCAGCAACGACGACTCGCTGATCCCGACCGCGCATCGTCTGGTCGCCGCGCCTTCCGCGTGGCTCGATCAGCTCGCGAGCATCGCGGCGGCGGTCGGCGAAGCGCGCGGCGTCGCAGTGCCGGACGCATTCGCGGGCCGCGAAGCATCGGCGGCGGCGAAGGATGTCGCGGCATCGCTGTCGGCGGGCGAAGTGCGCGTGGTGCTGCTCGGCAACCTCGCGGTTCAGCATCCGGACTTTGCACAGATTCAGGCGGCGGCGCAGTGGATCGCCGACAATACCGGCGCGACGCTCGGCTTCCTCACGGAAGGCGCGAATTCGGTCGGCGCGCATCTCGTCGATGCATTGCCGGGCGAAGGCGGTCTCAACGCACGCGAAGTGTTCGAGCAGCCGCGCAAGGGTTACGTGCTGCTGAACGCCGAACCGGAATACGACACGGCGAATCCGGCGCAGGCCATCGCCGCGCTCAAGGCGGCGGAAATGGTCGTCGTGATGTCGCCGTTCAAGCACGGCATGGATTACGCGGACGTGTTGCTGCCGATCGCACCGTTCACGGAAACGTCGGGCACGTTCGTCAACGCGGAAGGCACGGCACAGTCGTTCAACGGCGTCGTGCGCGCGCTGGGCGACACGCGTCCGGGCTGGAAGGTGCTGCGCGTGCTGGGCACGATCCTCGGCTTGGCCGGTTTCGAGTTCGACACGGCTGAAGAAGTGCGCATCGCCGCGCTCGGTACGGGCGATCTGAGCTCGCGTCTGTCGAACAAGACGACCGTGCAAGCGAAGCGCGCGGCATCGAACGTCACGCTGAACGGCAGCGGCCTGCAGCGTCTCGCCGATGTGCCGATCTATCACGCCGATGCGCTCGTGCGCCGCGCGCCGTCGCTGCATCTGACGGCGGCAGCACGCGACGCGAACGTGGCCGGCCTGCCGACCGCGCTCTTCGACAAGCTCGGTCTGAAGGACGGCGAAGCAGTGCGTATCAAGCAAGGCAATCTGTCGGTGACGTTGCCCGCGGTCCGCGACGCGAATCTCGCGGAGTCGGTGGTCCGCGTGTCGGCGGGCACGGCGGCTGGCGCCGCGCTCGGCGGCCTGTTCGGTGAACTGGTAGTGGAGAAGGCGTAAAAATGGGCTTGTTCGATACGATCAACGCAGGCGGCACGCAGATTCTCGGCGTCGCATGGCCGACGGTGTGGGCGCTCGTCCGCATCCTCGTGGTTGCGGTTGTCATCCTGCTGTGCGTGGCGTACCTGATTCTCTGGGAACGCAAGCTCATCGGCTGGATGCACGTGCGTCTCGGCCCGAATCGCGTCGGCCCGGCCGGTCTGCTGCAGCCGATCGCGGACGTGCTGAAGCTTCTGCTCAAGGAAGTGATTCAGCCGACAGCGGCCAGCAAGTGGATCTACATGATCGCGCCGATCATGACCGTGGTCCCCGCGTTCGCGGTCTGGGCGGTGATTCCGTTCCAGGCGCAGGCGGTGCTCGGCGATATCAACGCCGGTCTCCTTTACGCCATGGCGATCTCGTCGATCGGCGTGTACGGCGTGATTCTCGCGGGCTGGGCGTCGAACTCGAAGTACGCGTTCCTCGGCGCGATGCGCGCCGCGGCGCAGATGGTGTCCTACGAAATCTCGATGGGCTTCGCGCTCGTCGTGGTGCTGATGGTCGCGGGCACGCTGAACATGTCCGACATCGTGCACTCGCAACAGCGCGGCATGTTCGCGGGCTGGGGCGTCAACTTCCTGTCGTGGAACTGGCTCCCGCTCTTGCCGATGTTCGTCGTGTACTTCATCTCGGGCATCGCTGAAACCAACCGTCACCCGTTCGACGTAGTGGAAGGCGAATCGGAAATCGTCGCGGGTCACATGATCGATTACTCGGGCATGGCGTTCGCGCTGTTCTTCCTCGCCGAGTACATCAACATGATCGTGATCTCCGCGATCGCCACGACGCTGTTCCTCGGCGGCTGGGATGCACCGTTCGGCTTCCTGTCTTTCATTCCGGGCGTATTCTGGTTCGTTTTCAAGGTTTTCCTGCTGCTGTCGGTGTTCATCTGGGCGCGTGCGACTTTCCCGCGTTACCGCTACGACCAGATCATGCGTCTGGGTTGGAAGGTGTTCCTGCCGGTGTCGGTGATCTGGGTGGTCGTGGTCGGCTTCTGGATCATGTCGCCGCTCAACATCTGGAAGTGAGACAAGGGCGGACGAAATCATCATGAACGCAATTCAGAACTTCTTCAAAACCTTCTTCCTGACCGAACTGCTGAAGGGTCTGGCGCTGACGGGCCGTTATACGTTCCAGCGCAAGATCACGGTGCAGTTCCCGGAGGAAAAGACTCCGATCTCGCCGCGCTTCCGCGGTCTGCATGCGCTGCGCCGGTACGAAAACGGCGAAGAACGCTGCATCGCCTGCAAGCTGTGCGAAGCGGTGTGCCCGGCGATGGCGATCACGATCGAATCGGAAACGCGCGCGGACAACACCCGTCGCACGACGCGTTACGACATCGACCTGACCAAGTGCATTTTCTGCGGTTTCTGCGAAGAGAGCTGCCCGGTCGATTCGATCGTCGAGACGCACATCCTCGAATATCACGGCGAAAAGCGCGGCGATCTGTACTTCACGAAGGACATGCTGCTCGCCGTGGGCGATCGTTACGAAACGGAAATCGCCGCGTCGAAGGCGGCGGACGCGCCTTATCGCTGATATGCGTTCGATGCCGGAACCAGGCGTTCCGGCATCGCGCCAGAGCGATTTTGTTGTTGCTGTTTGGCACACTGCGGCGAGCGCCGAGGATGCATTCTGTCCACGAGCGCCGACACACCATGCCTGATGATGGCCTAACGATGAACCGGTAATCATGGAATTCACAACCGTACTGTTCTATATCTTCGCGCTGCTGCTGACCGTGTCGGCGCTGAAGGTGATCACCTCGCGCAACCCGGTGTCATCCGCGCTCTTCCTCGTGCTCTCGTTCTTCAACGCGGCCGCGATCTGGATGCTGCTGCAAGCCGAATTCCTCGCGATTCTGCTGGTTCTCGTGTACGTGGGCGCCGTGATGGTGCTGTTCCTCTTCGTCGTCATGATGCTCGACATCAACGTTGATGTCCTGCGGCGGGATTTCAAGCGCTTCGTGCCGCTCGCGAGCATCGTCGGCGCGATCATCGTGATCGAGACGGCGCTGATCCTGTGGCGCGGCTACGGCGCGACGACGACCCCGCTGCGCGACGCTTCGGCCGGCGCGGGCGTTTCGGGCGCGGCGCTGATGCCGAACACGCAACTGATCGGCAAGGTCATCTACACGGACTACATCTTCGCGTTCGAAATTGCGGGCCTCGTGCTGCTGGTCGCGATCATCGCGGCGATCTCGCTCACGATCCGCGACAAGAAGGACAAGAAGACGCAAACGGTCAGCCAGCAGGTCAAGGTGCGCGCGCAAGACCGCGTGCGCATCGTGAAGATGAAGTCCGAGACAGAGGCGCCTGACGCCGCTACGGAACCTGCCGTGACTGGAAACATCGGCGCGGGCACGGTCGACAACAAGGGCTGAGCGCGAAGGAGAAATCGAATATGTTGAGTCTTGCCCATTACCTCGTGCTCGGTGCGATCCTTTTTGCGATCAGCATCGTCGGCATCTTCCTGAACCGGCGCAACGTCATCATCATCCTGATGGCCATCGAATTGATGCTGCTCGCGGTGAACACCAATTTCGTCGCGTTCTCGCACTATCTGGGCGACGTGCACGGCCAGATTTTCGTGTTCTTCGTGCTGACCGTGGCTGCGGCTGAAGCCGCGATCGGTCTCGCGATTCTCGTGACCCTGTTCCGTAGCCTCGACACGATCAACGTCGAGGACCTCGATCAGCTCAAAGGTTAATTTCAGGCAAGGCTGTTATGTCCACGACACTCAATGAAAACCTCCTGCTCGCGGTCCCGCTGGCGCCGCTGGCCGGCTCGCTGATCGCAGGGCTATTCGGGAAGGCGGTAGGGCGCAAGGGATCGCATCGCATCACGATCCTCGGCGTCTTCATCTCGTTCATCCTCTCCGCAATCGTCTTCAACGACGTGATGCACGGCGCGAGCTTCAACGCGACCATCTACGAGTGGATGAACGTCGGCACGCTCAAGATGGAAGTCGGCTTCCTGGTCGACTCGCTCACGGCAATGATGATGGTCATCGTGACCTTCGTCTCGCTGATGGTGCACATCTACACGATCGGCTACATGGCGGACGAGGAAGTGGGCTACGAGCGCTTCTTCTCGTACATCTCGCTCTTCACTTTCTCGATGCTGATGCTCGTCATGAGCAACAACTTCCTGCAACTGTTCTTCGGCTGGGAAGCGGTGGGTCTCGTGTCGTACCTGCTGATCGGCTTCTACTTCACGCGTGAGAGCGCGATCTACGCCAACATGAAGGCGTTCATCGTGAACCGCGTGGGCGACTTCGGTTTTCTGCTGGGCATCGGCCTGTTGCTCGCGTTCTCCGGTTCGCTGAATTACGGCGACGTGTTCGCGCAAGGCGACAAGCTCGCGACGATGACGTTCCCCGGCACGCAATGGGGTCTGCTGACGGTCGCGTGCGTGTGCCTCTTCATCGGCGCGATGGGCAAATCCGCGCAGTTCCCGCTGCACGTCTGGCTGCCGGACTCGATGGAAGGCCCGACGCCGATTTCCGCGCTGATTCACGCGGCAACCATGGTGACGGCCGGCATTTTCATGGTGACGCGCATGTCGCCGCTGTTCGAGCATTCGGATGCGGCGCTTTCGTTCGTCACGGTGATCGGCGCGATCACGGCCTTGTTCATGGGCTTCCTCGGCGTCGTTCAGAACGACATCAAGCGCGTGGTCGCGTACTCCACGCTCTCGCAGCTCGGCTACATGACGGTGGCGCTCGGCGTATCGGCGTATCCGGTCGCCGTGTTCCACCTCGGCACGCATGCGTTCTTCAAGGCGCTGCTGTTCCTCGGCGCGGGCTCGGTCATCATCGGCATGCACCACGATCAGGACATGCGCAACATGGGCGGCCTGCGCAAGTACATGCCGATCACCTGGATCACGTCGCTGATCGGTTCGCTCGCGCTGATCGGCACGCCGTTCTTCTCGGGCTTCTACTCGAAGGACTCGATCATCGAAGCCGTGAAGTACTCGCATCTGGCGGGCTCGGGCTTCGCGTACTTCGCGGTGGTCGCGAGCGTGTTCGTCACGTCGCTGTACTCGTTCCGCATGTATTTCATGGTGTTCCACGGCGAAGAGCGCTTCCGCGGTCCGAAGCATCCCGACTCGCCGATGGGCCAGGCCGAAGCGCACGGTCACGGTCATGACTCGCACGGTCACGACGATCATGGTCACGGCCATGCTCATGTGCCGCATGAAACGCCCTGGGTGGTGACGCTGCCGCTCGTGCTGCTCGCGATTCCGTCGATCATCATCGGCGCGATCATGATCGGCCCGATGATCTACGGCGACTTCTTCGCACACGGCGTCGCGTTCGACAAGGTGATCTTCATCGGCGAGAACCACGAAGGCCTGAAGGAAATGGCCGAAGAGTTCCACGGCTGGATGGCGATGGCGCTGCACGGCATCATCACGCCGGGACCGGTGTGGCTCGCGGCGCTGGGTGTGATCGTCGCGTGGTTCTTCTATATGAAGCGTCCGGATCTGCCGGCGGTCGTCGCAAAGACCTTCCGCCCGATCTACGTGCTGCTCGACAACAAGTACTACTGCGACAAGATCAACGAGGTCGTGTTCGCGAAGGGCGCGGTCGCCATCGGCCGTGGCTTGTGGAAAGAGGGCGATGTGGTCGTCATCGACGGCATCGTCAACGGCAGTGCGCGGTTCATGGGCTGGTTCGCCGGTGTGATCCGCTTCCTTCAATCCGGTTACATCTATCACTACGCGTTCGCCATGATTATCGGCATGTTGGGGCTCTTGACCCTGTTTGTGACGCTCGGCGGCAAATAAGGCGAGGGATCCTATGCACTCTTTTCCGATTCTCAGTGTTGCGATCTGGCTGCCGATCATTTTCGGCGTGCTGGTGCTCGCAGTTGGTAACGATCAGAACCCGGCGCCTGCGCGCTGGGTGGCGCTGGTCGGCTCGGTGCTCGGGCTGATCGTCACGATTCCGCTCATCACCGGGTTCGATACGTCGACGGCCGCGCTGCAGTTCGTCGAGCAGTCGAACTGGATCGAACGCTTCAACATCACGTACCACCTCGGTGTGGACGGCATCTCGATGTGGTTCGTCGTGCTGACCGCGCTTATCACGGTGATCGTCGTGATCGCCGGCTGGGAAGTGATTACCGAGCGCGTGTCGCAGTACATGGCCGCGTTCCTGATTCTCTCGGGCATCATGATCGGCGTGTTTTCGACGGCGGACGGCCTGCTGTTCTACGTGTTCTTCGAGGCCACGCTGATTCCGATGTACATCATCATCGGTGTGTGGGGCGGCCCGAATCGCGTGTACGCGGCGTTCAAGTTCTTCCTGTACACGCTGGCCGGCTCGCTTCTGATGCTGGTCGCGCTGCTGTACCTCTATACGCAGACGCACACGTTCGATCTCGCCACGTGGCACGCCGCGAAGCTCGACATGACGCCGCAGGTGCTGCTATTCATCGCGTTCTTCCTGGCCTTCGCCGTGAAGGTGCCGATGTGGCCGGTGCATACGTGGTTGCCTGACGCGCACGTGGAAGCGCCGACGGGTGGCTCGGTCGTGCTGGCGGCGATCATGCTGAAGCTCGGCGCGTACGGTTTCCTGCGCTTCTCGCTGCCGATCGCGCCGGACGCGAGCCATTTCCTCGCGCCTGTCGTCATCACGCTGTCGCTGATCGCGGTGATCTACATCGGCCTCGTCGCACTGGTGCAGGCCGACATGAAGAAGCTCGTCGCGTATTCGTCGATCGCGCACATGGGCTTCGTCACGCTCGGCTTTTTCATGTTCGGCCCGTCGAGCCAGCTCGGTGTGGAAGGCGCGATCATCCAGATGATCTCGCACGGCTTCATCTCCGGCGCGATGTTCCTTTCGATCGGCGTGCTCTATGACCGCGTGCACTCGCGTCAGATCGCGGATTACGGCGGCGTCGTCAACACGATGCCGAAGTTCGCCGCGTTCGCGATGCTCTTCGCGATGGCCAACTGCGGCCTGCCGGGCACCTCGGGTTTCGTCGGCGAATTCATGGTGATTCTGGCGGCCGTGAAGTACAACTTCTGGATCGCCTTCCTCGCCACGTTCACGCTGATTCTCGGCGCGGCCTACACGCTGTGGATGTACAAGCGCGTGTACTTCGGCGCGGTCGCGAACGACCACGTCGCCAAGCTCAGGGACATCAACAAGCGCGAGTTCCTGATGCTCGCCATCCTCGCGCTCTTCACGCTGTATATGGGCCTGCATCCGAAGCCCTTTACCGATGTGATGCACGAATCCGTGGCAAACCTGCTCTCCCACGTCGCGCAGTCCAAGCTGCCGCTGGCTCAGTAACGTCGTGCGGAGGAACTAAAAGATCATGCAAAACGCCTCTATGAGTATTCTTTGGCCTGACGCGATCCTGATGGGCGCGGTCGTTCTGGCCTGGCTGAACGACACGGTGTTCGGCGAGAAGAGCCGCGGCACGACGTATCTGATCGCGCTCGTCTCGACGATCGTCGTCGGCGTGTGGTTCGCCGTCACGGCGCTCGACCCGACGCCGCATTACTTCTTCACGCGCATGTACATCGTCGATCCGTTCGCGAGCGCGATGAAGGCGGTGGTGTGTCTCGGCTACGCGGTGTCGATCATCTATTCGAAGAAGTATCTCGAAGACCGCGACCTGTTCCGCGGCGACTTCTTCCTGCTCGGGATGTTCTCGCTGCTCGGCCAGTGCGTGATGATTTCGGGCAACAACTTCCTGACGCTGTATCTCGGCCTGGAACTGATGTCGCTGTCGCTCTATGCGGTGATCGCGCTGCGCAAGGACTCGCCGCAGTCGAATGAATCGGCGATGAAGTACTACGTGCTCGGCGCGCTCGCATCCGGCTTCCTGCTGTACGGCATCTCGATGCTCTATGGCGCGACCGGCTCGCTCGAACTGAACGAAGTGCTGAAGGCCGTCGCTTCGGGCCGCATCAACGACGCGGTCCTGCTGTTCGGCGTGATCTTTGTCGTGGCGGGCGTCGCCTTCAAGATGGGCGCCGTGCCGTTCCACATGTGGGTGCCGGACGTCTATCAGGGCGCACCGACCGCGATGACGCTGCTCACCGGCGGCGGTCCGAAGGTCGCGGCATTCGCGTGGGGCCTGCGCTTCCTTGTGATGGGCCTGCTGCCGTTCGCGGTGGATTGGCAGGAGATGCTCGTGATCCTCGCGGCGTTGTCGCTCATCGTCGGCAATATCACGGGTATCGTGCAGAAGAACATCAAGCGGATGCTCGCTTACTCGGCCATCTCCAACATGGGCTTCGTGCTGCTCGGCCTGCTCGCCGGCGTAGTCGACGGCAAGGTGACGGGCGCGGCGGGCGCATACAGCTCGGCGATGTTCTACAGCATCATCTATCTCGTGACGACGCTCGGCACGTTCGGCGTGGTGATGCTGCTCGCGCGCCGCGACTTCGAAGCCGAAATGCTCGAAGACTTCAAGGGCCTGAACCAACGCAGCCCCGTGTTCGCGTTCGTCATGATGATCATGATGTTCTCGCTCGCCGGCATTCCGCCGACGGTCGGCTTCTACGCGAAGCTCGCCGTGCTCGAAGCGACGATGAACGCCGGCCTCACGTGGCTCGCCGTTCTCGCCGTGATGACCTCGCTCGTGGGTGCGTTCTACTACCTGCGTGTCGTGAAGCTGATGTACTTCGATGCGCCGCAAGACGCATCGCCGATCGTCGCTGGCGGCCTCAACCGCTCGCTGCTCGCATTCAACGGCCTGGCCGTGCTGGTGCTCGGCCTCGTGCCGGGTCCGCTGATGACGGCGTGCCTGACGGCGATCTCGCACACGCTGCCGCTGTAATGTCGGCGGCAGGCTGGTTCATCGTCCTGTTGGCGCTCGTTCTCGCCAATGTGCCGTTCCTGAATCAGCGTCTCTTCGCCCTCGTCCCGGTGCGCCTTTCGGCGCCGACGGGACGCAAGGCGGCGAAGAAGAGCGCGTGGATTCGCATCGGCGAGCTGATCGTTCTTTACTTCGTGGTCGGCGCGCTCGGCTTCATGCTCGAAGCGCGCGCCGGCAACCGTTTCGATCAGGGATGGCAGTTTTATGCCGTCACCTTCAGTCTCTTCATCGTGCTGGCCTTCCCGGGCTTCACGTATCAGTATCTCGTCAAACGCCGCTGACGGCTTTCCGCCGTCGGCAGCTTGCTTCAAAGCACAGGGCTCAAGATGGCAGATCATTCCTCGATTCCCGGCAACGACGACGGCCTCATCGAAAAGAAGGTCGAAAGCGTCACGTTGCACGAGGGCAAATTCCTTACGTTGAAACGCGATACCGTGGAATTGCCCGACGGCAAGCACGCGACGCGCGAGTTCGTCGAGCATCCCGGTGCAGTGATGATCCTGCCGGTCTTCGACGACGGCCGTGTGCTGCTCGAACGTCAGTTCCGTTATCCGGTGGGTCGCGTGCTGCTCGAATTTCCGGCCGGCAAGCTCGATCCCAATGAAGACGAGCTGACGTGCGCGAAGCGCGAGCTGCAGGAAGAGACGGGCTACACGGCGCGCGAGTGGACGTTCCTCACGCGCATCCATCCAGTGATTTCGTATTCGACCGAGTTCATCGACATTTATCTGGCGCGCGGCCTGCATGCGGGCGATGCGAAGCTCGACGAGGGCGAGTTCCTCGAAACCTTCATCGCTGACGAAGTGCAGTTGATGAACTGGGTGAAGGACGGCAGCATCAGCGACGTGAAGACGATCATCGGCGTCTTCTGGCTGGAGAAAATTCGCTCGGGCGAATGGAAGCTCGGCGAGACGATCACGGACTGATCGGTCGCCAATCCGACCCATGCAAAAGCGGCTTCTTCAGCCGCTTTTGTCGTTTTTGCGTCACCAAAAGCGTCGAAGGGGCCGACCGGCTAGAATGAATGATTCGTCGCGCGGCGGTCGTCGGCATCTGTCCGATTTTTTAGAACGATCGTTCACAAAACGCGATTTTGAGATAAACTTCAACGAAGCCCCATCAGCATGAAGGTCCTCGATTTAAAGTGCTCGCACGAACACCGGTTCGAAGGCTGGTTTGCCTCGACCGAGGAGTTCGAGTCGCAGTTGTCGCGCAAGCTGGTTGCGTGTCCGGTTTGCTCGGCGACGGACGTGAGCCGCATGCCGTCCGCGCCGCGCCTGAATCTGTCGTCGGCGCGAGGCGAGGCGGCGCCACAGGCTACGCAGGCGCAAGCCGCGCCCGAGTCGGCGGCACTTCAGGCGCGCGCCTTGAAGTTCATGCGCGAGTTGATCGAGAAGACCGAAAACGTGGGCGAGCGGTTTGCCGAGGAGGCGCGGCGCATTCATTACAACGAGGCGCCGGCGCGCAACATTCGCGGCGTCACGACGCCTGAAGACGCGCATGCCTTGCTCGAGGAAGGGATCGACGTGATGCCGTTGCCTGTTCCGGAAGCATTGAAGGAGCCGCTGCAGTAAGTCGTGCGCGCGGCGTCTCTTCTGGCTCCGGCATGGGCCATAAGTGAGACTCCGCGCATGAACCTCAGTTATTCCCCCGCCGACGACGCCTTTCGCGCCGACGTCCGCATCTGGCTCGAAGCCAGTCTTCCTCGCGCGCTGCGCGACAAAGTTCTCCATCACAAGCGTCTGACCCGCGACGATTACGCGAACTGGCACAAGCTGCTCGCGTCGCGCGGATGGTCCGCGGTCGCGTGGCCGAAGGAATACGGCGGCCCCGGCTGGGACGTGACGCAGCGGCATATCTGGGACGAGGAGTGCGCCCGCGCCGGCGCGCCGATGGTGCTGCCTTTTGGCGTAATGATGGTCGCGCCGGTGCTCATGAAGTACGGCAGCGACGAGCAGAAGTCGCTCTATCTCCCGCGCATTCTCGACGGCACCGACTGGTGGTGCCAGGGCTACTCGGAACCCGGCTCGGGCTCCGATCTCGCGTCGCTGCGCACGCGCGCAGAACGACGCGGCGATCACTACATCGTGAACGGCCAGAAGACGTGGACCACGCTCGGCCAGCACGCCGACATGATGTTCTGCCTCGTGCGCACCGATCCCGAAGCGAAGAAACAGGAAGGCATCTCGTTTCTTCTGATCGACATGAAGACGCCGGGCATCACCGTTCGGCCGATCATCACGCTCGACGAGGATCACGAAGTCAACGAAGTCTTCTTCGAGGACGTCGAAGTGCCGACTGAGAATCTCGTCGGTGAGGAAAATCGCGGCTGGACGTATGCGAAGTATCTGCTCGGACACGAGCGCACGGGCATTGCGCGCGTCGGGCTGTCGAAGCGCGAGTTGCTGTTTCTCAAGCGACTCGCTCTGGACCGCAACAAGGCCGGCAAGCCGCTCCTGCACGATCCGGTCTTCGCCGCGAAAATCGCCGCGCTCGAAATCGAATTGATGGCGCTCGAAGTGACGGTTCAGCGTGTGATCGCGAGCGAGGCGGGCGGCAAGGGTCCGGGACCGGAAGCGTCGATGCTGAAGATCAAAGGCACCGAAGTGCAGCAGGCGCTGACCGAGTTGATGGTCGAAGCAATCGGCCCGCAGGCAGCCGCTTTCGATCCCGCATTTCTCGAAGGCGAGCGCCCGCATAGCATCACGGGCGACGACGATGCCGCGCCGCTCGCCGCGTACTACTTCAACTTCCGCAAGACATCGATCTACGGCGGATCGAACGAGATTCAAAAGAACATCATCGCGCAGATGATTCTGGGACTTTGAGGAGCGGCGCATGGACTTCACTTTCAGCGATGAACAGCAGCAGTTCCGCGATGCGCTGCGCCGTTATCTCGACAAGGAATATGCGTTCGATGCGCGGCAGAAGAGCGTCGCGTCGGAGGCGGGCGTCGATGAAAAACATTGGCGCGCGTTCGCCGAACTGGGTCTCCTCGCGCTGCCGGTTCCTGAAGCGCAGGGCGGCTTCGATGGCGGTCCGGTCGACATGCTCGTCGTGATGCAGGAGCTCGGGCGTGCGCTCGTCGTCGAACCGTATTGGGCGACGGCCGTAGGCATCGAAGCGCTGCGGCTCGCTGCGCAGAAGGGCAGTGCGATGGCCGGCGAGTTGCTCGAACGGGCGGGGCGCGGCGAGATCCGTCTTTCGGTCGCGTTTCACGAGCCGCATGCGCGCTACGATCTCTTCGATCTGCGCACCACCGCTAGCGGCGAAGGCGAGCGCTTCACACTGGAAGGCACGAAGTCGATGGTCCAGCACGGCGCGCAAGCCGATTACTGGATCGTGCCGGCGCGCGCGGAAGGCGAAGTGGCGCTGTTCATCGTCGGGAAAGATGCGGCAAAGGTTGGCATTACCGAGTACCGCACGATCGACGGGCAGCGCGCCGCAACGCTCACTTTCGACAAGACGCCCGCGACGCGCCTCGCTGGCCGCGACACGGGCGCCGCGACCTTTGAGCGGATCGCCGACTACGCGACATTTCTGCTATGCGCGGAAGCGCTCGGCGCACTCGATGCGCTCAATCGTGCGACTGTCGACTATACGAAGGAACGCCAGCAGTTCGGAATGCCAATCGCGCGCTTTCAGGCGCTGCAACATCGGATGGTCGAGATGTTGATCCACGCGGAGCAGGCGCGCTCGATCACCTATCTGGCCGCCGCGCGTTACGCGAGCGACGATGCCGCGACGCGCGCACAAGCTGTCTCGGCCGCGAAGGTGCGCGTCGGTCAGGCCGCGCGCTTCGTCGGGCAACAGGCGGTGCAGTTGCACGGCGGCATGGGCATGACCAACGAACTGCCCGCGGCGCACTGGTTCAAGCGCCTGTCGATCATCGAGACGACGCTCGGCGATGTCGATCATCATCTCGCGCGCTTCGCGGCGCTTCCTGCTTTTTCCGTTACCGAGGACTGATGCTCATCGAGGAGCTTTTGCATGAAATATGCCTACGAAGATTTCGATATCGGCAGCGCAGTGCAGTTGAGCGCGCACACGTTCACGAGAGAAGAGATCGTGGGATTCGCCGAGCGTTACGATCCGCAGCCTTTTCATCTGTCGGAGGCGGCCGGCGAGGCGTCGCATTTCGGCGGACTCGTCGCGAGCGGCTGGAACACGTGTTCCGCGATGATGGGCATTCTTGTGCGCGACATGGTCGGCGATTCGACCTCGATGGGCTCCCCCGGCCTCGATAACATTCGCTGGATCAAGCCAGTGCGCGTCGGCGATACGGTGCGGCTTACCGTGCGCGTGCTCGACAAGCGCGTGTCGAAGAGCAAGCCGGATCGCGGGATCGTGCAGACGCGATGGGAAGCGCACAACCAGCATGGGGAGGTCGTGCTGACGGTGGATTCTGCTGCGCTCTTCGGCCTGCGTAATCCGGGCGGTGAGGGATGAGAGTGGTTGGGGCGTTCGCCGGATCCCGGTTTCGTGTCGGTCTATTAGCACTGCCCCTCCCCGGGGCGGGGGTCACTTTCTTTGCTGCTGCAAAGAAAGTAACCAAAGAAAGCAGCTCGTTCATGCCCGCGGTCACACGCACGTTGGCCATGCTTGCCAGCCCGCGGTGGCACTCGCCTAAGTGTCGCCCTCAAAGGCCCATTTCGGCTTGGCTCGCGCACGGTCTGTCACATCGCACTACAGAACAAACTGGTTCAGCACCAAAGGGCTCCGGCCCGCTTCGCGGCCGACCGGTCAATCGGGTTTGCTTGCGCTTCTTCTTCGTTGGTTTCCCTTGCATACCCAACGGCAGCGCGTAGCGCTGTGCCGAAGCTATTTCGTGCTGAACCAGCACGCTCAAGGTTATGGCTCGTCAGACCGTGCGCGGTCCAAGCCCCGCGAGACCTTCGAGGGCACTCGCTATTGCCGGGCCATTAGGCCAATCGCCTGTGCCGCGGCCGGTGTGAAGTGCTTAGGCTGGGGATAGCTGTTTCTTT
>NZ_JACSUE010000018.1:0-64079 GCF_014384845.1 Caballeronia sp. EK
ATGTCTGACTGCCTCACATAGATGTTCCAAATACTCGTCGAACGACGTCTCCCAGTCCATCACTTCCTCATGCAAAGGATGAAGAAGCTCCTATAATGCCATGTGTTTTATGACACAGTAAGACTAGACGACAACACGAATGAAGCAGTCGCCACGGTTCACTGGACCGGTGGTCGGCACACGGAGCTGCGCGTCGCACGCGTGAATGTCGGTCGATATCCATCTGGCCAACACTTCAGTGCTGTTGAGGTTATGGGTAAGCTTGGTGGGCAGTGGCCGGACAGGGAGCTTGCGGTGACCATGAACCGCATGCGATGCAAATCGCCAGACGGCAGACCTGGACCACGGTTCGTGTTACCGAAATGCGTGAACGGCTGGGCATTGCGCCATTCGATCCAACCGCGTCGCATGCGGAGACGATCAGCGTGGAAGAGGCCTCACGACGACTGGGAATTTACGGGAGTTCGATTCACCGCCTGATACGGGAGGGCATACTGCCTGCGACTCAACTCATGCCCTCCGCGCCTTGGCAGGTCCCTGTTGCTGCGCTCGATTCCGACGCCGTCAGGGCAGGTGTACGAGCTATCAAGGACAGGCGACCGCCTCACTTCAAAGCCCGACAGGAAGCAGATAAGTCACTCAAGCTGCCGGGCTTTTAACTAAAGGATGCACTATGTCACGAGACTCCCTCGGCGGCCTCGGAAGATGTAGACGTTGCCGTCCAATGGATTCTCTTCAAGCGCCGTTTGCACCTTTGACGCTAGCCCCTGAAACCCACAGCGCATGTCGGTCACGCCTGCAGCAATCCAAATACGCGTGCCAGCCGGGAGCGAGATCATGATCGCAGACTGCCCAACACGGTACGCAGCATGTCCGCGTCGACCAGACCATCTACCTTGACCACCACACGGCCGATTCGGATTTCAATCGTGCCCGCAGGTGGCGCCGGGTTTGCATCTAATGCTTGTAAAGCGCTTGACGGCGCAGCCAGGGTCTGCGTCGGTGGGTCACTCAGCAGTACGACTGGCAGAAGGCCGACAGGCTTAGCGTGCCGCTCGGTAAGATATCGGCGCCGCCAGGTGTACAGCATGTTCGCGTTGATGCCATTCTCACGGGCGATTCTCGCAACCGAGACGCCCGGTTCACACGCCGCTGCCGCGACCCGGTCCCGAAGCTCCCTTGGGTAATTCGGCCGGCCCGCTCGACTACCCGGCTTTTTCTCTGAGGACTCTGACAAAGTAGTGTCCATCAAATCGAAAATGATGGACATCATTTTGCTGCGTACTGAGGTCACCCCCTACAACGGTCGAGACGAGCCGCTTACGCTGTATCGCTTCGCGCGGCCAGAGATCCCTGAGGACTTTGCTTGAAATACTGCCCACGAACCGTGGTCGGCAGGTACGTGATGTCCCAGCTATACAACTGGCTCGGTGCATCGGCGCAAACTGAACGGGGTTTGCTGCGTGCCTGTGCCGGCCGTTCGCTGCGCCGATCGGCGAGTTGCTTCCCGGGCTTCAGGACCCGGTAGAACGACAATTCCGAGGCGATATAGCGTTGCTGATCTGCCAGTCGAGGCACGATCTGGCTTGGCGGCAGATGACCCAATTCGGGCGAGTTCGCGATCGCCAGAAGCTCGGCGCGTTCGGCGGCAGAGAGCTTGTGACGCGACTCATGGTGCCGTAACGAGCGCTCGTCCACCGCATCAGGTTCGCCGCGCTGCCAGCGCTGAACCGTTCGGGTACTGAGCCCCAGAATGTTGCAAGCACGCGCCTGGCGAGTCCCGGCCAGGGTCGCCTCGCTGATCAGGCCGATCAATGCCTTGCGCTCTTCAGGGACCGTCATTCAGCCTCGTCCCCGAACAGCGCACGGTGCTTTTTTTGCAGCACCAACAGCGCCGCAGCTTCAGCCAGCACTTTCTCTTTGCGTTTGAGTTCGCGCTGCAACTCGAGATTGGCCTGCTTCAGATCCCGCACTTCCTGGGCGCTCTCGCGCCGGATCCCAGTTCCGCCGACGCTGCAAAAATCCGCTCGCCACTGCGCGAGATGATGCGCGAACAGGCCGCGCTCGCGACACCAGGCGTTCAACGCTTCGTCGACCAACCCGTGGCTCTCCTGCAAGGCCTTCAGCCGTTCTTCCAGCAACCAGTCTTCCGGACGTCTAGCGTGTCCGGAGCTCGAGCTCCGGTTCGCGGCGGCGGCGGCCCCTCTCATCCATTTCCTCAATGTCCGTACGTTCACATTCAATTCGTCGGCCACCGCTCCAACTGTTCGGTCACCGCGCTGCAGGACCTTCAACAGTGCCTGCTCTTTGAACTCAACAGAATACGTTTCTTTCGCCTTCAACTTGTACCTCTGATTCTTCTTGATAAGAAAGTTCAGAGGCGACAACTACTATGACGCCGGGGGGTAGGTGTTGACCAGGATGTTTGCGAGCAGACTCGCGCTCGCATTATTTTTGGGCGGCGGCGAGGGCTCAGCGCTCGCCGTGACGATGGTCGACTCGCCATCCTTCTTCGCTGCATACTTGAAGCGGATGTGTTCGATGACCGTGAGTCTTGACGGCTCGTAATGTCGCGTCTCGCTGCGCTCTTCGCCGATGCGCTCAAGCGCGTCGAACGCGGCCTTCTGTTCGTCGCTCAGGCCATATTCGATGCGCGTGCGTGGCAGGTCCTTTGGCAATGCGGGGCGTCCCCTGCGGGTGTGCCCCGTGACGGCGACCTTCGCCGGCTCCGGAGGAACAGGCATATCCATGGCGGCGTCGAACAGCTCGGCCTGAGCCGCCAGGCGCTCGGAACTCGCGCCGAAGCGTGCACGATTGAGCTGCGCGATCGGGCGCTGCAGGCTCTCCAGTTGCTTCCACAACACACACGCGAGCCGGTTCTGTTCGAGTGCAAAGGCTTGCAGCGCCTCGAGCTTGATTGGCAGATCCCCAACGGTGATGGCGGCGGACAACATGTCAATCAAGATGCCCAACTTGCGCGACGTTTAGAAGCTTCGTGAACGCTGAATCTGAGAGCGATTCAAGCGCTTAAGTGACGCGCGTCACCGCGACGGCGCGGTGAGGCTCGCGCGCCGGAATCTCTATACCTCCCAACCATGCATTGAGCTCTTCGAGCGTGAAACCGCGTTTTGCCAGCGCCGAGGGCGACGTGTTCAAGTCGCTTGTACCAGAGCGCGAACCCGGTGCGATCCCAATATAAGCACTTCACCTTCGTGCGGTCCCGGCCGACAAACACGAACAGGTTGCCCGAGGCCGGCTTCTGCTCAAGCAGCGGTTCAACCAGATGCAACAGCGCGTCGATCGATTTGCGCATGTCGACCGCCTCGCGGCAGATGCAGGCTCGAAGATCAGTGGCGATCAGCACCGTGCACCGCCAAGCTGTCCGAGCACGAAGCGCACAATGCGCTCGGCGTGGACCCCAACCAGTTCAATGCGAACTCCAGCGCGCGTCACGATCACGCGATCACGAGCGGACGAACTATCCACGCTCGACGAAGGCGGCGTCGCGAGCGGAGTTGCGTCCGAATGTGCGACGACAAACGCAGCGTCCGGGGTCATCGCGAGCGAACACGCTGGCGCCATGGACGCTTCCGCGAGCTTCTTGCGCCACAGACCAAAAGTACTGACCAGTCCTTGCTCGAACAAGAAGTGTCGTGCACCCATTCCGCTCGCTCGCCACGCCACAACCATTTCTAGCAAAAACGCCTCGCCTTGCCTGGGCCGGCGAGTAGCGGCCTCGACACCTGTTGCGCTCTCCATCGCGTAGCTCCGGTTCTTACGATGGAAACACCTTCGCATGGCGGTAACTTCGCCTCAAGACGGGATGCGCAGACGGATACTCTTCTTCCGTAGAATACGCAGCCCAGCAAGTCGGGGCAAGCCCATTCGTGGCCTGCCTCGGTTTTTCCTGCGACCTTGTCACTAACTTTTCAGTAAGATACTTCGGATAGGAAAGGTTAAAATCCGCCGAATCTTCATGCGACGCCGATAATCAGGAAGGCTTCGCACATTTGTTTTTCAAAATTGCAAAGAAATACGCACTTTAAGAAAGCGTCGCGGAAACTCGAAAGGTAGATTACGCAGAATCTTCCTGATCACGCTGTCGACCGGATCACTTGGAATGAGTATCCGAAGAATGCCTGAATGCCTACGTCACTAACCTCATTGTCGCACTGCTTTACTCCTAGTAATTTGTCAGATAGGGGCGTCGCCTTTGTTGGGGACAATTATGGTATCGTCGGTGGGTTCGTCGACCTGACTTCATGTTGACATTCGGAGTCTATGCACTCGTAAAGGCTGTCGAGAGGGAAAGCAAGCGCCACTCTATCTCACAAATGGCGGTAGTCCTATACGACGGACCTCACCTAAGTCGGGGCAGTGGCCCAATCCCGGTGAGTGTCGTCGGAAGGATCTTGGGGTTGTTGAGTGCGATGAAAATGCCGCTTCCATATCGAAGTTCAATTGCCGATCAGAATTTCCCCGTAGGAGGGGGCTTCGAGTCTTTCCGCGAGTCCTTTGGCGCAGAGATCCACGCTAATTCCGTGAACCGCGTCTATTCGCGATCAACTCGTTAACTCGCACTCAGCTCCGCTGCTCTCTCGTGGTCGTCTCTGCCTGTCGAGTTGAAAGATAAGATCCTCAGGGGTGCGCCGCATTCAGGGTTGATACGATGCGCTGTGTTGATTGGGAGTTTTCGACCTTCTATGGCTGCCTGGGGGAAAGTTAAAAGCGCAGTAGAGTCGGTTAGTATGGTCAAAAATCGATGCACATTCGACGTTGTCTTCAGAGATATTCACACTCTCCTCGCGCGGATTCCGTCAGCGGCGTCTCGTGATGCTTGCCAGCCAACTTGCAAGGTTGCACCGCGATGGCCGGCCGTCAGCTTTTGACCAGCTCTATGCTATCGATCGTCTCGATGTACTCGATAGAGTGAAACCTTTGGAAGCATGGTTGAGCAGCTAATGTCGCTGCCGCTTGAGATGCAAGCGCCGACGCTCGCCCGCACACTGAATGCAGGCGGGCGACGTACCAAAGACGGGCGGGCAATATCCGTCAAGCTCGGAAAGTGGATAAAGGGATTACCAAAGCCGCAGTTGCGAATGGATTTCGAATACCTTTTGGGTGTTGGTGAACACTTCAGCATCGTCGGTCAAGGTCTGTTACTGAACGCCCTCGCGGGCTGCATTGAAACGCTCCTCGTAGAGCGACGGTCAGAGATTGTTGATCGACTACGGAGTAGCGTCGAGCAACTCGGCGCGCTAGCGAGAAACATTGAGCTTCGGCCGGACGCGATGCGGTTGTTGGCATTTGCAAGGTTGGCCGTTCCAATTAAACGTAAGCAGCCGTCTCACCTAGATTTGCATTGGCCATTTAAGGAAAGACCTGACTGGAGAGCTTAAGAGTATGAAAACAAGCGAGGAATACATCACTTTCTATGATACCGTCGCGGCCGTTTCATGTCAGATGTTGGCGGCCGCTCGCAGCGGCGAATGGAACGAACTGGATGCGCTGGACGGGACTTTCAGGGAGCTGATCGCGCAGTTGAAGACGGTCGACCCAGACTTGTCACTCGACGGAGGCGCTAGGGCGCGCAAGCTGGCAGTTGTGATGCAAATCCTGGCCAACGACGCCGAGATTCGCGATCTGACTTTTCCGAGCCTTGCGGACCTTGCCTCGCTCCTCACGACGAATGGGCCGGCGCCGTGCGGAGCGTCGAAACCATCGAGAGGTTCCATTTTCTATGGCATCGCTGAGGACAATACGTTCATACAGTTGTAACCCGTTTTGCGGTTGAAGTTCTGTCGGCAGCGCTTATCTTTGCGCCGCTGCAACAGAGTCGGGTCTTATGAACGCCCCCGTCACCTCAGGTCGTGACCGGATCCCGAAAATTCCGAATACGATAAATAATTCAGCCTATTCGAGCGGTTTTCGGATATGAGAGTCGCGAGTCAATTGATCGCAACCCGACAATCTATCGTGGGGCGGGCGAGGCCGGACTGGCCGTGAGGACTCCTCCTGTGGCAAACGCTGCTTCAAGCAAGAGCGCTATCGCAATGCGGGTGTCGGGTGATTTGATGTGAATATCGTTAAATTAGGTGCTGAATTGTCGCCCGCGAACATGTTGACGCTCTTGCGCAGCGTGAGCAGCGAGTGACGGCATGCGCATCGAGTTCTGTTTGCTGTTTGAGAACCGATCAGTTAGTCGGATCACCGCAGGCCTCGCCGCTGTTGCAATGGTGTTGTGAAACGGCTCACATTGGTTCTCTATGCGGGAGTCGTAACGCACCGCGGTAGTCTCGAGAAGCGGTTTGTTGAAAGCCTGAGCGCTCTCATCGTACTCGTCATCGCGCTCCCGTATTACCCCCCAATATGGAATAGCGCGCCGTTGACGTGGAACGCCAATGGCGTAGCCCCCTAAAAAATGCTGCATACGTAGGTCGAAACACCTGCGAGGCGTGAGTCGTTTGGGCACCTTTTCGAAGAGTGAGGAGCGCGAGCGGCAAATCGCTCATGAAATCAGTGGCCGGCCTACCTGCTTAATTGGCCGACCCGTACAGACGGCGCGAGTGGCCACCCTTTGGGGGTGGTCCGTTGATGTTGCATATCGAACTCCATTATTTGACTACGCCATACCCTTGGTCGGAGTAGAAAACCTGAGAGACCAGAATGACCAAATTCGAACGCGGGCCGAGCGATACTCCGATTGCCATGGTAACCGGTGGTGCAGGTTTCCTGGGGAGTGCTGTATGCGATCGACTTGTAAGGGACGGGATGCATGTCGTGTGCGTCGACAACTTCGTGACGGGACGCCGCTCTAACGTTGCGCATCTTCTCGCGTCGCCTCTTTTTACCCTTGCTAAAGCGGACATCTCGGTATCGTTGCCGCAGATCGACGTGACGGAGATCTGGAATTTCGCCTGCCCGGCATCGCCCGCGACCTACCAGATCGATCCGGTCCATACAATGCTCACCAACGTCATCGGCATGAAGAACTGCCTCGATCTCGCCTACGACACCGGCGCCCGCGTCTTCCAGGCATCGACCAGCGAAGTGTATGGTGATCCCGAAGTGCATCCGCAGATCGAGTCGTATCGCGGCAAGGTGAACCCCATCGGTCCTCGCGCATGCTATGACGAAGGCAAGCGCGCCGCGGAAACGCTGTGCTACGACTATCGCCGCGCCTACGGTACCGATGTACGCGTCGCGCGGATCTTTAACACCTATGGACCGCGCATGGACCCGCAGGACGGACGCGTCGTGTCAAACTTCATCGTGCAGGCGCTGCGCGGCGATCCGCTCGAAATCTATGGCGACGGCTCGCAAACGCGTTCCTTCTGTTTCGTCGACGACCTCGTCGAGGGATTTTTCCGCATCATGCGTGCGCCCGTAGCGCAGCAAGGCCCAGTCAATCTCGGCAACCCCAGCGAATTCACAATGAGCGATCTCGCAGAGCTCGTGATTGGCATGACGAGGACGTCATCAACGCTCCTATATAAACCTCTTCCCGTTGACGATCCGAAGCGGCGCCGTCCTGATATCAGTCTCGCGCAATCGGAGCTCGGCTGGAATCCGCAGATTTCGCTGCGTGAGGGACTCGGTTCGACCATAGCTTACTTTAATGCGGAGCTCCGGCTCCCGCCGGTGACAGAGGAATGCCGATCATGAAAGCGCTCGTTACAGGCGGGGCTGGGTACATTGGCAGCCAAACTTGCAAGACGCTGGCGCGCGCGGGCCATACGCCCATCGTTTTCGACAACCTCTCGACCGGCCACGCGGACGCGGTAAAGTGGGGTCCGCTGTGCGTCGGCGATCTCCTCGATGCCGATGCGCTCGACACGGCACTCGAGACGCATCGTCCCGACGTCGTGATCCACTTCGCCGCGCTGGCGTACGTGGGCGTGTCGATGCAAGACCCGGCAAGCTACTACCGCGTGAATGTTGGCGGAACGCAGTCGCTCCTCGAAGCGATGCGCCGCCATGAGGTTTCGCGCATCGTACTGTCGTCGAGCTGCGCGACTTACGGCATTCCTGACGTGTTGCCCATCAGCGAGCAAACGCCGCAACACCCGGTGAACCCGTATGGTTTCACGAAACTCATCACCGAGCGCATGGCGGCCGACTACGAGCGCGCCTACGGTCTGCGCTGGATCGCACTCCGTTACTTCAACGCGGCGGGCGCCGATCCCGAGGGAGAGCTCGGCGAGCGTCACGATCCGGAAACGCATGCGATTCCGCTCGCGATCGACGCCGCGCTCGGCACCGGTCCCATCTTCAAGGTGATGGGCACGGACTATCCGACGCCCGATGGCTCGGCCGTGCGCGACTATGTGCATGTCGACGATCTCGCGGACGCGCATCTGCGCGCGATGGCTCATCTGCTGCAAGGCGGCGATAGCGGCGCGTTCAACCTCGCGACGGGCCGCGGAACATCCGTGCTCGAACTGCTCGACGCCGTGTACGCCGCCACCGGCAAGCCCGTGAACGCGCTGCACTCGCCGCGCCGGGCGGGCGACCCGCCCGCGCTTTACGCCCAGGCGGACAAGGCGAAGCGCGTGCTCGGATGGCAGCCGCGCTACACCGACATCGGCTCGATGGTCGAAACGGCCGCAAAGTGGTTCATCGAAACAGCTAGCCCGGTCGACGCCTGAACGGCGCGGCACGCAACGGGCGGAACAAGACCAGAAAGAACTTATCAAACGAATCGAATCGGGGGGCAACGAAATGAGCGTGCGTATTGCAATCGTTGGGACCGGCTATGTCGGTCTGGTGAGTGGCGCCTGCCTGGCCGAACTGGGACATGAAGTGATCTGCATCGACAACGATCCGTCCAAGATCGATGCATTGAACAATGGCCGTATTCCGATCTACGAACCGGGCCTCGACGAGCTCGTCAGCCGCAACGCCAAGCGAGGGACCTTGCGCTTCAGCCTCGACCTCGCGGAGAGCGTGAAGGGACGGGAAGCGGTGTTCATCGCGGTCGGCACGCCCTCTCATCCGGGCACGGACCGCGCGGATCTGAGTTATGTGATGGCGGTCGCGGAGCAGGTCGCACCGAACATCGACAAATTCACGGTGCTCGTGACGAAGTCGACGGTTCCCGTCGGCACGAACCGCGAGGTGCAGCGCGTGGCCGAGCGTTGCCTTGCGCTGGGACAATCGTTCGCGGTGGCGTCCAACCCCGAGTTCCTGCGTGAAGGTTCAGCGATCCAGGATTTCATGCATCCGGATCGCGTCGTATTCGGCACCGACAGCGAAGCCGCGGCCGATATCATGCGCCGCATCTATGCGCCGCTCGCGCAGAACGGCTGTGAGGTGCTCGCCACCGAAATCGAAACGGCCGAAGTCATCAAGTATGCAGCCAACGCGTTCCTCGCGGTGAAGATCAGCTACATCAACGAGATCGCGGATCTGTGCGAGGTCGTCGGCGCCGATGTCGACCGCGTCGCGGCGGGCATCGGTCTGGACCGGCGTATCGGCGCGGCATTCCTGAAGGCCGGTCCCGGCTGGGGCGGCTCGTGCTTCCCGAAGGACACGCGCGCGCTGAAGGCGACGGCCTCCAAGCACAACCTGCCGATGCGCATCGTCGAGGCGGCGATCGAAGCGAATTCGAACCGCAAGACGGTCATGTTCGACAAGATCCAGGCGGCGTGCGGCGGCTCAGTCGCGGGCAAGCGGCTCGCCGTGTTCGGCCTGACCTTCAAGGGTCAGACGGACGACATGCGCGAAAGCCCCAGCGTCAGTCTCATTCAGATGCTCGAGGAACGCGGCGCAAAGGTTCGTGCATACGATCCCTCCGGTCCGGCCGACGCGGCACGCATATTGCCAACTGTGCGCTCGGCGGAGGGCCTGGTCGGCACCGTGCACGGTGCGGATGCGCTCATCATACTGACCGACTGGGAGCAGTTCAAGGAATATGATCTCAGCGAAATGGCCGCCTATATGGCCGATCCGGTGATGATCGACTTACGCAACTTATTTGATGAATACACCGTTCGCAAGAGCGGTTTCCGCCAGTACGTTCGCATTGGGCGCAAGGCTACAGCGGAGCGCAGCACGCCGTCGCCCGAAGGTCGTGAAGATCGTCTACCCGCGCGCTTGCACAACGCGGTAGTGAGTAAAACATGCCAGGAAGTGGCAGCGAGTCTCGCCGTCGACGCGAGCGAGGCTGTATGAGCCTACCGTCCGTTCGTCCCGATGAACGGGAGGCAGCCGGTCGTGACACGCAACAAAAGGCCGCGACCGACGATCTGAATTGTTCGACGCCATTCCTCGTTCCGTTGTTATCCGGGAAGCAGCGCGTCTGCTTCAGCGTTCTGGCAACGCTCTGGGCGGTAGGTCTGGTCGGGTTCTGGTCTTGGTGGCAGCGGCCGGAGCACAATGTCGATGCATTCCGTTACGCGGTGAACTGCACCCTCCTCTTTTGGACCACCGTCATTCCCGGCTACTTCGTGTTAGTGTTCGCGCGCGCGCGCGCGCCGAACCGCTCGCGCCCGATACTCGCCGGCCAGCGTGTCGCGATGGTCGTTACGAAGGAGTCGTCCGAGCCCTTCTCCATCGTAAGGACGACGCTTCTCGCGATGCTTGCGCAGGCCTATCCGCACGACACTTGGCTCGCTGATGAAGACCCGTCCGAGGACACGATTGAATGGTGCGCACGTCACGGCGTGCGGATCTCGACGCGCAAGGGCGTGTCGGACTACCATAGACCATCGTGGCCACGACGCGCGCGATGCAAAGAGGGCAACCTCGCCTACTTCTACGATCATTTCGGCTACGCCAGTTACGATTTTGTTGCTCAACTCGACGCCGATCACGTACCGCAGTCGGGCTATCTCGAAGAGATGCTTCGCCCATTCGCCGATCCGAAGGTAGGTTATGTGTCCGCGCCGAGCATCTGCGACAGAAACGCCAACGAAAGCTGGGCCGCGCGTGGTCGACTGTACATGGAAGCAGCGTTGCATGGCCCATTGCAAGCGGGACACAATGGCGGGCTCGCGCCGCTTTGCATCGGCTCGCACTATGCTGTGCGCACAAGTGCGTTGCATGGTATAGGCGGACTCGGGCCGGAGCTCGCGGAAGATCACTCCACCACGCTCATGATGAACGCCCACGGATGGCGTGGCGTTCACGCGCTCGACGCGCTCGCAAGCGGCGAAGGACCTCGCACGTTTGCGGACATGGCGACACAAGAGTACCAGTGGGCGAGGAGCCTCACGGTCATCCTATTCCGTCACGCCTCCTCCTCTTTTAGGCGCCTACCATGGCGGCTGAAGGGGCAATTCCTATTTGCGCAACTTTGGTATCCGCTCTTCTCTCTTGCGATGGCGGGCAGTGTCGCGATGCCCATCATCGCCCTACTCACAGGTCGCGTTTGGGCCAACGTCTCCTATTCGGAGTACCTACTGCATGCGGCTCCGGTGACAGCAAGTATCCTGTTGTTGATGGTATGGTTGAAGGCCAAGGGCTTCCTGCGGCCGCACAGCGCGACCGTTGTGTCGTGGGAGGGACTCGCTTTCTTATTTGCGCGCTGGCCTTGGTCGCTGCTCGGCGTTGTATCGGCTATCTTCGACTGCGTGCGCGGACGAGAATCGACATTTCGTGTTACACCAAAAACAGCTGTCGCAGACCCGCACGCGCCGACGCGCGTCATCGCGCCGTACCTATGGCTCTCGCTTATGTGCGGCCTGCCGGTCCTGCTCGTCAACGATCCAAGCAGTGCTCGCGGTTTCTTCGTGATCTCAATCTTCAATGCCGTAGTGTACCTCGCCATCGCGGTCACCATTGTCGTAGCGCATGCGCGAGAGAACGGCGTACGCAAGTCCATGTTCTCGTTGCTGTTACGCGACGGACCGGCCAGGAATCGCGCGCTCATGTTCGCCGCCGCCGTCGTACTGCTTGGGGGTGGCTATCTGCGGCTCGGCCAGGGGATGGACGCGCTGATGTGGCGCGGCCCCGAGGTGACCCACGCCGTCGCCTCAGAGCCACCGAAGATTGGCGCGTACGATCCTGATCACGCGTACGCGCTCACCGATGGTCTCTACTATGAGCATATCTTCGTATCTTGGGCGGACACCGCGGCGTCTACCGCAATCCAGAAGGCGCAGGATTACGCGGGCATGCGCAACCGCAAACTGATGGTCACAGTCGAGCCTTGGACGGCGGCAGGACGTGCCCCCGAGGAGCTGCTGAAGGACGTGAGGTCAGGCGCTTACGACAATGAGATAGACAGCGTGTGCCGTGCGCTCCGGTCACTTGATGCGCCAGTCAAGGTGCGTTGGGCGCAGGAGATGGAAAGCTCGACGGGACGCTATCCGTGGGCCGCGAACGATCCGTCCGGCTACATTAGCGCCTATCGTCATTTCGTCGACCGATGCCGCGGGACTTCACGGTTACTGAGCTTCATATGGTCCCCGCGCGGCGACCGACCTCTTACCGCTTATTTTCCGGGACGGGGCTATGCCGACGAAATCGGGCTGTCGGTGTTCGCCTGCCAGGAGTGCGAGATTGGATCGAAAGAAGGCGCGGAATCGGCGAACCAGATTCTACGAGAAAAGTACGCGCGCGTTCGGCATTATGGCCTCCCGGTGATAATTGCTGAGCTCGGTGTCGAAGGCACCGCGGAAAACCAGCGTGACGCATTGAAGGCGTTGCGCGAAGAGATTCCGAGCATGCACCTACTAACGGCCGTAGTCTACTTCAACGCGCCGGACTCGCCGGGCGTGTGGCCGTTCATGCGAACGCCTGATTGGCAGCTCGATCCCGAGCTGCTGAAAGAGCTAAAGTCGGAAATGGTGTACCTGCGGAGTTGAGGCGGGAAAATGAAGGCGGAAGTGGTTGCAGCTGAGAATCTGATTGTCGAAGTCGGAAACCAGCAAACAACAAACCATCCACCATGAGCGAGGATAAAAAAAAGGCGGTCATTGGTCTATTGGGAGCCGGCCTCGGGCTGGACGACCTGATTCGTCAAGGAGCACGGCAAGTGATTCAGCAAGCGATGAAGCGGAGCTGGCAGCTGCTTGAACGGTTCACGAAGGTGAAGACACTGCACGGGCAACGCGCGGTGGTGCGCAACGGCTACTTGCCCGAGCGCGAAGTACTGACGACGGCTGCGCCGATCTCCGTGCAGGTGCCAAAGGTACGCGATCAATCAGGATCAGGGGTGAAGTTCGATTCATCGATCGTCCCGGCGTACACGAGGAAATCGCCCCGTATGAGCGCGGCGCTGCCGTGGCTGTGTCGTAAGTCGGTATGACTTTCCGTTTCAAGTGAAACGAGGGGTTCTTTTGGTTTTCATTTCAATGGAATTTCTTGAGGGCGACGTAGCAGTAAGGCCGACGGTGAATCAGGCTGAGATCCGCGGGTTGGTTACGCAGACAGCAGGCCGATTCGCGGCGTAAGCTTCAGAGTTTTGTGAATAAGTGGTTAAACCGCAGTCTCTTTATATCGGTTGTGCGGCACGACGCGGGAGTGCGAGTGACATTGCTAGCCTTACTGTGTCATTAAATATGTCGAGGCAGAACTGCAGAATGGGGCATCGCTGGAGCCGCTTAGCGACGTGCGCAGCGATGCACCAGCGCAGCGTGGCGATCGAGTCAGCCACGTGGCGCTGCGCGCTGGGGAGCCGCGTGGCACGTAGTCCAAGGGTAAGCCAGATGTGTCGCGGATCGCAGCGTTTTTTTTACTACCTCCCTGAATGAGGCGCTGAGCAACGAGGAAGCCGTAAGCGGTAATGCATAGCGATGCATGGTGATGAAACCCGCGCCAGCCGCGCCGCTCAAAGTGCCCGAGGCCAAATTCCTGCTTCAGGTCCTGGTAATCACGCTCGATGCGCCAACGCATTTTTGCAACCTGAACGAGGCGGTCCACAGGCGTGCCTGCGGCCAACGTCGAGAGCCAGTATTTGATTGGCTCGGGCTCGCCATCGGGCCATTCAACCAGCAGCCATTCCTCGTCGCGCGGCGTGGGCCGCCAGTAATCGCGGTGTGAGGCGCGCACCCGCACCGCTGCGAATCGCGAACTGAGCGTAGCGCGCGTGCCTTCACGCCACGAAACCGTACGATAGCGGGAAGCGTCAAGCCCGACGGCCAACTCCTTGACCGATGCCGGTTCATGCCCCGGTACACGGCGCTGCAGACTTCTCGGTCGGCCAGGCTTGCCGCTGGATGGCTCGGCAGGCAGCGGCGCAGTGCCTGGCGCCCATACACGGGTGCTCGATTGGATACCCACCGCATATTGCAAGCCGATTTCGCTGAGGGCATCGCGAAACGCAGTGTCGTTTCCGTATCCTGCATCGGCCAGTACGACACCGTCCGGTGCACCGCTTTGCCGGGCCTCGCGCAACTGCGCGAGTGCGATCTGCGGCTTGGTCGCAAACCCGATCTCATCGGGCACGCCAGCCTGCGCCCGCCGTAGCGGATCGTCGGCCCATTCCTGTGGCAGATAAAGCTGATAAGCCACCGGCAGGCTTGCCTCTTCGGTGGCCACCGACAGGCTCACGGCCACCTGGCAGTTATCCTGTTTGCCCAGTTGCCCACAATATTGCCGCGCCACCCCAACCGAATGCTTCCCCTTCTTCGGGAAGCCCGTGTCGTCAATGATCCAGTAAAGGCCCTTTGTGGCAGCACCCAGCGACGCACTTGTTCGAGTAACGCGGCGTCAGACCATTCCGACTTCGACACGAAGTGATGAAGTGATTGGTGCCGCGCACTCACGCGCTGAGGTTCCAGATGTGCTGCCAGCGGCTCCACGCTCTTGCGCCGGATCGGCAGCATCAAGCCTTGGCAATAGCCAATCAACCCGGAGTGGCGATCGCTATGCTCGACTGCCTCACATAGATGTTCCAGATACTCGTCGAACGACGTCTCCCAGTCCATCACTTCCTCATGCAAAGGATGAAGAAGCTTCCATAATGCCATGCGTTCTATGACACAGTAAGACTAGATGGACGGGCGGGCGTGGTCGAGCATAAAGCGGCCCCCTCCGGCAGCGGTCGACTCATATCAGCTGGTCTAACTGCCGGAACATCAATGACGGCTTCGGGAGTTCTTGCGACGCCATTCTCTGACTCAGTTTTCGCCCCGCTCGAATTTGATTTGAGTTGCGAACTGTTGAGTCTTCGAGACACAATTCGGTATTCAGTCTCGCGATTAGCACTACGGCTGGCACGACGAAATTTGATGTGCGACCCATCGGCATTTGTCGTTGGCGGGCGATACTCGCCATTCCTGATCCCTGCGAGCGTCGAACCCATGAGCGGCCACCGGATACGGCAGGCCCCCAGGTTTTCAAACGTCGGGAAGGCATCCTGCGCTCCGTGTGCTTGCGCACAGATCCCACACCCAGGTCAAAAAGACAATAGTCGCGTCCTTCGCGGGCAAGACAATAAGTTACGAAATCTTGAGAGTCTCTTCGCTTAATCCGACGGGTAGTTCGAACCAGAAGAGAGAGAAGAATGAACAAGAATGTCATCGGCGGCTGCGCGATGTCGCTCGCCCTGCTCGCCGGCTGCACGGATCTGGTTGTCTCCAACCCCTCCCCCGGCGAGAATGCCGATGGCTTCGTGTACTCGCTGCCAATGGGGCAAGTCTATCTACAGGCAGCTCGCAAGAAGGTGACCGCCGCTGATATCACCAAGGCAAAGAAAGCGGTCGACGACGCGCAGACGGCCGTCGACAACGACAAGTCAGCCGTCACTGCGGCCCAGACCGCCAAAGACGCAGACAAGACGGCGTCCGCGCAAGCCAAACAAAAACAGGACCAGGCGACGCTCGACCAAGCGAAGCAGACGGCAGGTTCCCTCAAACTCGATGACGTGAACGAGACCGTGTCGCTCGCAGTGCTCGACGTCGTCGCGGATCCTAGTGCACGCTACGTAGGAAGGCTTTCGCACGATATCACGCGCGACGACAGCCTGAAACTGTCGATCGTGAAGGGTTTGCTGAACACATCGACCGTGACATCGGTCGACCAGACGCCGAACATCATCGTCACGCTTGCGGATACCGCCATCACTATCGGCGCGGATCTTTACACACTTCGCGCCCGGAAGCCCACAAACGCGGTCACGCCTGCCTGCAGCGACTTCAGCTACGCATGGATCTTCAATCCACTCGACAAAAAAGCTCTCACCCAAATCAAAGAGAAGCTTGACGCACAGGGCGCAAGCTTTGATATCTCGGTAACAGCCACCCCCGCTGGGCCGCAGGAGGCAACACAACAACCACCACAGTTGAATGGCCTCGTGTATCGCACAGCCATGCCGGTGGTCATCTCCGTCGAAAAGCGGGCGGCGGACGTGGAAGAGGCCGATCGACAGCACGAGGACGACGCGGCCCCGCAGGATAAGAAGGGAGATGCCCGGAAAGCGGCGAAGGCAAACGCCCAGGCGGTAAATGCATGCTCGCTGGCGTCCTCACCACCCGCGCAGGCGTGGCATGTAATTGTCCCCGACACCAGCACGCAATACGTCGCGTCATCAAAAGCTGGCCCATTCACAACCACTACGCTGACTTACGGCTTCACCAACGGCATGTTGACGGACCACACGATGCAGCGTCCAAGCGAGCTCGCAGCGATCGCAGGCATTCCCGTACGCGTCGCAAACGACATCATGACGATCCCGACACAGGTACTTCAGATGCGTGTGAACTACGATACAGCATCCGTTGCCCGAATCAATGGAGATGCGTCTGTCAAGGCGGCACAGATCCAGCAGGCAGCCACGCTCGCTACAGCCGAGACCGCCGTCGTCAACGCTCAGGCTGCGCTTGAGTCCGCCCGTATCGGCGCTCCAACCTCGATCGCTAATGCGCAGACTGCACTCGCCAAGGCGCTCGAACAGTTACGCGAAGCGCGGGCAGCCAGCGCACCGACAAACTCGACGACAGCGTCCCAGTGATCGACGAGGTGAGGCTCTAGTACGAAGAGTCCAAAAAGTCCCGGATCTCAACTGCGACGAATCCCGCTTGCCGCATCGCTTCGTCAATGCGTTCGATCATCGCAGGGCATTGAGAGAAGAGGAACCGCTTCCCTTTCGGATCCCCTTGAGCGCGTACACTGAACAAAGCGATGAAGCCCGGCCCTCGGATTTATTCGCGGGTGCGCTCGTCCGTCCGGTTATTAGGTGACATGCGACCTACGAATCTCGGACGAACAGATCGAGCGGATGACTGGTCATGGCCGACCTCGGAAGTTTGCAACTCGCTAATTCGGATTGTCTGCAGAATGCCACTTGTCCACAGCTTGTGTGGATAACACCCCGATCCAAGCGTTATGTTCTTGATGTTGCGAAGAAACAGCCCAGTGATGCGTGATGCGACCGGCAAGCGGGGACGGTGTTATGTCAAGCGACCAAGACAAGCGCGTTGATAGTCAGCCTGCCACACTAGCGCCCGACGGGCCTTGCCTTGCCTTATTCAAACCATGCGGCCGATTTCACATCGGCGTGATCGCCCTCGTCCCAACGGTCCATCTCAAGAGCACGCTCCGAAAGGAAGCCGCTAAGATCGCCGCCACGCAGCTTGTCGATTGCATCCTTCGTAACGAACTGAGACTTCAAGGCTACGTCTAACAAGTTGCTCCCACTGATCAAACAATCTCTCGTTTCATTCGCTCGAGCTGGTTCAATCAGAAATCGGTTACCGATGCCTTGGATAAGTCGACGGGTTTCATGATCTGCGTCGGACGGGATCGAAAAAAGTCGTGGAAAGGCCTCACGCCCATGGTTCAGGAGAAGTTGTTTTGCATCTACAGGATTTCCCGTCATTTGTAGGGAGTCCTTTCGAGTCGCTAAACGCAAAATGAACAGGCGCGCGCGAGCCGAACGGAAGTCAAAACGCTCGGGAAGCGGCCTTCGATTCCATAGTGCGTCACTCGAGCCGCTCTCGTTCCTTAAAGCCTGCTGTTCCGCACGGACCGATCTGCCAGTCGCAGCAGCGAAAGACTCCGACCAACTTGTTCTCCAGAACCAAGACAACGCGCGGCGTGACCAATCTGGTTGGCGCTGCAAGTTTTCGAATTCCACCGCGAGCAAGACAAGCTGGAACGAGTACGGTAGCAGCTCTTGTCGCACGCACCCTGCAGAGGTGATCAACCAATTAATCACTTCGCCAATATTGGCGCCGGCACGCTTCAGGAGAGTCGGATCATCAGCTAATCTCCGAACAAGTTCAGTCTCTCCTGCCTTAGTCATATCGAGGCCAGAGAGCCCTCTGCAAACTTGTAGAAAAATATCGTCGTTGATCGAGTGCCACGTCTCCGGGAATTGCGCGTTGATCTCTTCCAGCCGTTCTCGGAGATCGAAATCCGGACGCCACGTTAACGCTGCGACCAAGTGCGCTTCACTCATCGGTGTACCCAAGCTATTAACCCGCTGGAAAGTTCTAGCTGCCAAAGCAAGATCTTCCGTCACCATGATCACGATCGGCACGCGGAACTGCTGAAATCGATAGGAGAGTTGATCCGCGCGCTCTTCCCAATTAGTTATGTCGGATTCGGACCATCCATCTGCGATGGCAGCTACTCGAAGTTCCCTCAAGTACTTATTCACCTGGCGCCCATCGAATAGCGTCCAAAGAGGAAGTAGGGGCCGTCCTTTGCGTTGCGTCGCTTTTCGTGCAAAAACGAAAGTTTCGCTAATTAAGTCGTACCGAATGTCCCAGTCTATATCGTCTTCGCGGTCGACTGTCTTTGACTGAGAAGCTGGCAGCAAGAGGCCAAGCAAGGTTGATACGCGCTGGTGTCCGTCAAGCAAGTACTGCCGGCCGATCGACATAGCGGCGTCTGCGAGTGGGATCCTATGTGAGCCTACCTTATCGAAAGAGGCTAGCTCGAACTTCGCGGTACGCCATACGAGCAAACTCCCAATGGGCATGTTGTCGCGAACTGACTCAAGCAGTTCCAATCGCTGGTCGTCGGTCCAGATGAATGGACGTTGGAAACGGGGAACTCGGATGTGGCCATGCTGAACGTCCTCGAGCAAGCTCCGCAAGCTTGGATTCAGATTTTCCGAGGCGAGGGAGGTTAATGTTTCAGCCATGGCGGAAATCCTAGATTAGAGAGAGTAGCCGAGGTACGGCGAGCGAAGCTTCTGCTCGCGCTTCAGCGTCCCAGTCGAACAGCGACAGAGGCGCATCGGAGTATTGCTTAGCGATAGCTTTTCCGAAGCCGCGTTCAAGATGTGCACGGTTCGCAGCCGACACGCCTGCGAAAAGACCTCGAGCTCGGTGCGCGTTTTCAGAAGGTTGATCGCCCAAGAATCCTTCCTTCATGTTGAAGTACCAACGTGCGGAGCATTCGAGCTGCAGAAATGCGGAGATCGTCTCTTCCTTCAAGTTTGCGCCTACCGATGCTCTCAAAACTCCTGGAGGCAGGTAGGATTCGATAAAGCGTCGCCGAAGCATCCAGTAACGGCCTTGCAACTGAGCTCTTGCCGTCTGTTCGAAATCATAGCCTTGGCACTTTTCCGGCTGCTTCGGTGTCCAGTTTTCTTCAAGTTCGGCAGGATGTCTTCGATCGCTATCGAAAATTGCGAAGGTGCGTAATGCGCGGGCGTTCGAGATAAGCCGTTCATTCAACAAGGTGCTCATAGTTAATCCACCCCCATGAAGCGGATCTACCCATCCTTTTTCGTATGCCTTCTCAATAATCTCGCGCTCCGACTTGCGCATTATTCGAGTAATGAAAGCCCAGTCGTTCTTACCGTTCTCAACCATTATCCCGAGAGGCTGGTTCAATACGTCCAGAGCATTGTCTAGATGGAGCAGCGCTTGCGGGGACGACCATTGCTCGGCAACATCGACGTCGATTATATGAATCGAAGCGAAATCAGCCGGCCTTTGCGCCGCTTGGCGCGCTGCAATACCGAGTGCGTGTGCATATTCGACCCGAGTTTGCTCGTCTACTTTGTCGAGCCACTGCTCCGCGCCAACGAGGGGAGGAATAATAACCGCATGCCTGCCCTCGCACGCGAAACCAAGAAGTGTGTGGAGCTTGCGTGCGTGCTTAGTCGTGGAGATTTTCGCGACAAGAGTTCCGCTTATAAGGATATTCATCTGGCCGTCGAAAGCTGTTTCGAGATTAATTCTTGCCCTAAGTTAAACGCTTCTTCGAAGGCGCTCATCAGTGCAGTTCCCGTTGGTCGTCCCTGCGAATCGAAGTCCACAGGTACGGCCTCGCTTTTTCCGTCAAGTCGTGACTCGACCCAATACACGCGCACGGATTCGGCCGGTATCTCACCTTTTACGATTGCAAGTTGCACGCTTGTTGGGAGCACCTCTGAATGCGTTTCGACAAGAATCTTTGGCTCCGTGCTACTCGTTGCAGTCTGGACTAAAGATTGGGCAAGACTTGCTTGAGCTCGTGTGTGGAGATGCAATTCAGGCTGCTCAAGGCACAGCAATCGTGGGCCGTCTTGGCGTGCGCGAGCAAGCGCCACCAAAACAGGGAGAACCTGAGTGTAGCCTTCCCCTGTATCGCATACATTCACCGGTACCGTTGGAAACTCCATCGGATGCAGCATAGCGCGCCAGACTCCGTCACTGGAGTTTTCAATAACCAGTTGTTCTCCCAGTGCGTTGAAAAACTCGCGCGTGGCTTGGAGAACTGGGTCCGTTGTGCTGCGATTTTGCGCGGCAATGAGATGGGCGATCGCATCCCCGCCGTCTGGACGCAATGTGCGCGTCGTCCCGCCGCCATATGTTGCCAGGCGAGGAGGCCGCGACCGGATGCCGCTGATCCATTGGACTTCCGACTCAAAGCTCGACAGCAGTCGTCGCAGTTCATCAAGCGCCCCGGCGTCATTTTCTATTTGAGCGTCGATGGTAGGGGCGAGATGCCGCCAAGATGGCTCTCCGGATAAAGTGTGCCGTCGTAGGTCTGCTTTCCGGTCCCAGATCGCTCAACGATCAGTTCACTTACCTCTTGCCAGCTTCCCGCCACGTCTCCTGACACTTGCCATTCAGCACTGGTTGAGTGGTCGCCTCCCCACGCAAGTCCGAACCGCAACGACGTCCGTTTCGTCGCTCTGCAAATTAGTTCCGGCCAACCGGCGCCACGACCAACATCCCCGCTTAACCAGACAGGCGGACCCCCGACTCTCAGAGATTCTGCAAGCAGCGGAAGAAACCTTATGAGCGCACTCTTTCCACCACTGTTCCAGCCAAAAAAAGAGTCAGAGGACGGAGTTCAATGTCTTGTCTGGTAGCGAACGCTCGATAGCTTTCTACGGAGAAGGAGTCTAATCTCATGTTGGTCGTACTCGAAGAGTCGGGAAGCCAAAAGCAACGAGGCTCGAAGATGCGAATAGCGCGGAACACGCATACGATCTATTCTAAGCTAACACCTCGACGTTGACATCCCGACGTGCCGGATGCTACCGCTGGGTGACCAACTCGAGCAACAAGCATGGCGTTCCAGCGGGATCCCTAATCCGAGGGTCACTCGGCGTCGGGCCGTGTGTGAGTTCGTGTGAGCTCAGAATCAATGTTCGGTGTTGGAGCCTTGCTGTCGCCTTGGCCATCATGTCGTCAACTGATCGCGCCACGACATATTGCACTGGCGCAGGTCCGCCAGCCAACGCCCGGAAGTGCGCTTTTCCGCATTCGATCTTGGCGCTTTCCCTGTCGCGCAGATCGTCAGTAAAGAGGCTCCTTTTTGTGTCGACGACGAAGTACAGTCGTTCCTCTCCATCCTCCTCGATCAGCACGGCCCAGTCCGGGTTGTAACTACCGAGCGGAGTCGGAACCTTGAACCATCCGGGCAATTTCGCGTAGAGCTTGATCGCTTCATTGTGTTCGAGCGCCGTTGCGAAATCGCGTTCGGTCTTCGAGTCGTACACGACGTGCTCGTAGATCGATTTAGGGGTATCAGCATGTTATTCAGGTAACCAGTTAGTTCCTCCGGTTCGAACAGCTCCTGAACATAAAAGTACTCATCGCCGAGGCGCTCATATTTGATGCCATCCACCAAGGCCAGCCGCTTGCATCGATTGATGAGCTCGCCGGCCAGCTCAATGAATTGCTGAGATTACGCTTGTAGAAGCCGAGCGCGACGCCAACAGACCGAGGGCTACAAAAGGCTTCAAGAAATTTTCCATCAGTCGCCCCAGTTTTTCTGTCTTGTGGTCTCAAACGGTCGACCGGAGCTTTTGCGAAGAAAAGGACCACCGCTGTCGCGTTGACGTATGGCACGAGGTGAATCGTCATGAAATGGCGACTTCTGCCGCGAGATGCATCAGCAAGCCATAAGGTATCTGACGGCGAACTTTTAGGATGCCGTCCGGCGCGCCTCAACACCGGCATAGTAGCGAGCCACCTCTTCGACCACCCGCTGCTTTTCGGCTTGGACATAGATGGTCGTCATTTGCAGCGATGCATGACCGAGCACCTTCTGCACGACATCCACCGGCACCTCGTTGGCGACCGATTGGGTGCCGAAGGTGTGGCGGAACGCATGCGCATTCGACTGCCCGAGCCGCACGCGTTCATCCAGGCTCAACCCATACATCGTCTCAACCAGTTCGGTGACCATTCGACTAATCAGCCGGTTCAGTCCATCCGCGGTGTAGGCCGCCTCATTCACAGGTTGCCCCTTCCCGCCTGTCGCGCCCTGCCCCATTCGATGTTGCCGGCGTGACGCGTCGGTCCACGGAATGACCACCGGGCTCAGCAACGGTCCGCTCTGCTTGTCTTCTTCGGCCGCGCCGTCAAAATCTTGAGCCCCATCGCGCCAATGCGCGCGCAGCGCGTTCAGCGTCGCGGCGCTCACCGGCACCGTGCGTTCGCGCTGGCCCTTGCCGACGATGGTCAACTCCCAGACCGGTCGCTCGGTGGTCCCAAAGGATGAAGGGCGCAGAGCCTCGCGCCGGGCGCTGGCGTCTTCTTCACGCCGCAGGCCCGAGTCGCCCATCAGCAGGATCGCTGCGCGCACGGCGCGCCACTGCACGCCGGCTTGGAACTCGCGCCAATGCGCACCGGCCGTCGCCCCGCTCTCTTCTGCTGAGCGCACATCGAGCTCGTCACGCAGCTTGCGCCACAGATTGGCCGGCAAGGCGCGTTCGATTTTCATCGGACGCTCGCGCTTGACCACGACCGGATCATGGACCGCCTTCCACGGGTTGCCAGCCAGATAGCGCACATCGACCCACCAGGCGAAGGCTGTGCGCAGTACCCGCACGGTATAGCGCTGCGATTCGGGCGAAAGCGTCGCGGACAATGATGACTTCCCATCGACGGCCGCAGTGGAGTTGGAGAAGGCAAACGGTCGCCATCTCGGCGAGTGCCGCGCGAAGCGCTCGCCGACGAAGCGCGGATCGGGATCCTTCAGGAAGTCCTTGTACACCTCGCAGTCGTCGACCTTCAGATTGCTCAGCGCCTTGCCGCGTAGCGCCACCGCCCACAGCAAAAAACGCTCGAGTTCCTTGGTGTACGCGCGCAGCGTCTTCGGCTGATCACGAAAGCGGTTGAGATAGGCACGCACCGCATCAAGATCGTGATTCGCCTGGATGTAGCAGAACGCCGTCGAACGGTTTTCACCGTCAGCGCCGGAGAGCGCGTGCGGCACTGCGAGTCGCTCGAGGGGGGGCGAGCGTCAATCTGCCCTCGCCACGTTCGCTCGCAAAATCCGGCACCACCTCGACGAGCTCGTCCGCGACCAGCGGCACCCCATCTCTCTCAACGGAGTCGACGTCGAGGTCGACCCCAACTGCAGGGCTGCCTGCTGCTTGCGCAGCCAACTGACGATCGCGCGCGCGCCCGCGCCCGATGCGCGGAATCGAGCGCCACCAGCTCGGTCCCCGTCGGTTGCAGAACGCGACCAGGTCCCCGAGCGTCGCGATGCCCTCCCCTTTCAGCCGGCGCGCGACGCGCGGCCGCAGCCAGGCGCCGATCGCGTGATCGGCGTGCGGCGCCGCCGCGGCGAGCTGCGCGGCCTCGGTGACCATGCGGAACGTGACCGCGGTGAGCTTGGGTTGTCCGTGCTGCTTGATCGACGCGCGCAGGTGCTCCGCGAGCGCGGTCGAGCCGTGCGCGAGCGCCAGTTGCACCAAGGTGTCGAGCATCGCGTTGAGGTAGCGTTCCATCGCGCCCGGCGTCGCCGCATGCGGATCCTCATCCGGGTCGTAATAGGTGCGCGCGATGATCGCCGGGGCGATGCGCTGCACATAGGCCCGTAGCGCCGTGAAGTCCTTGGTCGTGAAGCCGCGCGGGAATGCAACGTCGGCGACGCCGGTGGAGGCTTGGCCGGAGGCCGTGGCTTTTCCGGAGGAGGCGCGACGCTCAGCCATGTTCGCCCTCCTCGCCTTCATCGGGCTCGTCATCGTCACCCTGGTCGTCGTCCGCGTCGCTCTCGCTCGCCGATGGCGGCGTCGGGTCGGCATCCGGTGGGCGCACGCGCACGCCCATCCCGGCGAGCACGGCATGCGTCTGCGCGAGAAACACCTCGGGCCACGTCGCGCACAGAAACTCGAAGGCCACGCGCGCGTCGCGCAACACGTCGGCCAGTCGCGTGTTCTCGTGGGCAATGCCGGAGGCGCTATCGTCGTTCTCGATCCGCCCGCCGTACATCACGCGCTGCACCAGCGCGACCGCGCCAACATCCGCAATGCAGTCGAGCACCGGTACGAAACGCGCGTCCTTATATAGAGCAGCGCCGAAGGTCTCCGCGAGCGCAATGATGACCGCGAGTTCCATGCGGGTCGGCTTGATCGGCAGGGACGGCGCCGCGTGGTGGTGCGCCGTGAGCCAGGCGGCCGCGGCGGTGCGTTTCAAGGTGATCGCCTCGTCGACTTTGAGCACGACCCGCGCGACCTCGGCGTTCGGCGCCTCGGTCGGCCAGCGGTGCGAATCGTCGTGATTCGGATCGTGGTCGTGACGATGATCGGCATCGGGCGAACCGCGCCGCGCCCGATCGCCGTTTTTCTCGTCATTTGCCGCAAAGCCTTGCGCCACGGGCCCTCCCCTCTCACGCGTTTTGGAACAATGGCGAGTTTACCCCTGAAACGCTATCCCGATAATAGCCGTTATTGGGCATCCTAAGCAGTTTAAAGAGACCGTCACGCGCACGGACGAGGTCTCTCGATAAGGTCATCGAGCAAGCTTTCATTGCGACGTCGGCCGCGGGCGTATCTGTCCTCGCCGGCGGGGTCTATCTTCGTCGCCCAGCAGCTCAAGAAGACGCCGCATCAGTGTTGCCGGTGTTCCTCAATCGCTTCCGCTTGGCGGTTATGAGTAGCGGCCGCAGGTGCAGATAATCGTCGATCAGACATTTGATCGCCAGATGTCGATACCCGAATGTCGCGCAGACGGGCCCGTGGCTTGGAATGGCGGCTGAGCAGCGAACGACCGTGATTACCGGAGGCCGCGCGCTGTGGAATGGTGCCTACGAGTAGCGGAGCGGGGTCAGGACGTTGTTTAGTAATCGAACGCGCCGCGATGGTCCGAAGCAGCGAAAAATGCTCCTTCGTGGCTCAACAGGCGCAAAGCCGTAACTAATTCGCGCCGTCCTTCGGCCGCCGCCTCATTAGGGTCGATCTTTAGTCATCGGCGGCTCGATGGGTCCAGCGAACAGGCCCCCATCGAAGTACGCGTCATCGAGTTCCATGATCGTGTCATCTCCCATCAAAATAACAACGAAATCGATCGCTCCGTCGCCAGGCACCGCGGAGACTTCTGCGATCGTTTGCTGCGGCGATCGCTCGTCGACAAAGAGCAACCAGTAGTAACCGGGCGCAGTGGGCCGTGTGTCATTCAACTCCATATCAAACTCGCGTTGAAAGGACCGTTGTTAGTACATTAGCGCTTCTATCGCGCCGCGGTAACCCACAATAACTGCTGCCGCGGCGTGATCGGCTCGCCACCGACCGCCTGCCTAGCTCGGAGACCGCCAACGTTTTTCAGTTTGTTCATCCGAGTATTACGGGTCGCCGGCTTGACCGGATAAAGGAACCAAGGCTACTTCTCGGCGCAGAACGTATCAAATTTCACAAAATCAGTCTCATTCGATACGCCGCACCGATGACCGCGCCGATCTCGGCGGGACGCGCTGAAAAAGCCGCGCGCCAGACGAGCACAATTGCGCGGCGCCGTGAAACAATTCGCTGGAATCGGCACAAAGCGTTTTAAAACAATTGCTTACCTATCACTCCATTTTTCGCGACGATGTTCCACGAGGGGACAACAACAGGCCCGCAGGATTTCGCCGGTCAGCTTAGGACTCCAAAATAATAAATCTGCTGGACCGAGCGGCACCGCCCTTGCCTCTCGCCCCCGCATCAGCATTGGGCGCCACCAGGGTGGCCTGCGATCAGAACACGTCGCGATAAGTCAATGTCGGTCCTAACCGACGCCGGTGTTCGCGGGCGGAAAACAAACATGCCTCGTTGACCGACTGGACTTCCGCGGCTGTCACGGCGACATTCAGCGACAAAGAACGTGGCCGCGGAGTCCTTCGCCACCGGCCATCTGTCGGTGCACGATTGAGGCCTTGGCCGTCTTGCATTGGCAATCTTCGTGGCGGTCCCGGTTGCCTCCTCGCTTCGCAGTGGCCCTCTCCCGATAACACGACTAATCAGGCTTGACGAGAATCGCTCGCCCTCCTCTGCTTCGTCCGAGCGCGCGTGAAGACGGCGTGAGGGCGCCGCCGTGGGCGGCCGGCGATCTGCCCTCCGGCGCCAGAATGGAACGATGATTGGACCGACCGCGGCGCGCGCCGGCACGCCCCCGCCCCCACCGATCGGAGCAGGTGAAAAGAGCACGGAGCGCCCACGCTTGCGCGGATGACGACGTCTAGTCGACTGCCGCCCGTGGGTCTGTTTCGTGACCTGGTAAATAGATTATGGCGACGCCGTGGCCGGCGTCCAAGTGCAAGCTACGGTTCTGATGGCCTCCGCTTGGATGCGGCAACGCGTCGGGTCCTGTCCGACGCACGACGCGGCCACCTTGGCGCCTTGCAACGCGCTGCCCAGTGCGGTTGGAAAGTCTCGACCTATCCGGCGTAGCCGCTGCACGAAACGCACTGCCCGCGGGATCCGCTCGGCGCCGCCAAGCCTGGCCGCTTGTCCTTGCTCACGAGATCTGCACCGGCCGGCAGCCGGCCGTGAACCGACCCACGGTACATTTCTCTGAGCCCGTTCGTCGATCGCCATCTCCTGCCGGCAAAACTACCGGCCCGCATCGGCGCCCAACGCTTCGCCTGAAAGGGCAGATTCTCCGCACCCGCGACAGGCGATGTTGCACGCTGAAATCGCCGTACAGGGTCCTCGGACAGCCTGACTGCTTTGCGGCGCTTTGGGCCCGCTGTTGCGCATCTGTGATCGCTGCCAGGTCACCCGCGCGTCGGTACTCTACGATTGAGCCATCGCGGAAAAGTCGTGTCGGCGCTCAAGCCAGGATGTAGAGCCACCCAGGCTTCGCCCCGTGTCGCGTTCGTCGGGCACCCAGAGGTTGAGCTTTCACCTACCGAATCTTCCGTGTAGGACCGCGGCACGAAGGATCGGTGCGGCGGGCGCCGGACAACGCGTGCGATGCGTCGCGCCTCGCCCGGTTCACGCACTCGCCTCGCTGAGTTCGCTACGTGGTGGGGTCTCGATCGCCGTCTTGGAAGCGGGTTTTTGAGTTCTCTCCGAACCTGCGCGTGCGGCGATATGCGGACGTTGATGGATAAGATCGGTAGTTGCATTTCTATCGGGGTGATCGAATCGGCGCACCGCCGCGGGTCGGTGCCCGCACTTCGCTCGTTCAGTTCGCGCAGTGCGATTCATCTGGTCCCTCAGACGGCTGTCGCTTGCACCCCGTCACGCGCCCGCTCCCCGCGCTTTCAGGAACTGACGCAGGCCGGCGATGCGCTCCCGGACCGCAACCGTCACCGGAGGCTTCGTGTGCGCCAGCGGTGCCGCGCAAGGCGGTGCTTTGCCCAACACTTCCTGTTGCGCATGGGCGAAGCGCTCGAGATCCAGCGCGGTGGCGGGACGGAGCTTCCCAGAGGCGAGCGCTGTGGCAAAGGACGGCGCCCACTCGGCGGCCTGGCGGCCAATGCGCTCCGTGAGGCTGAAGATCGTCAGCGAGTCACCACTGGCCCCGATCACGAACTGGCGCGCGTCGTTGGCGTCGATAAAAGTGCGGCCGGCATGTTGGCGGGCAATGGCTTGGGCGTCCACGCGCTGCTGCGCGCGCGCTTGCTCAGCATGGTGTTCGTCGTTCCGACGACGAACCAGGAGGGCGAAATCGACCGGGTTGCGGAGCAGGGCGCGCAGGTAGTTTATCGGAGCCTTGGCGAGCCTCAGGTGGTCCCAGGTGGCTTCCACGACATCGGAGAGGCGCTTGCCGTGCTCACCTGCCTCGCGCATGAGTTTGAAAATCAAAAAATCAAAAAAACCCAGGGTGCGCAGTCGCTGAAGGTCCGCAGGCAGTTGGCCCGGTTGTCTCTTTTGAAAAACAGAAGGGCTTAGATCCCTATATATTCCACCGTCTGCCAATGTGGCAGACGGTACAGAAAAAGAAGACTGGTCCGATGTGGGCTCGGTTGAAGAGGGCGTCTGGGTGGGTTCGTCCTCGTGCGTGCGCGGAGGCTCAATAAGGCCGAGGAGGGAAGCGGCGTGTTCGGTGAGATGAAGGTAGGCGCGACCAAACAACCCGGCTTCGACATAGCGGACCTGCGGGCGACGCTCAATGAGTCCGGCGACCTCGAGATCGTCGAGACTGCGATAGAACGTCCGCATGGATTGCAGCGCGCGGCCAGTGAGCAGCTCACGGCGCGCAAAGATGGCACCGAACGGTTTGGCAGCGTCGACGGTCCGCGCGAGGGCAGCAAGGAGAGCGCGGGCGCGCGGCGAGATCTGTTCGATATGCGCGGCGCGAAACGCGGCCCGAAAGATGATCCAGGGCAGGTTGGTTGAGTCGCAGCGAAAAGCGATGAGGGCGGCCGAATCCGCGGGGTGTGCTTCACCCTCGCTAGCAACGAAGCGTTGCGCGATAGACATGTCGAGCGGTCCATTACGGTAAATGAATGGGTTTCGCTTGACTGTCGATCTTGTTGCGCTACACTCCGGGTTGAGTGTTGTACCCTTTCCGGTTTCCAGCCGGGGAGTGTGGTGCTAGGATTTCCAGCCAAGCCCACTTACGCAAAGGCCCTCAGTTTCCAGCTGGGGGCCTTTGTCTTTCAAGCTTTAGGTTTGCATCGGTCTTAGTTTCGTCACGAAATGTCAATAAAAACAGAGGCTTAAACATTGTGTTGCATCTTGATGGCGCTTGCTGAATCCCTAAGTAACTGATTGCACACGAGTTTCGTGCCGAAAGTCATTGCTTCAATTTCGACTCGATTAGGGCTTGAATTTCCTTGGCCCATTCGTCTGCGCGCTCTGCCTCCACCTTAAGTCGCACACCAATCACGCCGCCGCGCGTGGTGATCTCACAGTAGTTCTTCTTGCCTTGCTTAACGATTAGTATCTCGGCGGAAGATTGCTTCTTTGCAGGCTTAGCCTGGACACTCGAAACTGCCTCCTTCTGCGTGTAACGGTCTTCCTTAACCAAGCGCTCAACGGCCCTGACGACTTCGCTCGTTCGCCCCTCTGAGTGTGCGCGGGAAAGCTGAGCGGCGGCGTCGGCGCCTAATCTTTCAGGACGCTCTTCGAGGGCGGCCTTCGCTTCGGCGGGCAATCCGTCGAACGCAAAAATCTTGCTGACGTGCGATTCCGACAGTCCAACCGCCGTGGCCAGCTCCTGTTGGGTTAGGGCGTCTGCAGCTTCTTGAAGGCGCTGAAAGTGCCAGTACTTCTCGTAGTCGGAAAGTGAGGGAGCGAAGAGATTGGAAAAGAAGGCGAGTCTCTCGGCCTGATCCGGCTCCATTTCTGAAACGATCGAATCGATCTCCTCGATGCCTAAGTCTCGATAGATCGCAACGCGGTTGTTGCCTGCGTTGATATTCCATTCGCCGTCCTCGCGTGCCTCCAGGATTACTGGGTGCACAAGCGGATGTTTGGCCAAGTTTGCTTTGAGTTCGGCGTATTGCTCGGCGGTAAGCTTACGACGGCGTCCAGGAACCTCATGGAGCTTCGAGATAGGCCGCTTAGCCCGTGCACCCTTGTCCAACTGCATCTTGAGATTGGCAATCTCTCTGCGTTGCCGTTCTGCGGTCGCTTGCAACTGCATCAATTGACCCGGCGCTGTGCGAGGGGCTACGGGTTGGACGTCCAAGGCTTTTTCCTTGTCCTCAGCCGTCACCTGAATGTTCTTAGCTCGCGCCGCCTGTTCCTTTATCCATGAAGCCATTGTTATTCCTCCTGTGCCCAGATGGCGCACACCTTGTCATCTACGCGATCGACCAACTGGTCTACGGGGGTGCGAATGCGGCGAAGCGTTTCGGCTCCGACATCATTAGGCCCGAGATCGTAGAAGGTCGAGAAGCGCATATTTGTATTGCGCGCCAAGTCCGATTCGGGAATCTCAATAGGCACGACGCGCGAACCATAGATCTGCGTGATCCAGCCTTGAAGGATCTGCGCGGCGGGCTTTGACGTCATGCGGGTAACGAGGACGTCGACGAAGTCAAATTCCTTAGCCCGACCATCGTCGAACGCTTGCATTCCGTTGATCAGATCACCGAACAGGTGCCAGAACTGCACCATCGACGCAAAGCTCAACATATCTGGCACGACTGGCACAATAACTCCGTCGGCCGCGAAAATCGCATTGATCGTGAGGTAGCTTAGGGTTGGCGCGGTATCGACGATGATGTAGTCGTAGGTATCCTTCAGTTGCGCCAATCCGTCATGCAAGACCTGTTCGAAACGAACCTCCCCGTCACTGGCCGCTCGTGCGGGCAACATGAATTCCGCATTGAACAGCTCGGTAGAGGACGGGATGATGTCTACGTTGGGCCAGTATGTCGGGACGGGGAGGGTGGTCATATCGAACGGTTTGCCCTCAAGATATGCCTCGATCAAGGGCATGACGGTTTGAGACGAATCGACCTCAGCATGCGGGTTGATGCCGTACAGCGTGCTTGCGCTTCCCTGTGGGTCAAGATCGATGTGCAAGACTCGGCGACCTCGGCGCATCGAGAGACCTTGGGCGAGAAGGGTGGAGGTCGTGGTTTTTGTCACACCGCCCTTGAAGTTCGCCACAACGATGACCTTTGCAGGACCGTTGCGAGGAAGATGATTGCGCTCAGAGCGAATCCATGCAATCGTCTCCTCGACCGTGAACTGGCGCGGGGAGCCGGGCTTGGCTTGCCTGCCTGCGGGAAGCTCGCCTTTCTTAAGCACGTAGCCCATGCGCTGTTTGTCGATTCCACACATCTCCTGCAGTCGAGCAGACGAGATGATGGGCGGCACTTTACGAGGAAAGGGCTCGAGCATTTCATCGCGGATTTTCTGCAGCATGCCGTCCGACAGTTTCGCCAGGTGCATAAGATCAGCGCCAGTCGTTTTCCCTGCCTTGAGCTTGTTGATGGTGTCCATCGTTCTACCCGTAGCGTCCAGTGGACCGATTCAGAATATTTCGACCCAACCGGTCGAATTGTTCGAAGATTAGTCGTTGTGAAAAGTAAACGCAAGTTAACTTTGCAGCTTTCGACCTTGTCGTAGCGTCCGACTGGCGGCGCTTTCGCGCGAATATCTCGAAAAAAAATGAAGTTGCGGACCGGCTTCCATGTGTGAAATAGAGGCGGCTATAGGGCAGTGCTCAACGGACTGAACGCCGATAACAAGGCGTTCGATGCAGGCAGGGTATCGGTGCAAATCCAGCGCAAGCCCAATGATGCGTTGCTCCACTCCATGTGTTTCTCAACATAGGGGCGGCCAGCCGCCACACATCCGGGGATAGCAGCCCGCCCAACCTTCGAAGAACCGCCGGCTCTGCTGCTGGCTTTAGCTTGAGCGCCACATGGTGTTCGTGCGCAACTAACCGTCTTACCCCAATCACACCTTAGATCGTCCGCCGCCTCACAATGGGCGAATCCGCCGACGCGGACCGCGCTCTACTCGCTTCGCTCCCCGGGCCTGTAGTCCCGGCCATTCGGTAACGATCCCTTTCGCAACACCCAATTCAAAGACTCATCTCGAAGGACCCGCTAAGGGGCTCTGCCCCTAGCGCGCTGCAAGGGAGATGGCTTCGCCCTGGCCGCAGGGTATCCCCAAAATTTTTTCGGAAAAGCGCTGAAAAAATCCCGGGTGATCCCCTCCCCGCATCCAGCCCTTGCAGCTTGCCTCCCCGGTCGTCGCCCGACGGTCGTCGGGTGCATGTGCGCAACACCAGCACATCCACCCCGAGACCTAAAGGAAAGACCATGAAAGCGCAAACAAAACCCCCTCTGTCCGACATCTATACCCGAGTGACGGACAAAATCATCGCCGATCTGGAGCAAGGCGTCCGGCCATGGGTAAAGCCTTGGAACGGTGCAAACGTCGGTGATCGCATCACGCTCCCCGCGCGTCACAACAACGTCCCTTACCAAGGCATAAACGTTCTGCTTCTTTGGGGCGAGCAACTCGACAAAGGCTTTCAGTCCAATCGTTGGTTAACTTTCAAGCAAGCACAAGCCCTCGGCGCCAACGTCCGTAAGAGCGAGCACGGAAGCCTAGTTGTCTACGCCAGCAAGCTGACCAAAAGCGAAACTGCCGACAACGGCGACGAGATCGAGCGCGAGATCCCCTTCATGAAGGGCTACACAGTATTCAACGTCGATCAGATCGAGAACCTGCCCGCGGACTACTCCTCCGAACCGGCGCCCGTCGAAAGAGAGCCACTCGAACTCATCGAGCAAGCAGAAGTGTTCTTTGCCAAGACTCGCGCTGTGATTCGACATGGAGGAAATAAGGCTTACTACGCGCCTTCGCAAGACATCGTGCAATTGCCTATCCCCGACGTGTTTGATACGGCGCAAAGCTATGCCGCAACGAAGGCGCACGAAATCACACACTGGACCAGCCACAAGACCCGTCTCGACCGTCAACTAGGCAAGCGGTTTGGTGACGACGCGTACGCCGCCGAAGAACTGATTGCCGAGATGGGTGCCGCGTTCGTTTGCGCACAGCTGGGATTAACCCCCGAAGTTCGCGACGATCACGCCGCTTATCTTGACCACTGGCTCAAGGTTCTGAAGGCAGACAAGAAGGCGGTTTTCACGGCAGCCAGTCAGGCGCAAAAGGCCTGCGACTTTCTGTTCTCGCTGCAAGGTGCAGACAAGCAGCAAGCAGCTTAAGGACATTGCCGAAGGCCTGAGCGAACCGCTCAGGCCGCTTCTGGAATTGAAGGGGAGGGAGTCGTGACCAACTTCACTGTTGTTTATGCCGTCAATGTGCAGCACTACGGCAAGACTCAAATCGAAGCGCCGACGGCAGCGGAAGCGCTCGCCGTGGCCAAGCATTGCGATCCTGCGGAAATTTGCACCGAGCACGACCACAGCAGCGCCGCCTGCGCGCGTATCGTCTCCATTTTCGACAATGCTGGCCGAAGCATTGCGGAGGGCTTCGCCCTCGATGGGGCATTTATTCGCTACGGAGGACGCACCGCCTGGCTTCTCTGCGAAGCTTCACCGGCACTACTGGAAAGTCTGCAGAGAATGGTCTCGCGCTCCGACGATCTCGTCCATGCGCTAGTTTGCTCAAACGGTAGAAACGAACATCTCGTGGAGCGGCTTTCAGCCGCGTGTCATGTCGCGAAAGCCGTGATTGCAGCGGCGAGCGGCGAGAACTGAATATAAGCCGGCAGTCGACTTACCGGCGGAGAGGGCGAGTGCAGTCTCTGAGAAGATCGACGTGACATCAAGAGATTACCGAAACCGTCGCTGCGGCTTAATCTACAGCCACGTAAGTATGTCCGGGCGCGATCTCAGAGCATGGCAGTGCCCATAAACCGGTGGCGACTGGAATGAGCACCCGCCGAAACGCTTCTTTTCTCATAGGGCGCCCGCCAGCTTACTTCCGATGAAGCCGCCGACGATGCCGGCGGTTAGTGCGAAGACGGCCAGTAGCCCCACAAGCCGCCGCACCTTGCGTTCGAGTGCGGCATTTTCGGCTACAAGCTGGACAGCACCACTGTTAATCTGATTTCCGATCTGCACGGCCGCTACGCGGCCGGCCTCCATGAGCTTGTCGCTATTCTGCTCGATCACCGACTCAAAATTGAGCTTCGCTGCGAGAAACGCCTTGCCTGCTGCGTCGGTGGTTGCGCGCTCGATCTTGCCGGATAGCACCTCATCAGCCTGCTCGAAGCGGCGCACGAGCGCATCGGCATCTTGCAAAAGCTCCGCCATCAGCGCTTCGCGTGCGGTGGATACGTTGCCACCCATGACGTTCCCCCTTTACTTAAACAGCACCTTGTACACGTCGTCCAGGTTCTTGTGCGCGGACTTCGCGAGCCGCTGCGCCGAAATCATGCTGACTGCACGCGCTTTCACGTCTTCGTCGGTCGCTTCGCGGAGCATGGCCCGGTAGTCAGTCGCATCCGCGACGATCTCTGACACATTCTTCTTGAGCACACGCAACCGCTCGAAAATCTCGTTTCTGAAAACCGCCGCTTCCGGTTTTAGCGTGAAGCACTTGCGCTCCGCGTGAAAGCCAAAGACCGTACTGAACAAGCGCTGCACATCGCTCGCATCTTCGAGTTCGACCTTGTTGAACACCACACGGATTTTCTTCGGGGGAACGCCAAGCCCGGCCAGTGTCTCGATGGTGTTGACTGTGTCGATCTGCTGTTTCTTCTCGCTCACCGCTGGCACGACAAAATAGTCGAACTCCTCGTGAGAGCCGTCGAACTGGCTCATCTGTTTGATAAATTCCTCGACGTTCGATGCGCCCACATCCACGATGGCCGAGTCGAGCGTCATCAAATCCTCCTGAAGTCCGCCGTAGTCCTTGCCCTTGAGCCGTTCGGCGTTGGAGCCGGATGATCCCGCATTGATCGTTTCGACCTCGAACTTCGGCGCGTTCATTCGCGGCGCGAGTAGATTATCGACCAGCGTTGTTTTCCCCGGATTGCCACTGAAGTTGATGACGGCGACTTTCATGTGCGACTCCTTCGTTGCTGTTTGGCCAGGCGTTCATAACGTGCGAGCTTCTCGGCTTGTTCGGCTGGGTCGGGCTTCATCAGACGGTCGAGCTCATGCATCGAGATCGGTCCGTGTGAGGCCACGTGTTCCGACGAATCTGAATCGGTTATCGAAGATGAGTCAGGGTAGTGTTGTTGTGACACTGACTCGGTGGCGCTGGAGTGCAGGGCAGTAGATTGAATTTCTTGCCTTGTAGTCTCTCGCTCGACCTGCTGTTTCTGCCGGTATCGGTACAAGTAGCTTTTCAATGTGGCTTCGGTCAAATCGATCCCGCTCTCTCTAAGAGCCTTAAGAATATCCGCGATCCGCACGCCCGCTGAGATCCTCGTTTCGATCAACGGCATTACCTCTCGTACTTTCGCCGCTTTGGTTTTTGGCTCAAGTGCTGACAAAGCCTGCATCACGTCACGTTGCGGCATTCATGCATCCTCCGAGCTATTGATACGCAGTCCTACTGCATCTCACACGCATTCTTCATACTATCAACTTGCCTCTGTTTTGCAACCTTTCTGCTGCTACCTCGCATCCTTTTCGCCTACGCCCTTCGGGCTAGTCGACTATCACGCCCTTAACCCCTAGAAATTCCTGTCCTTAACAGGCCAGAAATCTCAATACACATTACGCACCCCCTTCGGGGATGCAGACCCACGGTTTTATCGGCCTCAAATTAAAAGTGACACTACTTTGGCTCTATAGCGTTGCTATAGGAATTCGCAGGATAGCTATGTGTTTGCTCAATTGATACCTATAGACAATACTATAGGTAAGAAGAATGAGTTACTCTATTTTCAACAACAGGGATAACCACGCATGAGCGCAGGCAAATCGATCCCAGTCTGGTTTTCAGAGGAGGATCGCCGCAGAGTCGAAGAGGCCGCGGCATTGGCGGGCTATAAGTATTTGTCGAAATACATTCGCGATAAGGCGATGAGTCGCGATAGCCAGCGCGACTCCGCTCGCGACAGCATGGAAGCATGGGCTGAGCGGCAAGAACTCAACGGTCGGCTCGCGGAGATTGAGCGCAGCCAGACGACTTCACACACACTGCTGGCCGCGCTGCTCTTCCTGATGCGGAAGAAGGCGACGACCGGCGAGTTCAATGATCTCGTCCTTGCATGCAAAGACGCCGAGATAAGTACTGCTATGCCGGTGGAATTGCTCGCGGCCTCATCTCCCGAACTCGTTTCGCTGATCGCTCGCTTGACGGAGGATTCGTGATGTCAGACCTGACCGACCCGATTGAGTCCATCGAGCGGGTCGACGCCGATATTCAGGCGGCTCTCAACTCACCAAGCATGAGCTACTGGCTTCGCGAGGCGCTGCTCAGCGCGTTGCGGCGCGATTGCGTTGACGCGGCTCGCGATGCACAGATCCTCGCCACGTGGCTCGACAGGCGATGTGATGCAGTCCTCAGGCGCAGCGGGGGGTAGGCCGATGCAGAAACACGAAGCGGAAAACGCGACTTTGCTATTTGGCGTCAGCTTACCCATCGCCGGGTGGCTTGCCGGCACCTATGCAGCTGACGTGCCGTTGCGACCGCTCCCGGAAGCGCTCACTGTTGCGTTTCATATGACGCCGCACAACCCGCTCATTGCAAGTGGTGTCGTGCTCGGTCTCGGTCTTGCGGCAACCACCGCGTATCTGTTGCACGAGTACGGCGACGATGGGTTCCGCGGCGCCCGATACCACCGGTGGCTGCGTGGTGCGCGCATGGCGAACTGGCACGGTGTCAAGCGGCAGGTGAAGGCCGTGAATCGCCGTGGGAATCGCCGCCTTCGCTCTGAACTGGAGCGTGCGGCAGCGCTGAAACCAGAGGCCGGGACCCCAAGACTGGGCCCAAAAGCCAGGGTAACGGACTTGCCGCCCATCATGATCGGTCGGATGCCGATGCCGTTGCACCTTGAGAACCGGAACACGCTGATTTGCGCGACCATCGGTGCCGGTAAATCGGTAGCCATGGAAAGCATGATCGCGTCGGCCGTGAAGCGCCGCGACAAGATGGCAGTGGTGGACCCGAACGGCACGTTCTATTCGAAGTTCAGCTTTCCCGGTGACATCATTCTCAACCCGTTTGACCAACGTTCAGCCGGCTGGACCCTCTTCAACGAGATCCGAGGTGTCCATGACTTTGACCGGATGGCCCGAAGCATCATTCCCCCGCAGTTGGATCCGACCGATGAGCAGTGGTGCGCGTACACGCGAGACGTACTCGCCGACACCATGCGCAAGCTGGTCGAGACCAACAATCCCGACCAGGACACGCTGGTCAATCTCCTCGTGCGCGAGGACGGGGAGGTGATTCAGGCGTTCCTCGCCAATACCGATTCACAGGGTTACTTTCGCGAGAACGCAGAAAAAGCGGTCGCCTCGATCCAGTTCATGATGAACAAGTATGTAAGGCCGCTGCGGTTCATGTCCAAGGGCGAGTTTTCGCTTTACCGATGGGTGCACGATCCGAACGCGGGCAACCTGTTCATCACCTGGCGTGAGGACATGCGCACGACGCAGCGCTCGCTCGTGGCCACGTGGATCGACACAATCTGCGCCACCATCATGAGCGTCCCCGACAGCGAAGTGCCACTCGCGCGCCGACTCTGGCTCTTCCTCGATGAGCTGGAGTCTCTCGGCAAGCTCGAATCCTTCGTGCCGGCCGCAACCAAAGGCCGCAAACACGGTCTGCGCATGGCGGCGTCCATTCAGGATTGGGCCCAACTGGATGAAACCTATGGTAAGGATGCTGCGCAAACCTTGCTCGGATGCTTTCGAAATTACCTAATTTTCGGCGGGTCGAACGCGCTCAATACCGATAAGGCGAGCGAGATTTTGGGCAAGCATCAGGTCGAGCGAGTCCAGATCACGACAAACGCAGGCGGCGGTGCCGGGGGCGGCGGAGGAGGGCGCAGCCGCAACATGGTCACCAGCCCACCGGAACCGGTCGTGATGGATTCAGAAATCTCCTTCCTGAAAGACCTGGAGGGCTACGTCATGTTCGGCGAGGATTTTCCGATCGCCAAGATCAGACTGCCCTACGTCAAGTATCCGCATCGCGCCACCGCAATCGAGATCAAGTGACGGAGGCGCAGTCCTGCTCAATGTGACGCCCATTCGCGGCAACAACCAATACGCCGCAGCACACTACTTCTCGTCCGCCGACGACTATTACGCCAAGGAGAATCCGGGCGAGTGGCAGGGCGAGGGGGCGCGGCACCTGGGTCTCACCGGGCCGATCGAACAGGCACAGCTCTCGCGCCTCCTGGACGGCCAGCTTCCCAATGGCGAGCGCATCCAGACGACGTTCGACCCCGTGGACAACAAAAAGCGCATGGGGCTCGACCTGACGTTCTCGGCCCCAAAGTCGGTGTCGATGCAGGCGCTCGTCGCCGGCGACCGCGAAGTGACTGCCGCGCACGACCGGGCCGTGACGCGCGCGCTCGAGCAGGTTGAGCAACTGGCGGAGGCTCGCAAGAAGGTCAAAGGCAAGAGCTATCGCGAGCGCACGGGCAATATGACCATCGCCAAGTTCCGGCACGAGATGAGCCGGGCGAAAGATCCTCAGTTGCACACGCACTCGGTCGTGATGAACATGACGCGACGCGCCGATGGCGCATGGCGCGCGCTCTCGAACGAGGACATTTTCCGTGTCCAGCATGAGGTTGATGCAATCTATAAAGCCGAACTGGCGAAGGGCCTGCAGGCGATTGGCTACGCCATCCGCCTCGTCGACGACAAAGGCAACTTTGAGCTGGCTCACATCAGCCGCGACCAGATCGAAGCGTTTTCAGCGCGCAGCCGTGTCATCGAAGAGGCCTTGGCGAACGAGGGTAAGACGCGCGCGAGCGCGAGCACGCTCGAAAAGCAGGTCATTGCGCTCGCCACACGCCCACGCAAGGACGAGTCCGACCGCGAGATCGTCAAGCAATACTGGGTCGAGAAAAGTCGGGAGCTCGGTATCGACTACGGCTCGCGTTCCCAGCTCGACGGGCGAAGCTATGACGTGACGGACGGCCGAGAACGCCGAAGGCAAGCTCACGTCGCCAACACGAGTAGCGCGGCAGCGGAACGGATGAACGCCGCCGTCGATGGTCGCGCCGGTAATCGCACTGACTCCGGCGAGCGTGATCGCGTCGCCGCCACGAGTCTGCCGGCGGGAATTACGCCCGCGCAGGCGGTCGTACAGTACGCGATCCATCACCTGACCGAACGCGAAGCCGTCGTGCGTGAGAGCGTCCTGATGGCGACCGCGCTGCGCCGATCCGTCGGATTAGCCGGTCCCGGCGAGGTGCGTACCGAGATCAAGCGTCTGGTGGGGCAGGGCGCACTGATCGAGGCGGTGCCGGCCTATCGCATGGCGGATCGGAAGGACGGACCCGCGCTTTCGTCCGCGGGTTGGAGAAATTATCTACAAGAGTTCAAGGAGTGGTCGAACAAGCAGGCGCAGCAATACATCAATGCTGCGATCAAACTGGGCTCGCTCGTTCCTGCCGAGAAGCGTTACACGACACAACAGGCACTTGCCCGTGAGAAGGCGATTCTCGCCATCGAGCGCACCGGACGCGGCGCCGTGGCACCGATTTTGGCCGTCACCACGGTCCGGTCAGCACTCGAACACTCCACGCTCAATACGGGGCAGCGTTCAGCGGTCGAGACCATCGTTGCCACGAGCAATCGATTTGTGGGCATTCAGGGCGACGCTGGTACCGGGAAAACCTACACCGTCAATCAAGCCGTCGCGCTCATCAAGCAGGCATCGGCCTCGGCGATGGGAGAGGGCTACCGCACGGTCGCGCTCGCGCCGTACGGCAATCAGGTCAAGGCGCTCAAGAACGAAGGTCTCGAAGCGCACACCCTCGCCAGTTTCCTTCGATCCAAGGAAAAGCCGGTGGACAGCAAGACGATCATCGTCTTGGATGAATCGGGCGTCGTCGGCGCGCGCCAGATGGAGCAAGTCATGCGAACGGTTGAAAAGGCAGGGGCGAGAATGGTGTTGATCGGCGACACGAAACAGACCGAGGCGATTGAGGCAGGCAAACCATTCGCCCAGCTACAACACGCTGGGATGCAGACCTCCCGAATCAGCGAAATACAGCGCCAAAAAGATCACGAACTGAGAGCGGCCGTCGAACACGCGGCCGAGAGCCGTGTTCACCAATCCCTCGCGCATCTCAAGCATGTTGAGGAACTGAAAGAGCCAGCGGACCGACACCGCGCCATTGTGAATGACTACATCAAGCTCACCGAAGCTGAGCGCCGTGAAACCCTGATCGTCGCCGGCACGAATGAGGCACGCCGGGAAATCAACAAAATGGTGCGCGAGTCACTGGCGCTCACCGGCAACGGACGGGAGTTCGAGACCCTGACCCGTGTGGATATGACGCAAGCGCAGCGCCGCTTCGCGCCGAGCTATCAGCCCGGCATGGTGATTCAGCCGGAGAAGGATTACGTGAAGGCCGGGTTGATCCGCGGCGAAACCTATCGCGTCGCCGAAGCACTCCCCGGCAATGCGCTAGTCTTGTCGCGACAAGATGGCATCACGGCTACGATCAACCCGCGTAAAGTGACGCAGCTCAGCGTCTATCGCCTTGAGCGAGCGGAGTTGTCTGTTGGAGATACCGTACGGATCAACCGTAACGATGCGGGCCGTGATCTCACCAACGGTGACCGCATGCGCGTAACGGGCGTGATCGGCGGTGTCGTAAGCCTCGAATCGGTCGAGCAACGCAATGGTCGGTCAGTGCGGTCGTTGGAGCTACCGATCAGCCGACCGCTTCACCTGGAGCACGCGTATGCTTCGACGGTCCATAGTTCGCAAGGCCTGACCAACGATCGGACCCTGATCGCGCTCGACACCAAGAGCCGCACGACGTCGATGAATCTGTATTACGTCGCGATCAGCCGAGCGCGGTATGAGGCACGCGTCTACACCGATTCGATGAAATCGCTGCCCGCGGCGATCGCACGCCGCTTCGACAAGACGACAGCGCTGGCCATTCAGCGAGAACGCGAACTGCAGCGCCGCGGGCAAGACATGCAACCACGAGGCGCGGCCGAGGGGAAGCAAGCGTTGGAACGTCAATCGCTCGGAGATCAACGCAAGCAACCGGCCAACGGTCGCAAGCCCTCAGAATTTGGTCGATTTGGATAGTCTTCGCTTTGACGGACGAACACTTGTTGATGGGTGCCCCGCCAAGTACTTGAGAGCGTCCGCTATTCCTTCGAACGGTCGAAGGGCAAATGGATCAAGTCAACGAAGCACCGCGAGATCGGCCTAATCTCGATCGCGCAGGCGATCGCAAGGGCGCCGACCACGAAAATCGCGATCCAACGTCCCGGGTCCGGCCAGCTGGCAATCTGACCCAACATCTTTGTGGCAATAGATCCGATCAGATAAGTGACGACAAGGAAGGCGATCACATCGGCGAGACGGATAAAAAGTGGTCGGGTCATCTTTCGTGCTCCGTTTATAGATGGGTTGAGCGCCGCCGACTTCGTAGACATAGCGTCTTTCGTCGAACCTGTTTTGCACACGGCATTTGCGCGAGATTAGCCCGCTACCAAACAACCGTTTAACATCCGTCACCAACGCACGCGCTGTTGCCATCCGTTGTCGATATAGACGTCGATGGCGCGCGGGTTTTGCGGTAGCTGCCAAAGCACCTTGTCGAACACGGCAACGGCATACGTGTTGTCATAGTTGCCCACGACGTACGATCCGATCCGTTGACCGACACACGCCCGCGCGCCCGAAGCGTAGCCGTCACTGAGCGATGACTCCGAGACTTGCGGTCGATCACTCAGTGTGTACGATCCATCGCCCCCGAACCAGCCTCCCTTGTTACCGCTCGATCTTTTCTGGCCCTGTACGACGTAGGCGCCGCGCTCGGCGGGTAGCAAAGGAGCAGGGCAAGGATCATACGGATCATAGACTTGACGGGCGTAGCTCGATCCATCATTGCCATCAACTTGATCGCAACTCGGAAACGGGCGCCCCTTGCTCAGATCGTGGTAGAGCCGGTTGATGGGAGGTACGCATTCGCTAACGCCTTTAGGTCCGCCGTTGGATGCAGGGTTTGCGAGGCACAGCAGCACCTTACAGCCGTATTCCGAGGCCTGCGTCGACATCGAAGCGCCGAGCACAAACAGACTAACGAGGGTTTTTTTCATCGTTTCTTCTCCCAATGGCGCTTTTCTCGTGATCTAGAGAAGCGTCAATCTACAAACTGCACGAACGGCGCAGCCTCTTGCGTGGTCGATGTCGGTGATCGCTGGACAGGGACAGGCTGCGTTTCGTGTGATGACGACGTTGAGACGGGACGAGTCGGGTTGGCTTCGACCGCTGCGCCCTTCGTTGGTGTCGCGAGTCGCACTTTGACAGTCGGCTCTTTGCTGGTGTCGTCGACCGGCAAGGCGGAAGTCGGTTCGCGACGCGACCGGCCGTCAGCAAACATCACCCATTGCGCCGACGCAGCCGATTGCTTCGCAGGCTTTGGGATGGTCGCCTGTCGCACTGCAACGCCGGCATCATCGCGATTTAGCTTTACTGCGGGCACGACGGGAATCAGTTCGGCCGTGTCCGTCGCGTTTGCAACAACCTTTTGCACGTAGCTCGGCTGACCCGCGCGATCTGGCCGGAAACCGCGCGTGAAGTTGCCTGAGTAGTAGCAGCTGAACGCCGCGCGCAGCGCCTGCTGATCGCCTGGAATCCGGGCTCGCGCTCGCTGGTAGCAATCTCTAAGAATCGCACCGCCGGCCTTGAGGTTGCGGCACGGCTCAAATACCGTCTCGTAACGCTCGCCGTACTTCGCAAGGTTGTAGCGATTAACCTGTCCGAGGCCCATCGAAAAATTGAATCCCTGGCGCTCGAGCGCTCTGGCCGTCGCGACCGCCTCCGGCAAGTTGCGCGGCTGACGCTCCAGCCGACCGCCTACAACGCCAATCGCGAAGGGATTTCCTGCCGATTCGGTGGTCACTACGCCCCTGAGCGTGCTCGGATCCACCCCTGGGGCGCACTCGGCGGCCAGCTTGTCGAAGGGCAGGGCCGACGCTGGCGTCTGCGCGGTAGCGATCCGGGAGAGGGCGATCAGCAGGCCGGTCGACAGCAATGTTGCGGACAGATCACGCGCCTGCATAAAGGATCTCCGATATGTAGCGGCCGTTGCGCTCTGTGTATTTCCACTGCACAACAACGTCGATACGCCTCTTGACGCGCTCGATGATCTGTTCGCGTGTCATCGAGGTATGGCCGTCCATCAGCTCGCCGAACCGGTCGTACATCTCGGCGGGCGAATCCGTGTGGATGGTCGTAAGCGATCCCTTGTGGCCGGTGTTGAGCATGTTCACGAACTCAACCGCCTCCGAACCGCGGATCTCACCCATGATGACCCGGTCAGGTGTGAGCCGCATGCACGAGCGAAGCAACGTGGTTGGTGTCACCGCAGCCTTTCCTGACGCTTGATGGCGGGCGTAGGACAGTCGCACGCAATTCGGCTGCGCCGGCTCGATTTCTCGAGAGTCTTCGATCGTGACGATGCGTTCATGTCCGGGTATTTCCTGTACCAGCGCATTGAGGCATGTGGTCTTGCCGCAATAGGTGCCAGCAGAAATGACGATGTTCTTGTGCGCGAGGACGGCGCCGCGTAGGAACGTGTCCCACTGCTTCTCGCGGTACATCTCCTCCAGCCGTGCATCCGAGTACGGCTCGTCGACCACGTCGCCGTTCACGAAGCGGAACGCGCCTTGTTCCAGGTATTTCGGCAGACTCATCCGAACGAGCGATTGCTTCCGAATCGTCATCGCGATGGTTCCCTCCGGCACAACGGGCGGGAGGATCATTTCAGCCCGATAGGTTCCGCGCTCGAAATCCGGAATACCATCATCAAGGTTCACAGGGATTTCAGCCGAGAGAATCGGGCTCTCCCGGTCCACCTCAAGACTCTTGAAGGAGGCGGTGACATCGGCCAATGACGACAGAAGCTGATACGACAGGCCGGGCACTTCGATCTTTTCCGCGTAATACGAATCTTTTTTTCTGAGCCAGAGTTCGCCGGGCTTGTTGACCTGGATCTCGGTCACCTCTTTGTCATCGAGATAGTCCGCTAACAGGGAGAGCTTGGCTCGGAAGGAGGCAATCTGCGACATGTCTCCTCCTCATTGAATAAACGTTACGCCATCGACGTGCTTCGCCGCGTCGATTTGTTCCTTATAAATCGACGTGAAATCCAGATCCTTGTTCACGTAGATACGTACGCGGGAGCCCGCTGGCACTGTGACGGTGGGCTGAATGTTGATGTACGGAGAAAGTACTTGCTGCGACGACTGAGCCGCGGCTTGCTGGACCGACTGCCGGTATTGCGAGGCGGAGTTGTACTGGTCGCCCGAACTCACCCCCGCGTTCGACGCACCGGCACTGATGATTGACAGGAGGGCAGACATGCCGAAGATCTCAGCAAAATGGGTGTCAACGATGCCGCCCATACCCGCTGTTCCAAGTTGGTCGCTGCCAGCGCTGTCAATGGCAACTTGCACGCCGTCCGGACGACGCAGGGTGTTCCACACGACGAAGACGCGATCCTGGCCTTTGCGCAACTCCGCGTTGTACGTGCCGCACACTCGAGAGCCCCACGGAATGAGTTTGAGCCGACCTTGTGCGCCATAGACGTCGCGTTGCACAAGCGCGCACAACTGGCCCGGGAGATCGGAGATCGCTCGCGGTTCCAGAACCGCTTCAATAAACTCGCCTTGCAAAACCTTGTAGGGAAGATTGTCGATCTGACTTGCCATGCTCACCGGGACAGCGTTGCCACTTACCGCGCGCGCGAAGCGCGAATTGGCATCTTGCGGACCCTGATCGCCCGAGCCGCCTCCTAACATCCCGGTGTTCTGCCGAACTTGGCTGCCTGCATCAGGCCCAGACTGTGATTGAACGCCTGCTGGCTGATTCGCGCTGTTTGGCGGGATGATGGCCGACTTCATGCGAGCTTCCAGTAGACGGCGCGCTTGCTCTCGACGCTGCATTTCCATCTGCTCGCGCTGCGCTTTCATCGGGTCATCGGCCTGCACCGTGCTTGCCGGTGTTGGAGCGGGTGCTGCGGCGACAGAGGAAGTACTCGCCGCTTCATGATCCTTGAGTTTCGGCACAGGCTTCCGATCTGGGATGGAAATATCGCTGCTTGCCGCCGATTTGGCCGTGTCATTTCCGCTGTGCTTGGCCAACCACACCGCCGCGATGGCGCCGGCCGCGATCGCGGCGATGGCGATGCCACCAAACTGCTTCTTTCGATTGTCGACGACCATCGACGCATTCGCCTGCTTCTCCCACTCGCGAACGGCCGCTTCGCGGTCATCTGGCGTATTGCTGTTCGGATCCGCCATATCAATGCTCCACTGTTCTGAGCGCCGAAGCTGCGCTCATATCAGCACGGCGATATGGATTCGCATTGTTCTGTACGCAGAGGTGGGCGTCGCCGTTGCGCAGCGTGAAGAGGCTCGCAGTCCGCTTGACGACCATGTACGGGCCTTCCCGGCGCGGACTCACTGCTGACTCGGTGCCGTCCGGACCCACGGTGTAGAAGGAGGGAATCTCAGCGTTCTGGTCGAAGAGGAAATAAGTGAACTGACCGTCGTCAAATGCGCGTTTGAGCGGAATTGCGGTTTTGTCTCCCGATATGCCATAGTCAATATTCAGTCGCGCAGGATCAATCCCGTTACTCGTGCTCGCGCCGGCACGGCCCCCGCCGACGTAGCCGCTTATGTTCGCATTCTGGTTTGAACCTGAGTTCAGGTAGATGAAACGCACGAGAAACGTCTGCGTCGTGCGCGCCTTCGAACTGGTGAGCTTGAAGTAATAGGTGCGCTTGTCGGTCACGACGGTCAGGTTGGTTGCCGCATTCGGCTCGACCGGCTTGATGAACAAGCGATTCTGGTAGGGCACTGTCTGCCAGGCGATCGAGTCACCCAACGAGACGACCTTGACTATCTCGTCGTTGGCAAACTCGATGGAGGTCTGGTAACCGTATGTGCCAACCACCTCGTACACTTGATTTGGGTCGTACGGAACCTGCTTGACGCGATCATCAGTTACAAGCGCATGCGGGAGTTTGGCCGCAAGTGAGGAGGCAGGAATCAGCGAAATCGTCACGCTGCTGATCATGGCGAAAGCGATGGGAGCGGATTTGAAGTTCATGGTCTGATTCCTTTCACGAAGCACTTGCCGACGGCGCGTTACTGGCGGCTCAACTCTTGATCCTTCCGATACCCCGTCGTGGCATATCCGAGCGCGTTCTCCCAACGGTCGCCCAACGCGAGCGGTTTGAACGTAAAGGTGTAGCGCACGAGCGCCGTGTAGTAGTCGGTCTTCGGCGGGCTGCCAGGCTTTTCGGTGATGGATTGAAAGGAGACTTGATAAGCATCCTTTCCGAGCGATGTAATACCCGTGATCTTCGGATAGCGACGGCCGCCTTGGCCGAGCTGGTAGTAGGGGTTGTTAGCGTTATCCGCACTCGTTTCCGCGTCATACTGTGCGGCGACCGATTGCGTCGAATGCAAGCGACACAGATCGGCGAAGCGTTGCCGCCAGTCCGGGTCAAACGTGTTGCAATACATGATGAAGTCGTACACCTGGCTCTGGACAAAGCTTTCCTGGCCTGAGATGGTCTCCTTGTTGACAACCTGTTGCTTTACCACGTGCCCATTTGCATCGAGCACGGACACGACTGGAATGACCGTGTGAATGTTGGCTAGCACGGTGATCGCGCTAGCCATTCCGCCGACCACAAAGAGAAGCAAGCCGATGAAGAGGTATGCACGGTTGCGCTCTTGCTTGAGCTTGTTCGAGCCGCCAAGCTGCGAACGACGTGTGGACACATCACCCACGAAGGTTCCTTTCGCGAGAGACTTCATTTGCCTGCTCCTTTCGCTAGCGCCATGCGAGCCACCATGACCAGTGTGCCTGTGGACGTCGATGCACCTCCCGCCAACGCCGACGCCCAACTTCTAACGCCTAACATGAACAGAATCAGGACGCCTTCTACGATAACGAGCTGCGTTGTCTGCTCGGAAGTCACTAAATCAGGAGACGGGGCTTGTGCGGCTTGGCCCGCTGTATCGATAGCGTCGCCGAAGGCCAGAAAGCCGAAGCGAACAATAGCGATTACGAGGACGTAAATGAAAACGAACGTCAGCATCTTGCTCAACCAGTTCATGAACCACTGTCGCGTTTCGGCAAACATCAAGAAGCCGATGAATAAAGGGCAAAGAACCATCGTGATCGCCAGCCCGAACTTTGCAATCGTCATGTACACCAACGCGAGTACAAATAAAATGCAGTTCAAGACGAACAGGAGCAAACCGTCGAGGATCATCGCGATCTGATAGAAATCCGCTGAACGCAGCGTTTCCGACACTTGCTGAACATTGGTGAAGAGTGCATCAAGCATCTGTGTCGTCGGCTTGCCGGCCATGAGCGTTGCAGCTGCGCTTTCCATTGCAGATGTGAAGGCGCTGTAGATCAGCTGAGCGAAGCCCGCCCAGTTAAGTGTGCCAAACACTGCCACCGTCATAACGCACTTCGCTAGCAAGTCTCGCCACTGAACGCCCGCATAGCCGGCGTACACCCTGTAGCCGAAAAGTGCCCAATAGAGCACCGCTGCGTAAGTAAGAGGTGTCGAGACTGCAGATGCAATAGCAGGATAGGTCTGCGACAGAAATGACCCTGTTACGCCGTCAGCCGCACCGACCAAACCCTGTAAAGTCATCGCAGCCATGGCTAATGAACTCCCATTACTTCGCGCCAATGGTCTTTGACACGCGGATCTAGCACATCAGAGCGCGTGAGCTTGACACCAGTTGCACTAGAGACTCGAGAGATTGTGCCGCTTACGCACACGTCGACCTTGTGCGGCTCCGGATTTGCCTGCATGAAGATGTCGGCCCCGCAATACGGCGGCATGAGTTGCCTGAACTGGGACTTGTCAGCGGTCAGCAACGGATTCTCCCTTGGCACGATTAGGACATGAGCCTCTGCTGGTGGCGTTTGCTGCATGTTCGGAACAGCACCGGTCGATGGCTGTCTCGGAAAAAGGTAGTAGACAGCACCGCCGACGGCGACGGCCACAATGGCCCCTGAAATCAGCATCCAGTAAAGATTGCGCATTGGCTTTCCTTTTTTAGGTACGTGTGTTGATCGGCTCGAATTTGCAAGCGCACGGAGACTTATCGAGCTTGTTCGACGAGTTTGCACATCCACCCATGAGGCCAATGAGAAGTAACACGGCGAATAAACGCCAAGCTTTCTTCGCAATCTTCACCATCGGCCAGAAAAGGATGAAGACTGGAAGGAACGCGAGGATTTTCATGACATCTCTCTCAGGAACTATGTTTTCTCGCAAGAAGCAAGTGCTTATTGACCGGTACGATGGAAATATCTCTGTGTCGCTGCGGTTGCCTGATTCTGCTGGTTCACCAGATTCGCTTGTAAATTCATGTTCATTGCGTTGAGCTTCGCCATGGCGCTCGACAACATGCCGTTCTCGCTGGAGATGCGGTTCTGCAAGTCTTGGGCATCTTTAACGTTGGTCGTTGTATCCACCTGCTGACTCAGCACGGACAGGTTGTTGAGGTGCGTCTGGACCTCGGAATACAGTGAGTCCCCACCCGCTAAAGCAGCCCGAACCGAATCTGTGCTCATTTTGTACGTCGTCGCATTTTGCGCATTAGGATCCGCGAACACGTCCTGCGGCATTGTGTTGATCAGCTTCTCGTAAAAGTTTTGCCTCGCACCAAAGGTGCCGCTCTGCTGTTGCGAAACTACCTCCTGCCACGATCCCGGTACAACCGATGCCGCGTTGATCGACTGATTCAATCCGATCGAACCACGACCATAGCTTCCGGTGACCGCTGCGTACTGATCTTTTAGAGTTTTGTACTGTTCCTGCAGTTGCGAAAGTTGCTGCTGGAGTTGAAGAAAGGTCGCGGCGTCGAACGTGGGGATGCCGGTCGCGGAAATTGGCACCGAAACGCTGAGTGACGCGCCTAGGGCGATGGCTAACAGAGTATTTCGCACGGTCCCGCTCCTTACCTTTTTAGGTTGTGGGTGTTCTCGGCGAGTGCGCGCTGCATAAAGACTGGTACCCATTGTTCCGGGTCGTCGGTCTTGAGCTCACTGATGATTCGCTCCATCAGCGCAACGCCCCTGTCGTTCGAGGAAAGGACAGGAATAAATTCACGCATATCAGACAGATCGAACCTGACCCGAATCGACTCGTTGCCGCGCCGTATCAAAAACTTGAAGCTCTCGGGCGGAGTGTCGTGAACGAAGTCGAACTCGCCGATCGTGAGGCCGAGACGGTCCACCAGATCGGTCTTGCTCGCCTCGCCGTTCGGAAGGAAAATCTTCGTTGCAGTTTGCTTCTGGATTGAATCGGTTTCGCAGTAGAGGTATTTCGCGTCGGGCGTGACGAAGATCAGCAGACCGTTCTTACGGCGGATCTGCATGATGTAGCTGTCAATCTTTTCGCGCCAGTACGCGTGCTTGACAAGGTTCTGACCTTCTTCCAGCACGAGGATGAACGGCTCGCCGTTCATGGACTGCTCGATGCGGTGGAACGGATAGCTCAAGACGACGGGCAGCTCGGGCCGAGCAACCCCGTCCTTGATAAGTTGCCGCATTTCGAAGCAGTAGTGCCGGCACTGCGTGAGGCTGATGCTGTCGTTCTCGTTGTCGAACACGCCCCAGTTGGCACCTGCTGAACCATTTGCGCCATGCCAGATTCGCATGTCCTTCGCGAGTTCGCCCTGACCAAAGCACCATGCAACGTTGCGCAAACGTCGGTCTTGGAAAGGCAAGACGTCGTAGTTCTCGGTGACTGCCCGCTTGAATCGCTCGATGTCGGCGGGAACGAGCGTTCCGCCATAGCACGTGCGCATCAGCGTCATCAATTCCACGAGGTACAGGCGATTCTCGGGGGAGTCGGGCAACTTGAAGGGATTCCAGCCGGTGTTTCCCTGAACCGACAGCGTGGTATGTGGCGCACCCATCGCTCGCATGAACACCTTCGCACCCTCGCGGTTATCAAACCAAAACACGCGAGGCCGGGCCTTGTCTGCCATGGCTATTAGTGCCGACAGTAGGGTGGTTTTCCCTGCTCCAGTGTCTGCGGTCAAGGCCAAATGGCCCGCGACCATCCCCTCCATTTCTCGATGGAAGTTGAAGTAGTAGGCGGTGCCGCTCTCTGTTTCGAAAGGCATGATCGCAGGCCCCCACAGGTTGCCGTCGATCTTTCCAGTCGCGTAGTTATGCAGCGATGCAAATCCAGCGAAGTTGCCTGACTTGATCTTCCCGCGCCGACCGATGAAGTGCTGCGCCTGGCCAGGAAGCTGCGACCAAAAAAAAGTCTCGACCGCAAACCATTCACGCACCGCCTTCACACCGAGGTTGACGAACGATTTCTTGAGCAACGCGACCGCGTTGTCAAGATCCGCAATCGTTTGCTTTCTGTTCTCAACAGGGTCGGCGTGCGACGTTGCGGCAGGCACATGGGCGAGGATCGTCAAATGATGGAGGCCGTTGACTGCTCGACCGCTCGTCAGATCGCGCAGCCCATCAGTGATTTCCTTTTTGTCCTCTTCTGCACCGCCGTCCCGGTCGTTGACAACGAGACGTCGCCGCTCTTGTTTCATATCGTGCTCGGCTGTAATACGGTCGCTGAAGAAAAACGACTGCGTGACGATGTACTCGACGGGTTGCTTCAAGAACTCGTTAAGCATGTTTGAGGGCGTGCGTGCTGGCCATTCCGCCATGCTCAGCATGGCACCGGCCCGCGTTGCGCTGAGGTTTTGCACGGCCATCATGTTGCCTACTACCTTGAAATCGAGCCAAGACACAGCAAGCGTCCGGTCGAGCTGCAGGTCCGTGATGGGTACACGTTCGTCTTCCAGATTGATCAGGTAGTGGAAAAACCCAGCAATCTCCGAATAGTCTTGGCCGAGATAGTCCTCTACGTCTTCGCGGTCGTACACTTGACACACGTCGTACTGAGTCTGAAACTCTTTCCAGCTTAGGTTGAATCGCCGGATCGCGACCTGAGCATCCGCCGCACTAACCTGTTCATTGAGAAACGCCGGTCGGCGCCGGACACACAGCTTTCGCGCACCGTAGCCGGACAGGGTCTGCACGACAAGATTCGTAGCTTCGTTCAGGTCCTTCGCTTGCTCTTCTAGGGAATCCACGTCGTCAGACGAAACCTTCGCACCTGAGGCGAGCGAGAAAACGCGGTCCAGCAGACCCGGTGCTCCTTGCCGAAAGCGATTCCGAACGATGCTGATGTAGATCTTGTTCACGTAGAACGATCGCTTCTCATACCGCTGCCGCCAAGCTGCGTTGAATCGCCGCGCAAACCACGTACCGCCATCACCTTCCGGGTACTGGTTCACCTTGCGACGAATCAGGTGAACGTAGACGCCGCGGTCGCTGTTCGCGATCGAACGCAACACGGTATTCCGTCGCCGTTCGAACTGCTTCATTTGGGTCGAACTAAACGAGTCGAAATACAGTCCATCAAGCTCAATAACCTGCACCAGACCATCATCTTTCGTGATGATGGTTTCGTCGTCGTAATGCACGGTATAAGGGATCATGTCGCTTGCAGCCATTTCCTTGTGGTCGAGGGCCGCCCCGTCCGGCAGCGGCATCGACAGCGACATGTCGAACTTCTCTTTCAGAACGTCAACGAGGCGCATAGCGTCGGCATCTCCAGAAGCGCTTGTTCGGGCAGGCCTTCAAATGCGTTGCGGCTGCCAAGATGTCGAACAAGTAAACGTCTTTGAGACAGATTAAATAACTAGCAAGCAGGAGGAAGGGGATGGCCATTGCGGGCAACACGGACCGCGAGATCATCGCGGCCATGCCCGGAATGTAGAAACTCATCGCCAGACTTGCGAGCGTCAATCCACCGACCATCGTGGGGCGAGTCATTGCAGCGACAAGCGCTTCCCCCTCATCGTCATGATATTCTTCGCCCACACTCATACGATCGTTCCGGCGGAGCGTGCCTTGAGATCAGATACGATGTTGGGAGCAAAGAAGACGAGGCCAATGCCGAGGCCCCAACCACCGAGCGTCATGAGATCGATGCGGCCGGTCTTCCAGCGGTATCCTTGGATTGCCAAGGTGATGATGCCGATGTAGTAGCCCCACTCGTAGATCAGCAATTGTGTGACTGATCTCAAGAAAGCTGTGATTCCGCCAAATGTTCCCGATGCGTCTTGAGCGTGTGCGAGCTGCGGAAGAAGGAGGAGGGCGATCGCACAGGCATTGGCGGTCAAGTCGAGTACCTGGCCCAGTCGATCGGCTTTCTGGGTTTCGGCGGCTTGGTTTGAGTTCTGCGTTTGCATTTTTGGCCCTCTCGTGAGCTGAACCTTAAGGTTCGTTAATTTTTGAATAAATTCAATAATTTATAAGTAGTACTAATATATGACTTGATCTTATCTCGTGATTGAAGAATTGATTAGTCGTGGTTTGTTTGATCGAACTCGCTTGTAGGGTCGGGCTGAGATTGAGTTGTTTCTCGCATACGGGTCCTCAGCTCAACAACCAATTGGGCGTTTCGAGATCGCTCTTCGGCTTTGGCGCGCGCGCTGAGCCACTCATTCAGCTCCTTGGGAATTCGATACTGTGATCGAACAGATTCGCCCATTCTCGCTCCCTCCGTTGGTGTCACTATATAGTGACCCATTGTCACTATACGACAGTGTCTGGGTAGTGTCAAATTTAACTATGGAAGATACCCACCGCTCTCAATATCGCTTGCCTTGGCCTCTGTACGAGGAGCTGAAGGCGGCTGCGGAGAAGAACCGCCGACCGCTGAATGCCGAGCTCGTAGCACGTCTTGAATCAACGTTTCCTCCGCTCTCGGCAGGCGCCGGCACCGAGATATCGACGTTGCACCTCACTATTTCTCGAATGTCCCTGGCTGAGCTCATGACGCCAGCCGAGATCACGATGTTTGCGCAACGAATGCTTGACATCGTGAATAACAACGGCGGCACCAATGACGCACCTCGCTAGTGCCTATGATCAGACAAAACATCGAAATTGTTCGTAATGTAGTGCCACTTAATTTGTAAGAGTTTGTGTCGCTCCTACGCATCTGTATTGCTGCTGTGCAGCGGGCCTTCGACGGCATTTATTGAACTATTCGAAAATGGTGCTGATTTTCATCGCAGATCGGGCCGAGGAGTGTCGCGACGGTCATTTGGAATGGACAACGTCAGAGTTCTACCCCTTGAGTGCCAGCACGTACAACGGCTTGACTGTGTCACCGAAAATGCGGAAAGAAACGGGACGACCAACCGGAGAGCGATCTTCGGTTACTTGCTGAATTGAGGACGGGCGCGATTTCGACCGGCAAAGCGTTGGGTCCGATCCTAAGAAGCGCGTACAGGCGCTTGAGCTTCATTGGCATGACTGGCTGCATGAGTCTGCTGCGGACGGCAACCTTCGCAAGAAGAAGTGCCCCGTTTATCGTACAGAAGTCGCCGCAGGGGCAGCGAGGCGACGCACTTCACAAAATGCGGCTCCGTCTTCAAGGCGAGCTTACGGCGCTCGAGTCGCGCGAAGATCGCTTCAGCTTCAAGTGGAGGCACGGCGGTCCGTCGCGCGGCCACCGCGGCGACGCGGGCATATCGTTGACTCCGGTACTGTTGCAGTGTCCGGCCCGTGCTGGAGCCACTAGTAACGCGGCGAGACAGAAGTATCGTGCGACGATAATGTCTGCATGCGCTACCTAACAGGTGCAGGATCCGGCGAGTCGACGGATCGGCATCGACAGTACGAGGGAAATGGAATGAGAAGGTCGGCGGAGAACAAGTTGCGAGTCGTTGCGGTCCGCATCGACCCGGTAATCGAGCAGCGCCTCCGAGTGCTGGCCGAGGTAACGGGACGCAAGCAGTCGTTTTTCTTGCAGCGAATGATCGAGGAGGGGATTGACGCGATGGAAGACAGTTGGCTGTCACCCGAGACGCTGGCCAAAGTTCGGAATGGCGAACTGTCGGATTTGGTTGGGGGGGACGGTACGACTTCAGATTTATTCGACCTGGAAGCGGCCGATACCGGATCAACGTAGATGCGGTTTCGTTGCCGCAGCCTGCAGCGATGAGTAGTGAGCAATAGAAATGGGAGAAGGGATGCACAAACAAGAATTAGTTGATGCAGTCGCATCCGAAGTTGGGATCAGCAAGAGCGCAGCGGAAGAGGCAATCGGAGCTGTGTTGGAGACGATCTCGACGGAGGTAGCGGCAGGAAACGCGGTTCAGCTCGTGGGGTTCGGCACGTTTGGCCGTGGAGAGCGCGCCGCACGAACGGGTCGTAATCCGGCAACAGGCGAAGCGATGAAAATTGCTGCAGCGAAGACCGTGAAATTCACGGCCGGCAAAGCATTCAAGGATGCGGTCAACCGGTCTTGACCTGGCGCGCGGTTGTTGTCGAGCCACTCAGAAAAGTTGGCCGACAAGCGGTTGCAGACTGGTGAGCTTGACAGCGCTCAGGCGCTCCGAGCCATCCGGATGAATCGATCTGATCATCACGCGTTGACCTCGTGCTCCACCCAAGACCTCGACGATGCGATCGCCATAGCGTGCGATGGTGCCGCGCGGCGGCTTTCGCCTCATGATGTTTCGTTTAGAAGAAGAGGGCATAGACAGATCTTGTAGCTGCGACGTCAATTCTACTTTCCAGGCGTTACGTCAACGCCGATGCGGTCTGCAAGGTCCAGCAGTTCCGCGTAAGCCGGCTCGTCTCTCAATAGATTTCGTGGGCTGCCGACCTGCTGCAGCGTCCCCTGCGGAACGCGATCACCAAACAGCACCACGGCGCGCGCCGTGTCGTCCTGGCGCGAGATCCAGGAGAGCCCTTGGATGTCTTCGTGTTTTGCATGAATGGCTTCAGCCCACCGACGCGTGTTCGGGTATTCGCTCTTCTCTGTGTCGATCAACTGCTTGCGTTGCACGCCGAGTTTGCGTAGCGCGACGCTGCTGAGGTCGGCAAGCTTTAGGTCGCGCTGGGCCTGCACCTGGGAATGCACTTGACCCTCGAGCTTGTCCTTGGCGTAATTCTTATAGCCAGGCGCGTGGGAGACGTCGTGGAACACCGATTCCATGGCGGCTGCGTCGAACGTGATCGCCGCGTAGATGGTCGGAATCGCGTTGCCTTTGTTATCGCGGATCGGACTGAAACGCGCATTGCCTTTCTTTCCCGGATTGAACTCGCCAGCTTGGTACTGATCGGAGTGCACCCGGTGCAGCACCTGCTTGCTGGTCAAAGTCCATGGCGTAACATGAAGTGTCGCCGGCGGCGCCGGAGTCGGCGCCGACGTTGAATTCGACTGGATCTCGCTGGCGTCACCATCGCCCGAAGGCGCGGCCGTACCTGCCGCTGACGAAGGCGTGCGGGGTTTAGCCATGCAAGACGCCTTCCACTTCGTCCTGGGCGGCGGCGACAATTTGCTCCGGTTCGACCGCAAGTACATCCTGAGGGCGTCGGCCGCCCAAGAAGCTGTTGGCCGAGAGGAACCAGTAGGCTAGCCCCCAACTATCCTTCTTGGCGCCGAAGACATCCAAAACGGGTTTGAGAGCCTTGCGCGGTCGCCATCCGGCCTCGGGATCGAGGCCGTAACCCGGAAAGTAGTCAATGCCGTTGTGGTGAATCGCGAAGATTCGACGCTCGCGTTTCCACTTGTTGGGCTGGGTGCTGGGATTGGTTGCGCTCAAACCAGCGAGTTCGGCGACCTTGGCCGCGGTCAGCCAGTCCGCTCCTTCCAGCACGGCCTTGCGCGAACGCGCGAGCATTGCTGCTTCTTTGAGTAGGTTCGGTGTCGGAGGCGTCTTGGGTACGATGGCATTGACCAAGGCCCTGAGCGTCTGCTCGTTCTGCTCGCTTAGAGTCTCGCCAATGAACGAGACGACGGTGGATAGCGCTTGGGCTAGCAGGACAGCCTGCTGAATACCCGCATGAGCCAGGGGCACCACGATGACCTGTTCAGCCTTGTGTTGCTCGAGCCGGGTTCGCACCTCCTGTGGGGTGCCTACCAGGGGAGCAAATTCGCTTGGTTCATGAAGAGCAGGCATGGCAGGCTCCTGGTTGATTATATAGGTGATCATTCTCAATGATATCCGATATAATCTCGTGTGTCACGATCGTCAACTGGCTGCTCGGCCGCTACATCGAACGTTGGAAGAAAAAACGCTGGTTCCCGGTTTCTGATGAGCGGCTTGAGAAAGCTCAACGGACCTATCAGCGTTTTGGGCGGTGGTCTCTTCTTCTCAGTTGGGCACCCGTGATCGGTGATCCACTCACGCTGCTTGCTGGAGTGATGCGTGAACCTTTCATGCGCTTCGCGGTGCTCGTCACGATCGCAGAACTTGGCCGATACCTCGTTTTAGTCGCAGTGACCGCCTCGTTTGTCTGGACCGCATTCACAGGGAGATCGCCGTTTGTTCTACCGACGAGACCGCCCGAACGTCGTCGGCGAACTTTGGGCTCGACGAAGGCGCGAACCGCGACAGGCTTTGCTGAACCCGCCGCAACGCCGTTCTCCAAAGTCTAATCTGCGCAGGCGTGAGCGACGTAGTAAGCGACTGCTGCGCCTCCGATCGCGGCGATCAGAATTGCGGCGATGATGACGGTGACGATCCCGCGGCATTTCATGGATATGCGCCGCGCGTGGGGGAATCGCGGCGCCCGTCGGGCCGAACGTGCTTCACTCTAGTGTCGATTGTTAGCATCGGCAAGACGAAATCTACACACTATCCTCCGGGCGAGGAATGACGACCGGCTAGACCGATAAGTGTCTTCGTGTTTCCAGACGCCAACTGACAGATCCAAGTCCGGCACTCCTCCCCCGTTTTGGGACCGGTAGACGTTCTGACGGGCAGCTGGAGCGACGCCGTGCGAACACTCCGGAAGCGCGGAGATCATGCATCATCCTATCCAGGGGGAAGGTTATAATCCCTGAGCTGCAATCGGAGAGGATGTGGCCCAGGCGCCAAAAAATCGAGGCTACTTTACCAAAGTGCCGTCATGGTTTGCCCTGTACATTTGCGGCCTAGTCGGACGGTCTCTGTCTTCCCGCCGAGAGCACATCGAACGTACTCGGGGCCAGCAAACGCCGGCGCAACGCGGACCTTTCACCTCGGAATGCTTCACACCCGCTCCAGGGAATTCCCGTGGATGGAAAGAACATAAAGGATATCCGAACGTGTCAGATATTGTAGGATTGATCACTCAACCTCGCAGCAACCGCCTTGAACAGCCTTCATCTCAAGAGCGCATTGCAGAAACGCTGCAGTCGGTTATTTTTTCTGATCCAGCTTCTGTCCAACAAGCTCGTGACAACATCTGCAGAGCGTTGGGGGACGCCTTGGGCGATCACCTATTTGAACACGGCGCCAAGCAAAGCGGCCTGCAGCAAGTCGCGACGCTCGCGCTGGCCCGGGAGGCGCAGCGTCAGGGCTATGGCGACGTCCTGGGACTAACGTCGCACGATCTGCGGATGGCGCAAGTCATACTGGTCTCGCACCTTTCGCCGGTGGCGGTAAAGGCATTCGTGCACGGAGAACTTAACCAAGGTCATGACGTCAGGACGCTGGAGTTTCGCTTTGAATCCGGCCGTCCGATCGACATTCTGATGACGCTGAGCTTCCCTGAACCGAACCTCGGCTATGAGCTCAAGGACCTGCCCGGCGGAGGCGAGCAGCTCATTTCATCACTGGTCGCGACAGCGATTAACGAAGCACGCGATCTTGATCCAGCCGAGCTTGATTGGGAAATTCAGGTTGCAGTGACAAAGTTCAATTCATCACCGCAGACCAAGTTACCGGACGAAATGCTGCAGAAAATTCAAAGCTATATGCCTAGCCGCGACTTGGATGCGATGCGCTGCGTCGACAGGAAGCATTCAGCCTTCGACGCTCGCGAAGTGGCGACAGCTCAAGAGTTGACTAAGCGGGCCGCCAACGTGAGAAGTAAAGAAGCCTTTGAGGCAGTCTTCAAGGACATTCAGAAGCTGTCGCCCGGGTATCGGCAAAAACCGCTGGCCGCACTTATCAAGCCAACGCAATCGCTACCTGGAGAGCAGCAGCCGATATGCTTCAATCGGGTCTTAGCTGCTGCTGAGCAGCTCAGCTCGGCTGACAGAGCCCGATTGCTGACCGTCCTGGCCGGCAAGGTCGGCTGGCTGTACGTTGAATATAGCGAGGACCTCTTTCAGCGTATTTTGAGTGCCGTTGAGCAGCTCAAGATCGAACACCAAGGTGAAGCATTAGTTGGACTCGCCGACGAGATTGTACTGCTTCCTACTAAAGAGACGCGGAAGGTAGTGTTCGATCGTATTCTGGAAAATAGTGAGCAACTCAAGGTCCCCGACCGAGAGGTTGTGCTGCATACGCTTTTCAGAAGCACATCTGGGCTTCCTCCGGAGACTCATATCACATCGTGTAACCAGATCCTCGATGCGGTTGAGCGACTCGACAAGTGCAACCAAGGTCAGGCTTTGATCGTAGTCGCGCGCATAGTCTCTGCCGAGCGGTCAGCCGGAATCGTTAATAAGGAGAAAATCGTCCCTCGCTTGTGCGCAATGGCGGAGAAGCTCAGTTCGCCTGACCGGCAACAAATCAGCAACGCGCTCGCTCAAGGCAGCAGCGGCGGGCGCCAATCGACCAGTTTATCAGCTTACAGCTACTCCGACTCCGTCCAGATGTCGATCTACTAAAATTGACCCTGGGGGTGCGGACAAAATCTTGGACTACCTGGAGGTAGTTCATGTTCTCATACGAAGATCGCATTCGAGCGGTTCGACTTTAGTTGAAGCTGGGCAAGCGCATCGGAGCTACCATTCGGCAGTTGGGCTATCCGACCAAGAACTCTCTCAAGGCCTGGCATCGCGAATACGAGCAGTGCCACGATCTACGGGCGGGCTATGTTTGTTCAAGGCCGAGGTATTCCGATGAGCAGAAGAAGGTGGCTGTCAATCATTATTTGAGTCATGGCCGCTGTGCTGCCGCAACTTTGAGGGCTTTGGGTTATCCGAGTCGCGAGACGCTCGCGGCCTGGATCGAAGAATTGCGTCCAGAAATCAAAAAACGTAATGTTGGCCGAGCCGCTGGAAGCGTTCCAAAATCACAAAAGGTAAAGCAGGCAGCAGTCATTGGATTGTGCACCAGAGACCAAAGCGCACGCGTGGTTGCCGAGAAAGCCGGTGTGAGCCGGCCAACGCTGTATAACTGGAAGAATCAGCTACTCGGTCGAGAGGTTCCGGCATCTATGAAACGCAAAAAGAAACCAGCATCAGACCATCAGCGTGCGGAGCTGGAACAACAGGTCGAATCGCTTCGATGCGACATCCGACAGCTGCAGCTTGAGCACGATAGTCTGAAGAAGGCGAACGAACTGATAAAAAGGGGATGGGCATCAGCCCGCAGCTCCCGAGCAACCGGGAGAAGACGATGCTGGTTGATGCCCTGAAACAGACCTATGCGTTGCCGAAGCTGTTAGCCGCTTTGGCTCTTGCCAGCAGTTCTTACTTCTATCACCGTGCACGGCTGTTGGTTGCTGACAAGAATGCTGACGCGCGTCGCGTCATCGCGGACAGCTTCGAACTCAATCACCGTTGCTACGGTTATCGTCGGATTCGCTCGGCATTGATCAGGCAACAGGTCTTCATCTCGGAGAAGGTTGTGCGTCGTTTGATGCGACAGGAAGGTCTGGCCGCTGCCACGACCAGGCGACGTCGTTACCGCTCCTATCGTGGAGAAATTAGCCCTGCGCCGGAGAACATCATTAATCGCGACTTCTACGCCGCCGCTCCTAATCAGAAATGGCTCACGGACCTTACCGAATTCCAGATCCCGGCAGGCAAAGTGTATTTGTCGCCGGTTATCGACTGCTTCGATGGTCTCGTTGTGAGCTGGTCAATCGGTACGCGGCCGGACGCCGAACTCGTCAACACCATGCTGGATTCGGGAATCGATTCAGTGGCTGGCTGCATGGAGCGGCCCGTCGTTCACTCGGATCGTGGCGCACACTATCGCTGGCCAGGATGGCTCTCGCGTATGCAGGCTGCCAGACTGATTCGGTCGATGTCGCGCAAAGGATGTTCGCCGGATAATGCAGCCTGCGAGGTTTTCTTCGGGCGACTCAAGACCGAGTTGTTCTATCCTCGTGATTGGCGAGCTACGACCATTGATCAATTCATCGAAATTGTTGACTCGTACATTCGTTGGTACAACGCAAAACGGATCAAACTCTCGCTCGGCTCCCTGAGCCCGGTCGAATACCGGCAGAGTCTTGGAATCGCGGCATAACTCAGTCCAAGATTTAGCCGCATCCCCCATTCGATACCCTGTTGTCCGAGCGCACGTGGGTGGGCGCACTGGTGCGCTGGTACAACGAGGAGGATCGTCACAGCGCGATCCGGTTCGTGACGCCGGCGCAGCGTCATGCCAACCTCGATCAGGACATTCTGGATCGACGCGCGGCGCTCTACGAGAATGCCCGGCAATGCAATCCGCTTCGATGGAAAGCCCGTACGCGCAACTGGCAACGCGTCGATGCTGTGCACCTGAACCCGGATCGAATCGACAACCAGAGCGACGCTCCACAACACCGAAATCAAGACAGAGAGGCTGCCTGAAATCTAATCGTTGAGGCGACAACTACCTTGACGATTTCCGCGGCTCGAGATGGGCCGCCAGCGGCTCAACACTTTTACGCGCGATCAGCAGCATCAGCCCCTGAAAATAGCGCACCTGAACGGCGCGACGATCACTGTGTCCAAATGCCTCGCGGAGGTGTTCCAGGTACTCGTCGAACGATGATTTCCAGTCCATCGCCTCCTCATGCAAAGGATGAAGAAGCTCATATAATGCCAAGAAATTTATGGCACAGTAGTACTAGATCTCCCGCAGTTCGCGAAGACTCCGATTCACAAGGGGACTTTATCCGATGATTTTGGCCGTAGCTCCAGCGAGGTGTTCCGACTCATGCCGACGTCACTCTTCACTTCCTCATCTATACATTCAAGACAATCGCCATCATCAAGTTGACCCTCCCATTTCGCAATCACGGCTGTTGCGATGGAATTGCCGACCGCGTTAGTGGCGGAGCGTCCCATGTCGAGAAACACGTCGACCGCCATGATCAAGACTAATCCTGCCTCAGGCAAGTTGAATTGGTTTAGCGTCGCTGCGATTACGACAAGCGAAGCGCGAGGCACACCTGCCATTCCCTTTGACGTCACCATTAGCAGAAGGAGCATCGTGATTTGCGTTCCGAGCGACAGATCAATGCCATATACCTGTGCGATAAATAGCACCGCGAACGTGCAATACATCATGGATCCGTCAAGATTGAAGGAGTAGCCCATGGGAAGCACGAAGCTCGAGATCTTCCGATTCACTCCGAAGCGGTCAAGGGCGTCGAGCAGCTTCGGATAAGCCGCTTCGGAACTTGCTGTCGCAAACGACAAGAAAAACGGATCGCGAATCAGGCGAATTAGCACGCTTACGCGTCTGCCTAGAAACAGTAGGCCTGCCAGTGCAAGGAGCCCCCAAAGCAGTGCCAAGGCCAGATAGAAGCTGGCGATGAATCTCGCTAACCCGACCAGAACGTCTAGTCCTCCTGTCGAGACCGTCGCCGCTAGCGAAGCGAAGACCGCGATCGGCGCGAACCACATCACGGTACTCGTGACCTGCAGCATGACTTGCGCGACATCGTCGATCACTCGAGTCAAACGCCGGCCTGCTTCGCCGAGCGCCGCCAAAGCTGTCCCCAAAAAGATTGAAAATATGACGACCTGCAAGACTTCATTGTTCGCCATTGCTTCAACGATTGACCGTGGCACAAGGTGGACGACGAACTCCTTTAACGTGAGCGCGTTTGTCTTCAAGGCGAGGTCTCCGTCCGACTTCGGGAACTCAATACTCTGACCACCTCCCGGCTCCAAGATCGTGGCGACCAAGAGACCCGTCAATAAGGATGTAAATGATGCGACACTAAACCAGCCAAATGCCCTGACACCGACTCGACCAACGGCGTTACCATCGCCCATCTGCGCGATACCTACAGTCAATGTTGCGAATACCAGGGGCGCAATGACCATCTTGACGAGTCGAAGAAACACCTCGTTCAGAAGCGATAGATAACCAGCGATCTCCTTGGTTACTCCGGAATCGTGAATTGCACTGTGACATGCATAACCCGCTGCGATGCCAAGCATTGTCGCGACGATAATGTATTTAGTGATATTGCGCTTTCGTTTCATTTGCAAACCAAAATTATATGTGTAGTCAAATTAACGGAATGAGTCGCCGGCGTCGGACTTTGGATTCAAATATATAGCGTTATACCTGGAGAAAAATTGAACTATTATCCCTCACAAAGAGCGTGTGCATCCTGTTTTATAAGGACACGAACAAACATCATGCTCAACGAGGCATTAAGACGGTAGCCAACAGTAATAAGCGGCGTGGGGTCTACTCTGATCGTGGGGTCACTATCGCTGGCCCGGATGGCTGTCACGAATACGTGATGCCAAACTAGTTTGCTCGATGTCACGCAAAGGATGCTCACACGATAACGCGGCCTGCGAACGCTTCTTCGCGTCGGATCAAAACAGAATGGTTCCATCCGCGGGATTGGCAGACTACGGCCGTCGAACAATTCGTCGAGGTTCTTGACTTTTACACATTGGTATAACGCAAGGCGGATCAAGGTCTCGTTAGGCGCTCTCAGCCCGTTCGAATACCGGGAGAGTTTGTGAATGGCAGCATAAACCAGTCCGAGGATTTAGCCGCACCCCCGCGGCCGGGGCTATAATCTGACCAGCCTTGATCAGTCGAACTCCGTTCCGCTCGAACTCGAGAGTGTACCGCGCCCGCTTCGTTTGCTGATCCTCTTAACTGACCCTGCTTCAGTTTAAACACTCAGCATGGGGTTCGTTTTTCGGCGCAAGCTCGTATCCACGACGGCTCAGAAAATCGGCGCCCCACTGTGATCTCGCGTAAAAACTTACTCGATGACGTGGGACTTAAGTTGAGAGCATTGGCTCGCGCCCCACCTTCCTTATGGCGAAATTCCGCACTACTCTTTAGCAGGTTGAGATTCCCATGCATTAATTTCTTGCCGTAAGCGCTCGCCGAATTGCTCCAAGCTCATACCCTGAATATAGGACACAATCTGGGAATCGACGCTAATACACAGAAGAGATTCTGGACCGAATGCACGGGGCTCCTCGGCAACCTTCAAACTCATACCTTCAATTTTGGTTTCCACATAGTGGAAGCCCGGTTGATATTCAACACCACCCGCATTCTCTCCCCTCTCAATTCTGGCATGTAGATCAGTGATGGCGCCACGAATTAATTCAGCCTGTTTTTCAATTAAAGAAATCTTTAATAACGCATAGATTCCGAAGGTGAAAATTGAAAGGATGAAATCTTTAAAAGATCCAACATTTTTGAGATCGACCGCATTGGCAATCATCCTTGGGGGCGCACCCGCACCGACATATGGGTTCGCGCCGACTTGCGCTTCTTTCATTTTTCTGAATGTTCGGACTATCGTTGAAGTTGACACTACCGTCATATACGATTCCTGTTTTCTATTAACGAGAGCGATTTCTGCGATTATTTAAGTCTTCAACTTACCGTCATTTGTTTGTGAAGTAAGTCAAAATCATACCATTTGTTTCTTCAGCGACTCCAGACGCTTCTTCGCGGCATGAATCTCAGCATCTTGGCCTGATAAACTACATTCGTGCATGCACTCTTCAAGCCGACTGGCGATTGACATCATCGAGACTTCGAAGAACTCGAAATTCTCTTGAGTCGGACTAATTTTGTTGAGTTCGTTTAAGCGTCCTTTGCACCCAACACCCAACACCCAACACCCAACACCCAACACCCAACACCCAACACCCAACACCCAACACCCAACACCCAACACCCAACACCCAACACCCAACACCCAACACCCAACACCCAACACCCAACACCCA
>NZ_JACSUE010000018.1:64172-108849 GCF_014384845.1 Caballeronia sp. EK
ACACCCAACTGCCTCCGGCTCGCCTTCGCCGCAGGCCGAGTAATCGCCGCGAGGAGTTCGTAGCTATCTACGTTTAAATTTCCAAAAGCTCGGTATGCAACATTTCGTGAGTCATCAGGAAAGCGGAGCCTCTTAAATGTAAGTCATTCGATATAACGAAACCATGTCCACATTAACAGCTACGCATCACTCTTCCTCAGCAAGAGTCGGTGCCCGACCACCGGACATAAACACATCTAGTTGATCGCCAGCAACCAAACAGTCAAATCTCATTTCCGACTTCAGCATCTGCGCCGCCTCGATTTCGCCGCAAAATTCACTGAGAGAGATCGCATTGATCACCTCAAAACATTGTTCTTTCAAACAGCCCCGTGCGCGCCAGGGCAGTCACACTGCTCCGGCATTTCCACAAGCAAACGACCAATGAAACCTACTAGAGTCATATTTTCTTTTAAGAACTCTCCTTTCTCTAAGCAAATCCTCGATCGCGACCATTTTTGGTGCATCCGTCTACACATTGTCGTCAATTTACGGGAAAGCATCCGCTGCCCGCGGATGATTCGCGAGCTCCTGATAAAAGATCTCGCACCGACCCGCAGCACAATTTCTTTCGTTTTTATCGATTATACGCTTGCGAATTCCGTCCAAATTATCATAAATGACATTCTCGACGTTTGGTCCCAAAAGACATGAATTACTAAGGGCGGCAGCTCGAGCAGCCGAAACCCCGGTAGTTGCCGCCTGCATTGGCAAAATTTGGTTGCTAATCGAACGGTCTGCGCCTGCCGCATCGAAAGGCCCTTCGGAATGTTGCTATTGACGCGTTAGCCATGGTGTCACACAGGTTAATAAGTTAAAGATGTAGGTGGATCTCGAATGCTTTCCATCGGATGTGCATATATAGAAGCAGCGATCCGCCGCAAGCCAATGCTAGCTCACCAAGGGTAAGCTCCGCTATCGAAAATAGTCAGCAACCTTATCTTTTCCTGCGTGGTTCAAACGTATGCGGTCCTGAAGGTCCCCTAGCGATGAGCGAATGAATCTCTCATCTCAGCTGCCTCCGTGGACAGCTGCGATGAATGGCATAACAGAAGATTCAGATTGGCGAAGTCGCCTGGTAGTCGACGCGAAGCGGGACGGTTACCGGAGCCGCTGGTCGTACCGATGTCGGTGAACGTTGTGTGGTCGATGGATTTCATGCACGACCAGTTGAAGGATGGTCGCCGGATCCGGCTCTCGCGCAATGACGTGACGCTGTCGTGATTCACCATGGCGATCAAGGCTGCCAGTACACGTCCTGTGCCTTCGGCGCCGCTGCCGTGAAGCTGGCGTGGGTCTGTCGATGGGGACGGTGGCGGATTGCTTCGACAACGCCATGTGCGAAGCCTTCTTCGCGACACTCGAATGTGAACTGCTCGCCCGCACACACTTCCAAACCCGCGAACAGGCGCGGCAAGCGCTGTTCTCGTGGATAGAAGGTTGGTACAACGTCAGCCGCCGCCATAGCGGCATCGGTTACCGCTCGCCGATGCGCTACGAGCAACTTCACGAGGAACAAAACCGAATCGGCATCACTGGCGAGTTGTCCACCGCCGGCCGGCGTCGTGGTCGTAATAGGCGACCCGCCGACCGGCCGTGGACAACTCGCGGCACTGCCCAAACCGGAGGGATTCAATCCATTCAAAATTCAACTGCTTAATCATCCACGGAAGCGGGTCACCCCCAATGTTGCGCTGGCATCCCCGATCGTAATTCGAGGGCTCGAAGCTTACTCTCAGTCAGCGCAGGACGGTCCCAAGCGAAAGTTTCAGTGCCCGCAAACACATGCCACACGATGACCGCGAGTTTGCGAGCAGTGGCAACGATCGCGATCTGCTGACCGCGTCGATCACGCACGCGCAGGTAGAAGGCGCGTTTGGTGATGTGACCATGCTGAGCCCGCGTCGGACCTGGTTGATAAACCGCTGAATTGAGCCCGAAACAGCTGACCAACCAACTTCTCTGGCTTCGGGAACCGGCTGGCTTCGCCGATTGCCGACAGCAGTCCAATCGCCACCGTGGCATTGACATCGGCGATCGTCAGCAATTACTAACACGAGCTCACGACTCAACGTTTGAAAACGGCCTGCCCACCCGAAGTGCTCCCCAGTTCCTCTTGTACCGGATGGTCACACATACGCCTGAACTGCGCGGCGCGAATCACCGGGCACCGGATATATAATGCCGGTTACAGATGCCATCGCGAACATCAATTCGCAACTGCGCAAGGTTCTCAAGGCCCGAGGTCACTTCCCAAGCGATGAAGCCGCAACGAAACTGATCTGGCTGGCCCTGCGCAACATCACAGCTGATTTGTGACGCGCGGCCGATGACTGGAAGACGGCCATGAACGAATTCGCTACCCTTTACGGGGATCGATTCGTTCGACCATCCGTGCAACTCCCAGCCCGCCTTGAACACGGAAATTCTCACACCCCCTTCGCACCGTGCCTTACAACGCAAAAGACGCGATGATTCTATGCGAAAAATTTGTTAATCTGGCCCAACAGGGCGCGCACCACGATGCTCGAACTGTGCCGACGCTCAACATCTATCGATAGACTGGCTAAAAATGATTCAAGCGCGGCGAAGACCCACTGGCCGATCCGCCGCGTCGCCCCGCCCGCAGTCCGTCAAAAACCTCCGATGCTGGCAAGCGAGAGGTGCCGCGCTTACGCAAGACCCAGCGTAAGCGTCCGAGTGACGCCGTACTTGACTCCGCGGAAATTCTCGAGTGGATGACGGGTTTTATAATTGGGATCGCATCCACACATCCTTCGCATTTCGGTCTCCGATGGCTTTCGCGGTATAGGCGCTCGCTGTCTGAGCTCAGTGTACGTGAAATCCGAGCCGAGTCTCTAGCAGAGGTCGAGATGAAAACCGGAGGGGCGGGGTCAGACCAGCGCCACTACTTGGCAATGCCATGTAGCCACAGCTCTTAAAACTGAAAGTCGGCGAACGTTTACCAAAGCCATTTCTAGCAGTCTGTTGAAATATCTCTTCTTGAACGAGCGCCCGCTCATTCGAGAGAGCCAATGCCGTATAGAGTCCCAACTAATTCGCCGCCGAACTTCGTTGATTCAGGTGCTGCTAAATTCGCCCTCATGCCGCGCGAGCGGCCAGCGTGCGCATGCGCGTCAGGTTGTAGGTCGTCTGAGTCAGGACAAAGAGTTGGTCGACGCGCTTCAGACCTCGATACATCACCTGCCGAATCCTCCCGACTGTCTTACTCCAACCAAACACCGGCTCAATGCATTTGCGTTTGCGCTGACTAATAGCGTAGCCAAGCCATCGTGTCGTTCGAGCATCGATGGCGGAGCCGCCCGCGCGGCCGACGTTTTGTGCCACGTGCGGCGTCACATATTCGCGCGGCATGTTGCCACGAAGCCCGACGTATCGTAGTTTTTATCAGCGCCGACCGAAATGGACGTACCGGCGACTCGCGCGGCGTCCGCAAGCATCTGCGCCGCCGTGTCCCGCTCGGCCGTGGCGTTGGCCTGCGTGACCGGAGCGTTCACGACCATCAGTCCTTGTGCGAGCAGGTCAGCGATCCGCGTCGCGTCATTCACATCGGTTTTGCGACCACACATCTCGAATATAAGCCGCGTTGCCCAACACGAGTTGGGAGGAACCTTCGAGAACGTGCCACACTGGCTTCCAATTTACACCGGTGGCCTCCATCGCCACGTGAGAACATTTGTGGATGGCTAGCCAGTCCGACAGCGCAAGCAATCCCTTCGTTGTGCTGCAAAAACTTTGCACTTCGAGGGGCTTTGGCGCGGAAACACAACGGACGCAGGCGGCGATGATGTCCTTATGTATGTCCAGTCCGGCGCATCGCGGATAAAGTACCTGCATGCTGTGGTTCTGCATAATAGAGAATAGCAGCGGAGACGCCCCTCGTTATCGGATTCTGGTAAGCGTGCTCCAGCAGGGCGACATGTGCCCTCGGTCACAATTCGGAGTGCTCGCAGGGTTGTGGGTCGAGCTTTCAAACGGGCTCAGCACGCCAGATAATGGGCCGACGTCGATCGCCGCTGCCTCGTCATCGTATCCCGTCCCAGGTCCATTTGCAGCAGTAGTGCGCTTCATGCTTCGGGGTCGGGCAAGACCGGATGATCCACTCTCAAGAGTTGGAGCCGCTACAAAATCCGGGGCGGTCCAGTTATGCGAGCAAATTCACTCAGATGGTGATTGCGGTCAGAATCCGTAACTGTGAGTCGCTTTCCGAAAGACTGGTGGGTCTGTAGAGTCTAGACTTTCACCGGTGCGGAACTATACGCATCTTTCAAAGAAACCCTGGTCCGCAGGAGATTGCCGGGCTGCGACGGTTATGGTGATTGCGCTGGGTGCTTCTTGGTGCTCATATCGCCAAGTACCTGCGTTTTTCTGGCGTGACTGATAAGGTGTTCGAGGTGAGGAGGGCGATAAATCGTTGCGTTGGTGGAAGTTTGGGCCCGTCGGCGATTCAATTTAGGGCGCGCGCGACCGAGGTCAGTGTCGCATTGTGCCAGTCCTGCATGAGGTGCAGTGATGAGAGAAGTCGCAAATCGAAGTTCAAGCAAGATTGTCTAGCTTTAAGCCATGGCTTCTGCTTGCTCCCTTCGAATTGGCAGGTAGAAGGCTATTGAAGCAATGTTATTGGTGAGGTGTGCGGGGAAACTTGAGGTCCGCGAGAACGCAAACTGATGCGTCTAAATAGACTCCGGTTAGTAAGTAGGGTTGTCAATAAAAATCGGCTGTTACTCGGATGCGGCCGTCACGGTCAGGCCGAGTCTGATCTGTTCTTCGGAGGTGTGCGGCCGTCGTCATCGGCGCGTCGCGCGTTGCAAGAGACGCGCTAGTAATGAGGCAACAACTTGGCGTCGCTAGAGACGACAATTCTTTCGAGCGGAGGAGGCTGACGAGTGCTGCGCCTAAGCAATAGTCGCGATGTCGGTTAATTATGTGAGGGTGCTGCTGATTGGCCTCGCGGTTTAGTTGGTCGGATAGAGGGTTGGTCAAGAATGCAGGCGGATAAACTACCAACGCGATTCGAGGGTTATCTTGGTTATTAGTAAGATTGCCGTGTGTGGCTTGGGTTACGTAGGCCTTCCAGTTGCCGTGGCGTTCGCGCGGCAGTTCGATGTGATTGGATTTGATGTTGACGGTCGTCGAATAGAATCTCTGCGTCGTGGCGAAGACTGGAACGGTGAAGTCGAATCATGCGTGTTGAGCGCGTCGACGATGCGCTTCACCGACCGGGCAGAAGTTCTGTCGGAATGTAACTTTTTTGTGGTTGCCGTGCCTACGCCGGTCGACAAGAAGTGCAGCCCCGACTTTTCGCTTCTCGTGCGCGCATGCCAGACGATCGGTCCGGTGCTTCGCGCCGGTAGCATTGTCGTGTTCGAATCGACCGTTCATCCAGGTGCGACCGAAGAGATTTGCGCGCCGGAACTCGAGAAGGCATCGGGTCTGCGTTGCGGTATCGATTTCAAGCTCGGTTATAGCCCAGAGCGCATCAACCCGGGCGATCGCGAACATCCGCTGAATAAAATCGTGAAGATTGTGTCAGGCCAGGATGCGGAGGCGCTTGAGATCATTGCCGATGTGTACGGTCAGATCATCGACGCAGGTGTGCATCGCGCGGCGTCGATTAAGGTCGCGGAAGCCGCGAAAGTGCTCGAAAACACGCAGCGCGACATTAATATTGCGCTAATGAACGAGATGTCCAAGATTTGCGATCTTGTCGGCATTTCGACCTCGGAAGTGTTGAAGGCCGCGGGCACCAAGTGGAATTTTCTGCGCTTCACACCGGGCCTCGTTGGCGGCCATTGCATCGGCGTCGACCCGTACTATCTGACTTCCAAAGCTCAGGAGCTGGGCTACCACCCCGAAGTGATTCTAGCAGGCCGGCGTATCAACGACGGCATGGCCGATCACGTCGCCTCGCGACTCGTGCAGCTTCTCGCGCGAAATCATCGTCTCTCGCCGGTCGCACGCGTTGGCGTGCTCGGGATGACGTTCAAGGAGAATGTTTCGGATATCCGCAACTCGAAAGCGGTCGAGCTGTGTCGCGCCCTCGAGCGCTTCGGCCTCGCGCCGATCGCGTTCGATCCGATCGCCGACAAGGCGCAGATGGAGCGCGAGTACGGCATCAGCCTTCTGAGCAAGGCGTCGCTCACGAAGCTGGATTTGTTGGTTCTCGCAGTGCCCCATCGACAGATCATGGACTGCATTTGGAGTGACCTGCCGCACATGATTAACGACGACGGTGTAGTTTGCGACCTCATGTCCGCGCTTGATCGCAACCGCCTGAAGTCGGGTCTGCAGTACTGGGCACTCTAAGCGGGCCTTCTCGACTCTCTACCCAGGATTTTCATGGCTGCTGCATCGAAGCTGACGGTAGCGCCCGTCGGAACATGTCGCATTCACGGCCCGCTCCGCAAGGGCGTGTCGCGGTATCCAATCAAGGCGAACACATGGCGCAATTATGGATTCGTGCACACGAGCGCAGAGGCGCTTCAACAGGTGCGTTTCATGTTCGGCTCCCAGTCCATACCGGCCATGATTCAGCCGCTGACGTTTCGCCCCGGTACATCGCTGCAGTCACTGGAGAAACCTTATGTGCCGGCGGATGTGTACCTCGTCGAACTGTCGTCGCGGAAGCTTCTAAGCGTGGGCGAGCACGCGGTTCAAACCAATTACATGGGGCGTTACTTCGGTGAATTTCTGGCCGATCGTGACCGGGCCCGCTTGTTTTGGTCGATGGGGGCTGCCGAGCAGCACGCGGTACGTCGCGCATGGCTCGATACGGACCCTGTCTTTCTTCGTCTGTCGAAGGATGATCGGGAACTGCTCGCGAGTATTTCAAGGCGTGTGCAATCGGACAACGAAATCGAGCGCGATATGGCGCAGATCGTTCAAGTCGTCGGCAGAGACAAGCTTGTGTTCGTGACACACGTGGATGCTGTCACGCCTGACGAGTCCGTGATCGCGCAGCGGCATGAACTGATCGAACTGGTGAAGGCGTGCGCAGCCCGGCTCGATGTGCCTTGCTACGATCCGACGCCGGCCATGCAAGAGATTGGACAAAATCATGCGCTGGAACGTAACGGGCTGGATTTGACGCATTACACGGACGCGTTTGCAGAACGTCTTTTCGATGATTGGTACGCGCGCTACCTGGTCAGGCGCGTCGGGATCTTGTCATGGAACCGTTTCGAAGTGTCCGATCCGGTCGCGGCGATTGAGGCAACATGGTTTGCGGGAGATCTGCGCGGCGCATCACGTCGCCTGCATGCGGCTTTGCGCGCAGATCCGACGCAAGGCGAGCATCGAATGTTGCTTGCGCGCATGCAGTCCGATTTGGGCGATCACGAAGGAGCCATCGCGAATGCGGAAGCTGCACTGAGCGAGGACGGGCCGACTGAACAAGCTAACGAACTGCTGATGCGCAGCCTCTTCGAGCTCGAGCGCTATGTCGAGGCTCATCGCATTGCAACCGGCCTGCTGGGTGACGAGCGCGAGACGCCGGAGGTTCTGCGTATTTGTGCGCTATCGGCTGCTCGTATCGGTGAATTCGAAACGGCGATCGTAAGCTGGAAACGTCTTTTCCGACTTACGCGGGAAAGCTCGGAGGCCGCGGACGCTGTGCTCGACTTGCTCGAAGCCGCGGACGATGCTCAAGCCGCCGAGAGCTGGGCGGACGAAGTGCGCGAAGTGCTGCCAACGCATGGGCCAAGTTTCGCGGTGCAGTGGAGGCGCTGGATTTCATCGGGAAACCGAACCGCATTGTTCGCGTTAGCCGCGCAAGCGCCGCCTCTCGACGTGGGACTCGTCTTGCCGCTAGCGCGCCTCTCGGCCACGAAGGGCTTCGTCGTCGCGGCCGCTAGGTTGATCGAGGCGCAGGGCGCGATTATTAAGGATAATCCCGAAGTTGTGGGGTGGATCGCCGTGCAAGCGCCAAAGTGGCTCTCAGAAGCGAAGGATGCGATCGAGCACAATGACTTGCACGTCGCCGTCGATCGCATCGGGGGAAACTGTCTGCTGGATCCAGAGAGTCGTCCGATCATGCGCGCCGAGTGGACGCTCGAGAAGCGTTTGCAGAAAGACGCGCGTGCTGCGTTTAGCGAAAAAAACCACGTGTGGTTGATCGAACTCATTGATCATGTTGTAGAGGCGGGCCTGTCGTTCCCTGAGATGCACTCATACCGGGGACGGGCGGCCGAAGCGATCGGTGACATGAACGCGGCAATTCATTTCTTGCGGAATGCAGCCGACGAACGAGGCGCGTCTCTTTCGTCGCGCCTCTATCTGGCGCGGGTCGCTGCCCGCCGCAACTTCTACGCGGAGGCTCTCGAAGCATTCGGACAGATCGCGTCGAACGAGAACGTCGATCAGGCTATGCGTAACGAGGCGCTTCGCCAACTCGATACCGTCAGGTCCCGATGCGTACGTGCTGCGCGCGAGCTCAACGCCCGCGGAGGACACGACAAGGCATGGGCGCTGCTGGATTTGATCGAAGGCGATGTCGATGTCACCTCAGAAAGGAAACGTGTGCTTTCGGCGCTGCACGTGAAGTTGCGTTTGCTCGATTTGTCTGATGCAAGTGGGCGCTCCGCGCGGGCGAAGGCGATTCTCGATCTGGCGCCTCGCGACCACTTGGCGCTGAAGGCTGCAGCGGTCGCAGCCATGCGCCTGCAACGATTCTCTGAGGCGCTTCCCTATTGGGAAGCGCTGCGCGGGACACCTGAGCGCGCAGATTATGTCGAAAGCAATATCAAGAAGTGCGCAAGGTTAATCGAACGCTCTACCGTTTCAACCGGATTCCCGAGAAAAGTCGCTTGTTAAGTCCGGTGACAAGCCGAGGCTCACGGGTCCGACTCCGTAAGTGCGCGATTCCCGCATTAAATGCGCTGACCCAAATACAGGAAGTTCATCGATGAAAGGAATCAACGAGCTGAATGCGGTTGCCGTCGATTCGTCACAACGAGGCAGGCTGAACGAAACAGGAATGCCTTATATCGAACCGCTTCAGTCCGTGCGAGACGAGCTTGCGCAACTCGTCGCGCAGGCGAGTGCCGTTCAGGCCGCACAAAAAGCGCTCGCCCGTGCAGAGCAGCTCGCCGCGGCTCATCTCGGCGACTGGACCGTGCGCTTCATGATTCTGCAGCTCAAGGAAGCGGCGGGTCATACGGTAAGGATGTTCGAGCAGTGGTCGGAACTTCTGCTGGAGCAGCCGGACAATCTGCGCATCGTGCGTTATTGCGCGTCGCATCTCGTCAGGGAACATCGAGACGCGGAAGCGCTCGTGCTCATCGACGTCTGCATGCCCGAGTCGCTTGACGATCATCGCGCAGGGCTCGTTCGCGCCGAGCTTCTCGCGGACATTCGCGCGTTTGCCCAATCCGATTCGCTGTTCCGCCGCCTAATCGATTCGCATGACCGTCGGGAGTTGCGCGTCGCTTTCGCGAAGCGTCTGAGCAAGCGAGGCCTGCTGGCGGATGCGGTCGAAGTGCTCGCGCCTGTTGCCTCATCTCTTGCGCCTGAGTCCAAGGCGGGGCAGCTCGCGCACGCGCTCGCGAGCGACCACGCATTCTTCACGCGCTTCGAGCCGGCAAGCGAGCTGACCGGACGCGACATCAAGATCGTCGCGATGAAACATGCGATCCTCTCGTTTCGCGATCGCGTACTTCCGGATGCCAGCATCGAAGGCACGCCGTCGATTGCACTGCTTACCGGCAGCCTAGGGCTCGGCGGTGCCGAGCGACAGTTGACGCGCCTTGCCTGCAACCTGCAGAAGATGTCGGCGGGATCGAAAGATGTCGCGCGCGGCGTTGGCGATCTTGTCACGATGAAGCCGAAAGCAGTCGAAGTACTGGTGAAGCAGTATGCTCAAACAGTCGGTTCGGGCAAGCACCAGCGACTTAATTTTTTCGCGGCCAGCCTGCGAGAGGCGGGCGTGCCGCTCACCGAAGTCAATGCGCTTCCCGCAGTGTCGGTGAGCCATCAGCCGGTCGATTATCCCGACCTCCTGCGTCTCCTCGAAAGGCTGCCCGCGCCGGTCCACTACGGTGTCACGCGCCTTGCGCCACGCTTGCGAGAGCGGAAGTTCGACGTCGTCAGTCTCTGGCAGGACGGCACGTGCCTGTTCGGCGCACTGGCTGCGCTGCTCGCGGGCGTACCCGTGATTCATCTCGTGTTTCGCGGCCTGCCGCCGAGCATCCGCAAGGAGCGCGACCGGCCGGAGTATGAAGTGCTGTATCGCGCGCTTGCACAGGTGCCCGGCGTCCAGTTCGTGAGCAATAGCCGCACGGCCGCCGAAGAATACGCGCGCTGGCTCGACCTGCCGCTCACTCGCTTCCAGATTCTCTACAACGGCGTGCCGGAGCTCGACACGGCGGCGCCGGCCGACGAGCAGGCGCGCTGGCAAGCATTCGTCGATGCGACGCCCGATGCGACCGAAACGATCGGCGGCGTATTTCGCTTCGAGCCGGACAAGCGGCCGCTTCTGTTCATCAAGCTGGCTGCGCGTTATCTGAAGCGGCGTCCGCACGCGCGCTTCCTGATCGTCGGGGACGGGCGGCTTCAGGAGAAGGCGGTTGAGCTCGCGGCCGAACTCGGTGTGACGAATCGGCTATTGTTCGTGGGCCTGTCGGCGCATGTCGGCTTCTGGTATTCGAAGCTGGATGTGAAGGTGCTGCTCTCGCGCTACGAGGGTTTGCCGAACGTGCTGATCGAGGCGCAAATGCTCGGCATTGCGACGCTGTCCACGCCTGCGGGCGGAGCCGGCGAATGTTTCGTCGACGGCGTGACCGGACATCTGCTCGATTCCGCCGAGCAGCCTGACCTGAATCTCGCGTGCGAGAAGCTTGCCACGCTCATCGACAACTTCCAGGCAGACGGCACCATGAGCGAGCACGCCCGGCACCGTGCACGCGTGCTGTTTTCCGTCGACTCAATGATCGAACGATTCTCCGCGCTGTGCCTGCCGGCGGAGGCCAGCGAAGAATCCGGAACAGCCGATTGCGGCGATCTCGCCGACAAGCGGCTCTCGACCCCGGCTTCATCCAGACATCTCGAGACCTCCGCTCTTTCGGTTCGTGAAGAAGAAGCATGAAGTCGACTGACCTCCTGCGCTGCCGGAAGCTCCGGTGCGCGTCGCCATACCGAAGCGCTGCGGCACTGGTGTTCGCGCTGTCCAGCACCCTGGCGCTGCAGGGTTGCGGCCTGCCGCGCAGCGGGCCGTTACACAGCGAGGTCGATGCCGCAGGCGAAAGCAGCAACATCGTGCTCGTGCCGGTGACGGAAGAACTCGCGCGCACGAGCCGCGGACCGGATCGCGCGAGCTTTCCGGCTGCGTTTCTCGGTGCGGCTCCGTTCGATTACGACCGTCTCGCGCCGGGCGACGGCGTTCAGGTCACGCTCTGGGAACATGACGGGCTCGGTTTGTTCGCCGCGGGAAAGAGCGGTGCATCGAATCTGGGCGAACTGATCGTCGATCGTGCCGGTGACATCCATCTGCCTTACATCGGCAAGGTGAGGGCGCAAGGCCAGACGCCGGCGCAGTTGCACGACGCGATCCTGCGCCGCGTGAGCCGCCTCGTCGTCGGTGCAGATGTGAGCGTGCAGGCCACGGCGCGCCGGGGCCAGACGGTCACCGTGCAGGGTGATCTGTCGAAGCCGGGCATCTATTCCCTTGGACGGGACACTGAACGTCTCAGCGGGCTGCTCGGACTGGCCGCGCCGAATCAGAGTAATCCGGAACAGCTCTCCGTCACCGTGCGCCGCAACGGCGTCGCGGGCTCGGTGCGGCTTGCCGATATTTATCGCGATCCAGCCGAAGACGTGGCGTTGCGCCCGGGCGACTCGATCGTCGTGAGTGGCGTCGTCGAACGGCTGACCGTGCTGGGCGCGGCGGGCGTCCAGGGCCGCGTCAAGCTGATGAAGCGCAATTACAGCGTGCTGGACGCGCTGGGTGACTCGCGCGGCCTGAGCGATTCGCTCGCCAATCCGCGCGCGGTCTATTTGCTGCGTCGACAGTCGGCCCCGGGCACCGACGCTGCGCAGCGTCTGGATACACGTCCGCTCGTCTATCAGTTCGACTTCACCAAGCCTGGCCAGATCATGCTGGCGGGCGAGTTCGTCGTGCGGGATGGCGATGCGATCCTGATCTCCGACGCGCCGTTCACGCAAGTGCAAAAGCTTCTGTCCACCTTCAGTGCGACGCTCGGCACTGCGCGGTCCATCAGCACGCTTACGGACTAGCGACGTCGCGATGAGCAACCAAGATCGCATTTCGAAGTGGCGTGAGCGCCGGGAGGTCAGCAGTGATGTCGGCGGGGGCGCATTCAGCCGTCCCAATCCGGCCGCGGAGCAGGTCGATGCACGCGCCGTCGCGGCGATGCAGGTGGATATCGTCGCGGAAAAGGCGGCTTCGCCCGCCCAGCTTGCAATCGCCGATGCGGATGCTTTCCTTGCGCCGCAGCCGCCGGACGAAGCGGCGCCGCGAAACGACGAACAGGCTGCGACGCTGCTGGCGCGCATGCTCTCCGCGCTGCGCGAAGCACCGCGGCGGTCGGTTGCCGACCGCCGCGCCGTGTATGAAGCGCTGGAAGCGCAGCTCGATCGCGAGGCGGCAAAGCGGGATCTCCACGAAGAGTCCGCCGATTTCGGACGACGCGTGTGGCGCACTACGATTCGTCTCCTTGAAGACGATATCCGTGCTGGCATCGATGTCTTCGCAAAAGGCTATGCGCCGGCGGCGCTCGCCTCGCACGAGTTGCGTCTTGCCGCGGCTTACGAGCAGCGCAGGCAGCGCCGCCGCGACCAGGAGGCGCGCGAGGCGCGCCGGCTCGCTTCGCGGCAGGACACCGCTTTCGAAGTCGAGCTGGAGGGGGGCGAAGTCGCGGAGGTGGTGGCGCTGCGTCGACGTATCGCGATGCTTCATGCCCGTCAGCGGCCCGTCGCGCCTGAGCCGGATCGCCTGCGAGTGTCGGCGCTCCTGCCGCTTCTGATCCTGCAACTGCGCACGATTCACGGCGAAAGCCGCTTCGCGCTCGTCTGGGCGCTGTTCGGCCCCACTGTGCTGCTCGCGCTGATCTCGTCGCTATATTTTCTGACGGGCACGCACTTCATCCTCGGCATGGGCGTGCCGACGTTTTCGATGCTGGGCGCGACGACCTGGATCATGTTCCGCCAGATCATTTTTCGCAGCAGCACGGCTTATGTATCGGCGCGCGGGGTGCTCAATCTGCCGGGCGTCACACCGTTGATGAGCGTCATCGTGCAGGCCACGATCTATCTCGTCATCTATTTGTTCGTCTTCGCGATGCTCATCGGCATCGGATACCGGATCGATCTTGTGACCCTGCCGGCGAGCTGGCCGACCTTCATTTGTTATGTCGTGTCGATGGCCGTGGGTGGCACCGCCGTCGGCCTGCTGTTTGGCGCGATCGCGACGAGCTGGCACTTCTTCCTGAGGCTCGCCGCCGTGATCGAGCGCATCCTCGAAGTCGTCAGCGGCGTTTTCTTCGTTTCGGAACAGCTGCCCGAACAGTTTCGCGCGTACTTTCTGTGGTCGCCGTTCGCGCACGGCATGCAGCTGCTGCGATCGTCGTACTTCCAGAGCTACGTGTCGTCGGATGCCAGCCTGCCCTATTATTTGACGTCGCTCGTTCTGCTCATGGTCGTCGCGCTTGCGTGCGAACGCCTCGCGCGCAGCCGAGTTCATCCAATGTGAGCGCTATGATCAGTTTCATCGACGTCACCGATTCGCCCAAGGTCTTCGGCTCGCATCAACCACTGTTTCTCCAGGCCAACCTTGCGCTGTCGCAGGGACGCTACGCGCTGCTTTCGCGTACGCCCGAGCTGCATCGAACAGTGATCGACGTCATGGCCGGCTTACGGCCGCCGCGTGAGGGCTTCGTCAAACATCACGGCCTCGTGTCGTGGCCACTTGGACGGCAAGGTTTCATCCGAGGCAAGGCGAACGGGCTGCACATGATCGCATTCGTGGGCTCACTATACGGCATCGACACGAATTCGACCGTCGAACTCGTTTCGGATCTGCTGACGACGCCCGAGCATCTGGAGCGGTCAATGGAGCACTGGCCTCTCTATACGCGCCAGGAGTTTTCTTTCGCGCTGGCGCTCGCTCCCGCATTTGATGTCTACGTTATCGACGGCGCGATGCCTTTCGAGCCCTGCCGTTTCACGCGCCTGTGGCTCGCACTGTTCGAAGAGCGTCTCGTGGGCCGGACGCTGATACTTTCCACTTACCGCCAGAACCAGCGGGCGGACTATTGCACTAAAGGTTTGGTTTATGAGCGAAGTGGCCTCCGAATCGAGGAAGACCTCGACGAGTGCATCCTCCGATATCCTGCGCGGCGATCCAGGAGTGAATCCGGCGACACGGGAGAAGAGCCCACATTGGATGCCTTCTCCAGCGGACAGTTCGGTCTCTGACACCGTTTCGGCCATCGACGTGCGCGCCCTTGCGCGTGCGGCCGCGCAGCGCGAGCGCCGCCGCCGCCGCTGGATCACGCTCGCCGTCGTTCTTGCGCCGGTGGTGCTTGCCGCGCTGTATGCGAATCTCATCGCGGTGCCACGGTACTCGGCCGAGTCGCGCTTCTCGGTGCGCTCGAGCGCCAGCCAGTCGGCCATGTCGGGCGCGGCGGGCGGTCTGCTCACGACCGGTGACAGCTCGGGTCTCGCGGGCGGCTTCGTCGACGGCTGGGCAGTCAGCGACTTCGTGAATTCCCGCGACTGCATGCAGCAGCTCGACCGCAAGATGGGCTTGCGGCAACGTCTCGCGCACACTGGTTTCGATCCGGCGGCGCGCCTCTCGCCGGACGCGACCGAGGACGAGCTGTTCCGCGCCTATAAGGCATCGGTGAAAGTGTCGTACAACATTATGGAACAGGTCGACGTCATGAAGGTGAGCGCCTTTTCTGCGGCCGATGCTTTTGTCATCTCGGAGGCGCTGCTCGATATCGCGCAGGAATTCGTCAATCGAATGGACGAGAAAGGCGTGAACGATGCGCTGAAGGTGAGTCGCCACGCGGTCACGCTCGCCGAGACGAACGCGCGCAGCGCACGCGCCGCGCTGACCAAATGGCGTATCCAGCACGGCAACATGGACCCGGCGGCTGATGCCACCATGCTCCTAGGCATCGTCGGGCAGATCGAAGGCGAGCTGAACGTGGCGCAGATCAACCTCGACAAGATCCGCGCGGTAGGCAATCCCGATCATCCGATGTTGCGGCCCGCGGAAACAATGGTAACGACGCTGGACAAGCGCCTCGCCGATACACGCCGGCGGTTGAGCGGTGCGGGCAACACCGAGGCGACTCAACTGCGGGAATACGAAGAGCTGAGAAATGCCCAGACTTTCGCCGATTCCCACCTAACGGCGGCGCAACAAAGCTACCAGCAGGCCTTCACTGATACCCTACGTCTGCAGCGTTATCTCAGCGTGATCGCGCGGCCTTTGCCGGGAGACCGGCCGACGAGTCCTGACACGCCCGTGCTGCTGCTCGAGGCGCTCGCGGCGGGTTTCGTGCTCGCCTTGCTCGTGCGCTTCGGGTGTGCGCTCGGCAAGGAGTTCCGCCATGGATGAACTCGCCATGACCGTCACGCCGGCCTTCGATCTGTGCCGGCAGGCCGTGCGCGCCTGTGACTGGAACGCCGGCCTCGCCGCTTGGCAGGCCGCGCTCGACGGCGGGAACGTGCCCACCGCAAGCGCGCGCCTGTATCATGCCATCGCCTGCATTCGCTCCGCTGCGGACCCGATGACAGCAATCGGCGCGCTCGATGCGTCCTTCGTCACGGACGCGGCGGCGCGCATGGATGTGCGCCGTCTGATTGTGATGCCGTTCGTTCGCGACAGCGCGCTCGACGCCGCTGCAGAGGCGCTACGGGTGCTGGTTCAGGCGTGGCCGCACTTGGCCGATGATCGGCGTCTTCTCGCCAGCGTGTTCGGCCGCCTGAAGCGCTGGGATGAAGCCATCGGGCAAGCGGACGCGGCATCGCTCATCGAACCGGCCAACACGGCGATGCTGGCCGCACGCATCCAGTTGCGCCTGCAGGCGTCGCTCGTAGCGGACGCGGCGCGTATTGCCCGCGCGACGGCCGATGCCCTCGATCTCGCCGATTCGAATGCGCACCTCTGGCTGACCGCGCTCGTGCGCAATGGCGATGGCGCGCTCGCGGGGCAGCTCGCGTCGAGGCTCGACGTAGCCGTGCTGCCGAACGACCGCGTGGCGGCGATGGTGGTCCAGGCGTTGCTTTCGGACGATCGCATCGAGGCGGCGATCGTCGTCGGCGAGCGGGCGCTCGACGCGGGCCATGAAGGCGCGGCGCTTCGGTCGAGCCTTGGACAGGCCTACCTTGCGCGCGGAAATCACCAGGACCGCACTGAACATGCGCTTTGCCACTTCGCGCGCGGCGTCGAGCTCGCGCCGAAGAATCTGCGGCTGGCCTCGTTATACGGCGAGACGCTGCTTCGCACAGGCAAGTATGCCGAGTCAATCGCTCCTCTGCGGGCGGCCTGCGAACTGGCGCCAGAACTGGAACACGCGCGTGCGATGCTGGCACGTGCGATGCGCTATGCCGGCCGGTACGACGAAGCCGCCGACGAGCTGTTGACGCTCGTTCGTCGACAGCCCGATCGGGTGCGTTTGCAGCGCGCGGCCGTTGCGGCGCTTTCGCAATCGGGACGCAAGGACGAAGCGTCCGAGCTGTATGAAAGCTATCTCAAGAAGCGTGCCGACATGCTTCCCGCGACGTTCGCCGAAGCACTCTTGGAACTCGACAAGAAGATCGAATCGGCGCCGATTCCCCGGGCGCGCCTCGACTGGGCGTGGTCGATGAGGCGCGAACCTGCTGAGGTGGATCGCGCCACATGGGAGCGGGCGGCACGCTGGGGATATCTCGTGGACGACCTGCTTCTCGAATGGATCGAGTGCAGAGAGTCGCAGATCGAAGAGGCGATGTCGCTGCTCGGCAGTCTCGACGAAGCAGAAGCGTTCTTCGCGCCGCTGCTCGCGAGCGGCAAAGGTTTCGTGGTCGCGACAGCTCACGTGGGGCCGATGTACGCGGGACTGATGACGCTCGAGCTGCTCGGCATTCCGGCACGCTGGCTGTCGACGACGCCGAGCATCGCAAGCGCGAGCTATGCTTCGGCGCTGATCTCCACTGCCGACCAGACCGAAGCCCAGGTGGCCAAAGAGTGCCTGCGCGCGCTTCAGGCCGGCTATGCGGTTTGCCTCGCGGTCGAAGGCGCGCCCAATCCGGCTGCGCCGCGCATCAGCTTCGAAGGCCAGGAAGTCACCTATTCCAGTTTCGCTTCGAGGGCCGCGCATCGGCTCGGCTTGCCGTCGATTTTCTATGCGCCACGATGGCACAAGGGCGAGATCGTTCCTACCTTGGAAATGCTGCCCAATCCGTTGCCAGGCGAAGACGTCGAAGCGTTTGCGCTTCGCTGGCAGCAGGCGTACCTGACGCATCTGCGCGATCACATCGCGGGACCGGCGGAGAATCTCCGCCTGAGCGGCGGCATCTGGCGCCACGTGCGCAGGGTCGACCGTTCCCACAGCGCGAACGCCGCTGATGATGCCGCAGGAAGCGATTCACGTGCAGCGCATCCTGGCGACACTACTGAAACCTCCGACCAGACGATCTAAACCAAGTGAAAGCAGAACTCTTTGCAAACGAATTGAACATACCTGGCTGGATGCGGCATGAGTCCCAGGCAGCCTTGTGCCAATTCCTGCTCGCGAACCGCTTTCAGTGGCTCGTGACGGGGGCCGCAGGCTTTATCGGCTCGAATCTGGTCGAGTCGCTGCTCACGCTCGGGCAGGACGTGTGCGGCATCGACAACTTCGCGATGGGCCATCAGCGCAATCTCGACGAGGTCGAAAAGCGCGTCGGCGCGCTGCGCTGGTCCCGGTTTTCGTTTTCTCGTGCCGACATTCGCGACATGAACGATTGCGAGCGGGCCGTAGAAGGGGTCGATTACGTGCTGCATCAGGCCGCGCTGGGTTCCGTGCCACGCTCGGTCAAGGATCCAATCGCGACGAATGACGTCAACACGTCCGGATTCCTGAACGTACTCGACGCCGCGCGGCGCGGCGGCGTGCGTCGTCTCGTCTATGCGGCGTCGAGCTCGACCTATGGCGACGAACCGAATCTGCCGAAGCGTGAAGAGCGCATCGGCAATCCGCTGTCGCCGTATGCGGTGACCAAACTTGTCAACGAGATTTATGCAGCCGTCTACGCCCGCACCTATGGGTTCGCGTCGGTCGGGCTAAGATATTTTAATGTGTTCGGTCCGAGGCAGGATCCTGATGGCGCGTATGTGGCCGTCATTCCGAAATGGATCGCTGCGATGCTCGCCAACGACGATGTCCATATCAACGGAGACGGAGAGACGAGCCGCGACTTCTGCTTCGTGGACAACGTCGTGCAGGCGAGCCTTCGTGCTGCGCTGAGTAACGATCTCACAGCGAGCGAAGTCTATAACGTGGCGGTTGGCGGCCGCACTACGCTTAACGATCTCTTTCACGTCATCCGCGACGGTCTCGCGGGACTCGGCGTCACGTATGAGAAAGCTCCGGTGTACCTCGATTTCCGCGCGGGCGACGTGCGTCACTCGCAGGCCGACGTCGCGAAGGCGCGCGCGCAACTGGCCTATGAGCCATTGTTCGATCTGCGCGCCGGCATGTCCGAGGCGCTGCCCTGGTATCTGGACTTCCTGCGCGCCGAAGCGCAGCGCAAGTCGAACTGAAAAAAGGCGATGATGAGCGCAACGTTGATGTCCAGCCTCGGCCGTCGTATTGTGCCACTTTCGATGATCACGGCCGGAATGCTGTCGGCGTTGACTGGCCTGTCCGCGCGTGCGCAGGCGCTCGAGGGTTGCCAGAAGGCGAGTGTGTCGTGCCCTCCGGTAGCGGAGCTCCTGAGCCAGCGCGAAGGATATGGCCGAAAAGCCACGGGCGGCGCAGATGGCGTCGTGATGATGGTCACGTCCGCGGCGGACTCTGGTCTCGGCACGCTGCGCGAGGCCGTGCGACGTGCGAAAGGCCCCACTTGGATAAGCTTCGCGTCGGATATGACGATCGACCTCGAATCACAGATTCGCCTGCCATCGAACATCACGATCGACGGTCGAGGACACTCGGTGAAGCTGCTCGATTACGGGTTCGGCATTTACGGCAGCGCCAATGTGATCGTGACGCATCTCACGATCGATGGTCGCCTGCGCACCTTCTCACAGGCGATCAACATTGCAAACGGTTCGCGCAATGTCTGGCTCGATCATCTCGACCTGTCGCGTTTCGCGGATCGTCTCCTGAACGTGAAGAACGGCTCGACCGATGTAACCGTCTCATGGGTAAAGTTCCATGACGACGACAAGGTCATGCTGCTCAACAACATCACCTCGGAGAACCTGTTCAAGAACTATGAGCGCGACGCCATCGCTCGCGTCACCTTGCATCACAACTGGTTCATCGACACGGTTCAACGCAATCCGCGCGCGCAATTCGGCACGTTCCATCTGTACAACAATTTGGTTGAGAACTGGGACTTCTATGGCATGAGCTTTAGCCTCGAAGCGAAAGCTACGGTGGAAGGGAACATCTTCGTCAATCATTCGGACAGGGTCTGCACGGAGCCGCCGTTTTTCCCGACGGTCGAAGGCATAAATGCGACCTATTGCTCAAATATTTCCGGCGCGCCCGCTAGATCGGCGCTCGTAAATGGTGAGTCGGATCGAAAGCGCTACGAGGAAACCCGTTCGAAATATCAATACACACAGGACTATCGCGCATTCCTCTCGGTACGCGACAACCTCTATCTCGGAGATGCGCAGGCCGTGCTCACGAACTATCATCCCGAGGCTGTACCGGTGCACCCGTATTGCTATAGCTACGAGCATGCAGATATCACGCTAGTTGAGCGCGTTCGACGGCATGCTGGTAACGTTCCGTCCGGTACAGCAACGCTGTGCCGCCGTGGGTCGGTTGACATGTCAAATCCAATGTTCCAATACGCAGGCGCAAACCTACCTGGCAATCAGAGCGAAAACGGGGCACGTTCTAGAAAATTTCCAGAATGACTTTCACAAATTTTGTCAGCATTCGATGCTGCGAGGGATGTTCGGGCAACCGCGGTGGTAAAAGCACGCTGTTCGCGGCCGCCGGTTACTCGTATCGACTAATGCGCGGTCTCGGGTCCCTCTGCTGCGTAGACCTTCCCCACCACGGGCGCAGCCTCGTCGGATGGCAAGGAGCGCAACAGCGACGGTCAGCCAGCATTAGCATTGCACCGAATCTCGCTGCGACAAGGGCAAGTCTTTGCGCCTGACCTCGGTTTGGATCGTTGCGATCGCGAAGTGATGAGTTGAGCGACGAAGACCTTCAAGGACAGTCCCGATGAGGTACGTGAGGTGATGCTCGCGACTATCGGAAACCAACTCGGCAATGTCTTGAAACCGTCGGCTGAACTTGAAAGTGGCATCAGAGATGCGGGGGTAAGCTACATGACGTAAGAGACCGGAGGCTTTGCGTCGTCCGTCCCGCTAGAACTGGCCAGCCACACCGGACTCCGGAATGGCGGAGGGGCTTCGCAAAGCAATGGAACAGAACTAAGTCGCCTTCATACCTAAGCTTAACGCCGCGTGCGGCGCACAAGTTCTCTGGTGTGCGTGAGCACGGCATCGAACGTATCCTCACAGCGCACTGAAGTACCGCTCTGAGCCCAGAATTCGCTTAAAAGCCAACTCATAAGCCCAAGTGCGCGTAGATTTCGGAGTTGCGGGAGGTAAATCTACGAACCACACAGCCATACACAACAGATGCATATTTCGACGCCTGAGTGAAAAACAATGAAAAATTCTACGCCCAACTCGCGCTGCGACAGCGAGCTACCGTCCCGCGCAACACGCCGCCAATTTCTCGGTTATACCGGCGCCGGCGTGCTCGCAACACTTCTGCCTGGCTGCGGCAGCGATGGGATGAAGGCAACTCAATATCCCCGCACAATCGCAATGGGGCAAGAAATCATAGAGAACACTGTCGATCGTTCGGCGCAGCCCGTCGCAGCCGTCTCGATAGCCATGCTTAAGGACAGTCGCGTAGTCTGGCAGCAAGCGTTCGGCCTCTCCTCCGTGCCAAACGGAACCCTGACGACAACTCAGACACGATTCAATATCGGCTCGGTAAGTAAGGTAATCGCGGCCCTCGCTGTCGCCATTCTCCAGGATCGCGGGCTCATTTCGCTTGATACGCCAGTGGTTCATTATCTTCCCTCGTTCACAATGCTGTCTCCCGAATACGCTCGGATTACTACCCGACACTTGCTTTCGCATTCTTCGGGGTTGCCCGGCACAAACTTGCGTAATATCTTCACTTTCTCTCCCATACCGGACTATGCAGCTGACACGCAGAGTGAGCTGGCATTTACACATTTGAAGCATTCGCCGGGAGAACTGGCGGTCTATTGCAACGACGGCTTTACGATGATCGAGCGGATCGTGTTGTCTGTGACGGGGCAGAGCTTCATAAGCTTCGTCAATGAGAACATCTTCGTCCCCCTAGCGATGACCAATTCTGGGTATCTTGCAAGCGTGCCAAACGAGGGTTTGTTTTCTTATCCTTATGTGAAGGGCACGCAGTATCAGGAGTTCGTCAACGCTTACGCCACCGGCGGAGTGAGTTCTACACCCGGAGACATGATGAATTTCGCACAGATGCTTATCGATCGAGGCATGTTCGAAGGCCAACGTATAGTGTCGGCTGCCGGTATCGCGGAGATGGGAGCAGATCAGACCGCTGGGCTTTCGATCAATCCCTCGCCGGAGTGGCGTTGGGGTTTGGGTTGGGATTCTGTTCAGCAACCGGCCCTCGCAGCGGCTGGTGTTCTGGGATGGGAAAAGGACGGTGGCACGGCGTTCTACACGAGCGAGTTCATCGTCGTGCCGCACGCGAAACTTGCGGTGATGGTCACTGGCAACACGGGATATGATGCGCGCAAGCTTGCAGAATCGATCGTGCTGTCCGCACTGGAAGAGGACGGCACGATCCGCGAACTACCACCGAAGGTCAGCATCGCGCCTCCGGCCGCCGCCTCCGGTCCTTCGATCGCCAGCGCGGCCGGCATCTACGCGAACTCCGACTCGCCACTTCAGGTGCTTGTCAACTCCGACAACAGTCTGCAACTCAACCAGTGGGATGGCGCCAAGCACGGGTGGGCCCAGGTCGGAACCGGTCCATACCGCTACCGAAGCGACGGTTGGTGGTGGAGTAACAGCGACCCATTTTCATATCGGTTTGCTGTCGTATCTAGAATTGGTGAAGACGGCAAGATGTACAGCTATCGTTATCTGATGAAACGCGTCGTACCAGGTGCCGGCTATGCTTTTCTCACTCTGCCGATCGGTCAGCAACTCGCCGCACTCGAACCGCTAGACAGCGTATGGGAGCAACGCCTTGGCACACAATGGCGCGTAACCAACGATTCGCAGACGGCCGTGTCGGTCGTCATGAATGGCGAGCAGCGGGCCGTTCTGACTTCCCTTGCCGAACTTCCAGGCTACTTTCTGTATGGAAATGACGACCTTCGTTATCAAGTTTTTGTGCCGTTGGCGGATGACAGAGGTGGCATGTCGGTGAAAGTCCCCGGAAATTATGGCCGTGACCTCTACGAAATACGCTTTGTCGTCGCGAACAACCTCACCACGGTGACTCTGGGCAGTTCGACTTACGTAAGAGTGTGACGTCTGGTACTACCGTGCCCTAAAATCCGTGGCATTATAGGAGCTTCTTCATCCTTTGCATGAGGAAGCGATGGACTGGGAGTCATCGTTCGACGAGTACCTGGAACACCTCTGCGAGACAATTGGACACAGTGATTGTCGTGCCGGTCTGATGGGATATTGTCAAGGGTTGATGCTGCTGATTGCGCGTGGAAGTATTGAGCCGCGGGCGGCCCATCTCGAGCCGCAACGCGTAAGCGCGCGGCACCAGTCTCTGCATCACTTCGTTTCAGAGTCCGAATGGTCTGACGCCGCATTAGTTGAACAGGTTCGTCGCTGGGTATTGCCGCACATGAATCCGTCAAAGGGGCTGTATTGGATCATTGACGATACCGGTTTTCCGGAGATGGGAAAGCATTCGGTGGGCGTGGCGCGGCAATATTGCGGGCAGTTGGGTAAGCAGGACAATTGCCAGGTAGCCGTGAGCCTGTCGGTAGCCACCACGGAGGCGAGCCTGCCCGTCGCGCATCAGCTTTACCTTCCGAAGGAATGGCGGACGATCCGGCGAGACGGTGGTTGGCAGGGGTTCCCGAGGAGATTGGGTTTGCGACCAAGCCGCAGATCGCCATCAAACTGACATTGCCCGCGAATTTCGGATCCCTTAACTGAGCGGAGATTATGCCACCCGTTGGTTCTGGGCGGCGTACCAGTACTGCTCGAATTGCATCGGGCTGACGTAGTCTAACGTCGAGTGCAAGCGCGAATGATTGTAGAAGCTCAGCCAGTCGATAACCTCGTCCATCGCTTCTCGACGCGTTGCAAAGCGATGACCGAGAATGCGGGCACGCTTGAACGATCCCCACAGGCTTTCGGTCGGCGCGTTGACGCTCCTATGTCAAGAAGGTCGGGCGGAATCGGCCAAGTCGGCCAGAATAAGCGGATACAGTTCTCTGACGATATAGCGCTTTGGGCAGCGATGAATTCCTTGTTCGACATTCCATCCTTAGTCCGTCTGTGGACGTACGCCCGGGTTCTGGTGTCACTGCGCATTCGCACCATTGCAATGGTCCACAGAGCGTTGTTTGCAGCGCGGTCGCCTCCACGGTTCAGGCGATGTCGGACCGTTTTGCCAGAGGAGGCTTGCAATGGGCTCGTACCGCAAAGCGCGGCAAGTGCTGCATCGCTTTTCAAGCGCTCCGGATTGTCGCCCGCAACGGCAACAAGCACGGCCGCCGTTTGAGGCCCAACGCCGAACCGTTCTCGAAGTCGTCTGGCATGTTTGAGGGTCAGGCGTTCGAGCATCGCATCGAGCATCTTGAGCTCTTCCGCGAGCACGAGGTAGCGTTTAGCCAGCAAACGCAGCGTCGTCGCCAAAGTCTGTAGCATAAGCGTTTAGCCCAACGTCGCGACCAGCGCGAGCAACGGCTCGCGTCCTCGGCGGATGACGGTGAAATCGGCCTGCATCTGCTTGCCCGGTGGCGTCTCGAAGCGCACGACCGGCTCGGCTTCGGGATGTTTGTGGGGCGCCAGAAACGCCTTGAGCTGGCTGATACCGCCTGCATAGCCGGCCTCCTGCAGTTCGCGCAGCAGAACTGTCGCCGGAATCCAGTGCGGCCGCGCTGCTGCCACGCGCTCCAGCAGATAGTCTTTGAAAGGTCCTATATGCAGCGCTTGGACCGGCAGACCGGAAGGCTGGCGGACTGGGTCCGTTCAATGCTCACGCGTCGACATTCCAACGTGGTGGCCTGTGCGCTGGCCAACAAGCTGGCGCGTACCGCGTGGGCGCTGGCGACGCACCATACGACGTTCCAACCATGATGAGGCGAAATGCTCGCCTGAACGCTCGGTCTACCGTTGTACCGACGTATCCGTCTGGTTTTGCGATGACTGACATTTGATGACGTGAACGGCATAACGGCCTGACAGACAACCTGTGATGTAAATCGGCCTTCGAGGCCGAGACAGTTTTTAAGGATTGTCAGGCGCGACTCTCATCGTGGCGCGGGGAGCACTTTCCTCAAACGACGCCGGATAGATTTGGACAGGCCAACCACACCGTCAAAAATCAGGGTTGCAAAAACGAAGGGGACCATAGATTTACATCGGCGCTAACATATCAACGCCTATCGTGCCTGGAAGCGCGGTGGCACCGTTGAGCGCAAGCGACTGACCGAGTTGCAGTTGCTCAGCTTGATCAAGTCGATCCACGCCGAGGTCAAAGGCGCTTACGGTTCGCCGCGCATGACCGAGGAGATTCGATCGCGTGGCTTTCCGGCCAGCAAGACGCGGGTAGAGCGGTTGATGAGCCGCCACGGTATTCGGGCGCGTCACCGGCGCCGTTACCGCGTGACGACCGATTTCAGGCACGAGCTGCCAGTCGCGCAGAACCTGCTCAACCGCGAGTTCACGCCTGAGGAGCCCAATCGGGTGTTCAGCTCGGACATTACGTACATCTGGACCGGCGAAGGCTGGTTGTATCTGGCGGTGGTGCTGGATTTGTTCAATCGAGAGGTGGTGGGCTGGTCAATGCGGGCCGACATGACGACGGAGTTGGTGGGCGATGCACTGACAATGGCAGCCTTCCGTTGCGTGCGGTAGCGCATCGTGTGCACGCGTTCGTTCTTCAAGCTGTTGAAAAAGCTCACCTTGCGCAATTCCGTGTGTTGCATGCTGAAAGCATTTCGCGACTATCGGGTCAGTCGCTGGAGAAGATCGTGAAGGCCGTGATTCCCTCGGAGTATGTCGAAGGTTACATGATTGGGGCCGCCGCTCGCGCGAGCAAGAAGTGGACAACTCCGCAGGCCCAGGCGGATCTGAAGCGGTTCATTCTTCCGCTGGTGGGGCGTAATCACGATGATTTCGTCGTGTTCAAGGAGTTCTCGAATGCGCGTTTTCAAAAAGGCCTGCTGGAGCAGCTTTTTGCGGAGGCCGAGGCAGTACATGGTGCCAATGACCGACGCCGAAAAGGCTTTTCCCTCAGATCCCATGCAGCCGCATTGCTTGAAGGCAATCTATACCGCAGCCTTACCTGCAAAATGGAGACAATATTGAGGTTCGTCCGGTTGCTGCGGGATCGGGCTATCATGGCCGTCAGTGAACGCGCAGCGCTGGCGGCATCGTTGTGCGGTTTCAAACTGAAGCGCAACACGGAGTCTCGTGTTTAGAACCATGAGGTTGGCCCGCTGAGGCAAGCGTCGCAGCAAATACCTCAAACGGAAATTGGAACGCGTGAGTCGCGCGGGGCCGGCTGTTCAGGCTGTCGCCAATGGCGTCGAAATCTTTCTGACTGTAGAAAGACAGGTCAGTGCCTTTCGGCAAATATTGACGAAGCAATCCGCTGGTGTTTTCGCAATGTCCCACGCAGCCAGAGGCCGTGCGGATCGCAGAAATAAATGCGCACGCCAGTGGCCGAGGATAGTCGCGAGAAGACGCAGATGATCGCAGACGTCGGCGACGCGGCTGCGGCTGCACGGTCAACGTCACGACGAAGGCTTGCTGGTTCAAAGTTGGTGCTGTTGTCGCCACCCAGCTTCCTGCTCCCAATTCCGGCGGTTTGAGAGATGCCAGGTGCATAGTTCTTTCACAGCGGAGTACGGTTGCGTTTTGTCAGCCTTGTCGAGTTGTTCAATCGCGTCGATCCAGCGTGAGGTAGATTCAAGATAGCGGGCATCCGCGTCCTTTGGGAATAAGACGCCATCAAACTTGAAGACGACGTCCCAGGTAGGAATAAGGAGGTTGCGCACCCCGCTGGCGATTGCGGTCAGCGGCTCTCGCCGGTACCCGGGCGGCAGCTTCTGGATGTCATCGAGGAGCGTATTGAGGCCTTCTAGACTGCTAACGCTCGCTGCCCGCTTCGTCAACTCTAGAGCCCTAGTCACCTCGGGAGCATCGAGGGTTGAAAGGGCACTATTGACGCAGCGTACTGCTCCCAAGACTTCGTGGGTCAGATCGTTCCGAACAATCCACCACGCTTCGGGAAGTAGCTTGGTCTGCAATAAAATCTCTTGCGAACTCAAATGATGCGACCGCATACTTGTTGATGCGCGTGAGTTCAGTCTAGTCAATGCAGCCTGAATCTCCCAATCAAGCCGCTCTGGATCAAGGTCGACTGCTTCATTAAGCGCTGTCGCGACCAGTGATGAAACGAGCTGCTCGCCTCCACCGACCAGATCTTTTCGCTTATCTCCGAGGTTCAGTTCGGGGAAATTCAGCGTTATCAGAGTGTCGATCGATTTACGGCCGGAATCAAAGCGAAACTCCAGCGCCTCGTGACCATCGCCGTGGTTAAGGTTCCCGGGGACGAATGTATCTACTCCCACCTGCGAAAGATGCGAGACCAATAAGACTTGCGCCATCCGGCGCTCCTGCGACGTCAGTCCCTGGACGTCTCCATAGCCTTGGCGCTGTGCCTCGCTGGACAGCGCGAGAGTCGCGATTTGCTGCAGGGCGCCTTGCTCAGCACCGTGCTCAAATAGGTGATCGCCCAAGGCGTTCCCCAACACATCGCAGATGCTGTCGCGGGCTTGCTGGACTGATGCTGGATCAGAAAAATCAACCGACTGCAGCGTTTCCGCAATCTGCGCTCGGGGTGAAGAAGAAAGCCCAAGGCTGGGGGGGAGATGAGTGCCCAATCCTATAATGTCTGACATGTTCCGAATCTCCTTTATGTTTTGTTTGCACCACCTAAATCCCTTGAGGCAGGATAAAAACTCCAAAATGAATGGTTCGAGTTGCTCCAGCAGCAGCTGGCGCCGAGGACGTTCGATGTATTGTTGGCGGCGCGTAGAGAAAGTCTGACTCGGCGGCAAATGTACGCGTCAAACCACGACGGCACTTTGGCGAAATAGCCTCGATTTTTTTAAATGCGCCTGGTAGATGCGCCGGTATCGGCGAAGATGCTCCACTGCGCGCGCCAGTGAAACGCCACCTTAGGGTTAATGCCGTTCAGTCATGAACCGTCCCGGGAATCGCGGCGGCTGTCTTGTTAAGTTAATGCGGGCTCAGCAGCAGCTGTTTCAAGGTAAGCGCCTCCTCAATCTTGCAATTACCCACAGTCGTGGTGTGCAAGTTCGTAGCCTAGGGAAGGTCTAATAACGCCTTTTGAAAGCGACTGTGTGCCACATTCGAATTCGGCGTGCCTTAAGAGATCGTTTATCCAACGAACGCGATGATAAAAGACGCCGAAAAATTCACTTCCATTCCGTCGGTTGCTGCGCTTCGCGGGCATTTTCTGCTCAAATTTTGAGCAACTTGCGCCGCACCATCCAAAGATTCGAGAGCGCGAACAGCGTTGTTAGTTGAGCAGTGTTCTTCTTCAAGCCGCGATAGCGAACCTTGACGAAACCAAACTGCCGCTTGATCACGCGAAATGGATGCTCGACTTTCGCCCGGATACTTGCCTTGAGGTATTCAATTTCATCAAGAACGGCGTCGAGCTTGTTGTTCTTGTCCAGCGCAGCACGCTTGCCCGGGCCCATCGCGACATGCCACCTCACTGTCCGCGCCTCGATAACCCGCATCGCCATACACGTCGGTTTCCTTGCCATGCAGCAGCGCGTTCGCCTCGACCACGTCATGCACATTCGCCGCCGTTCCTCTGACCGTGTGTACCAGCCCCAAGTCCGCGTCAGCACCTACATGGGCCTTCATCCCGAAGTACCATTGGCTTCCCTTCTTGGTCTGATGCATCTCAAGGTCTCGCTCACCACTGGCATTCTTGGTCGAACTTGGCGCCGCGATCAGCGTGGCATCAACCACCGTATTTACGCAGACCCCCCCTAGCTGAATGTCAATCAGGCGCGCATGCCGCGCCACACGACGGTATTGCCTGGCGGCGGGTCGCTGGCACGTGCAAGGTAGCCGCCGAGTTGCGCAAGCTTGATGAGGCTGCGCAGCAGCGGCGGAGCCTGTGCCATGCGAGGCGTGTCTTTAACGACGCGATCGAGGAGTTCGACTTCTGTTTGTATGAGCGCCAACTGGGCCGGCGCATGGGCAGCGCACCGGTTGAGCATCGTCAGCCAGAAGATGCGCCAACTCAGGATACAGAACACCGAGATAAGATTGGCTAAGCGATCGGCGGTACGCAGCTTCGATTCTTCAGCCTTGCCTCCCGACTTCAGAACCTTATGGAAGGTCTCTATTTTCCAACGCATCGCGTACCAGTCGTAGACCAAAATAAAAGTGTCACTCTTTCGCAAGTAAATGTGTCACTTCGGACATTTTCGGTTCGCACGCGATAAAAATCTCTTTAAATTCAGTTGTTTGACGGACGCGAAATAAAAGTGTCACTGCTTTTTCAGGAGGTGCCGAGAACAATCGCTTAAAACGGCGCCGCATTACCTGCGTAAGACTCAGTCATCCGATATCGGATCGAGGTCAGGAAACAGCACGGCGGTAAAACCGAGCTTGGCGAAATTTGTGATTCGCATCGGATACAGCTTGCCGATCAGATGATCGCATTCGTGCTGAACCACGCGCGCGTGAAAGCCTTCAGCGACGCGATCGATCGGTTTGCCGAACTGATCGAAGCCGTGATAGCGGATCATCGACAGACGACTCACCGCGCCACGCAGGCCCGGCACCGACAGACAACCTTCCCAGCCCTCTTCCGTATCCAGTGATACAGGCGTGATGGTCGGATTGATCAGCACCGTTTCCGGCACGGAAGGCGCGTCGGGATAACGCTCGTTATGGCCGAAACCGAAGATGACGACCTGAAGATCGACGCCGATCTGCGGCGCGGCGAGCCCGGCGCCATTGGCGTCATGCATCGTCTCAAACATGTCACGGACAAGCTCGTGCAGTTCGGGCGTGTCGAAATGATCGACCGGCCTGGCGATGCGCAGCAAGCGCGGATCGCCCATCTTGAGGATTTCGTGAATCATGTTGTCTGCCCCTCCATGAGCTTATGCATAAGTGTTCAGGCAAAATGGATTTCAAATTTCGAGCCAAAGCCGCCGAGTAGCGTGGTGATCTCGGTATCGATGGTTTGCTTTGTCAACCTAACGAATTGCCGCCAGTGGTACTTGGCGTGTTTCCAGACGATCTCGATCAGGTTCAACTTGGGACTGTACGGCGGCCGATAGAAGAGCACCATACGATGGTCGAGAATCCGTCGATCGTTTCCTGATCGATGTTGTGATGAATAGAGGCGTTATCAAGGCGGCACGCCCCGTCGACCGAGGCTGATCTCCAGCAGGCCCCGCCCACGGGTTCGAAAGTCTTCAACTGGATGTTTGAGCGACAGCTGTTGCAAGGTCTTCTTCTCCGGCCCGGTCAGTTCAACGGCACATTTCATCGGCAGCAGGTCATCTGACCCGAAAAATTGCAACTCGTTTACTCTTGGTACTTACCATCTTCGTCGCGCACCGGAATGCCGAGTGCCTCGGCATTTGCGAGCTTGCTGCCCGCTTCAGCACCCGCCACCACGCAGTCGGTCTTCATCGACACCGCGCCGACCACCTTCGCGCCGGCCGCTTCAGGCAACTCCTTCGCCTCGTCGCATCCCATCGTGGGCGGCGCGCCCGTCAGCACGACTGTATTGCCCGCCAGCGTGACCGCGGTGCCTTCGGCGCGGGCGGCCCCACGGCCATGTCACCTTGCCGGGCGCGCGTAACTGCTCGATGACCGTACGGCTCTGCTCCTCGGCGAAGGAGTGATTGTGTTGGATCGCCTCGGTAACAATCGGGCCGCCGTCATTCAATCCAGCTCGAGAGTCACCAGTGCCCTGTCGCCTCGAATATCTCGCGATGCAATACTTCGTTTAGCACGAGGCCTAACAGTTATACGCACGCAGAAAGAGAGAGAGGCGAGCCGGACGGTCGGCGTCAAGTTTGTGGCGGGACGACACCGCACAAGATCCGCACGCCTCCCCCGCCCAATGGCATCGGATCGTCCGCAAAATTGTCGCCGCCCGCATGTACCATCAATGCACGCCCGCGCAATTCATCCAGCGTATGGATGCGGGGAGCAAGAACAAGTTCCGATATTCGCCCATCTGCGTCGGCATGCAAACGTGGCAGATCGCCACGATGACCATCGCCGTACGGCCCGGCATGCCTCTTCGTTTCAGTCGGATCCCAATGCCCTCCGGCTCCCCCCGCCGCCACCACTTTGCCATTGACCGTGCCCGGGGCGCACGATAGACGTTCGTGTACATGGAATCCGTGTGTACCACCAGGCAATTTCTCCAGGTTTACCTGAAACAGCAAGCCGTACGAACTCTCGCGGACTACGATGGAGCCGGCCTGCTGCCCAGCTCCGCCAAGGGTAGCCTCATACATTGGCACAGACAGCTCTGCCGCACCCGCGGCCCGTGTAATCAGAGCACCTGTTGCGCACAGTACGATCGCTCCCAAGATACTAACTCTCATGTTTATTCGCCGTTGTATTGAGGAGCGGCAATTCTAGCGGACAGGATAACGCCGAAGTTATTGAAGGTTTCAATGACCATGATAGCCATATTTATTCGGAATGCATATTGTCATTTACCTTTTTGATAGCGCACAAGCTGATCGTGCCACCGCTTTCTTCGAGGGTCCTCCTTCTGCCTCGGCAGGGGGAATGTCGCCGATGGGGCCGAACAGCCGGCGATTGTTGAACCAGTCCACCCATTCGAGCGTTGCCATTTCAACGGCCTGCAGATTACCCACGGCCCGAGGCGATGGATCACCTCGGCCTTGTACAAGCCGTTGATCGTCTCAGCCAGTGCGTTATCGTAGGAGTCACCCACGCTGCCCACTGACGGCTCGATGCCGGCGTCGACCAGCCGGTCCGTATAGCGGATCGATACGTATTGGGCGCCGCGGTCGCTGTGATGGATCAGGCCGTTCTGCTGCGCCGGCTGTCGTTCGTACAAGGCCTGCTCCAGTGCATCCAGAACAAAGTCTGTGCGCGCCGAGTTCGACACATGCCAGCCGACAATGCGTCGGGCAAACACGTCGATGATGAACGCGACATAGACGAAGCCCTGCCAGGTCGATACATAGGTAAAATCCGACACCCACAGCGCATTGGGCCGTTCGGCCGTGAATTGCCGGTTCACCAGATCCTTCGGGCAGGGCTTCGAACCATCGCTCACTTTCGTGCGTACCGTCTTGCCCCGCAACACGCCGCGCAGGCCCATCAGCTTCATCAGCCGCTCGACCGTGCAGCGCGCCACGACAATGCCTTCGCGCTTCAATTGCTTCCAGACCTTGTCGGCACCGTAGACCTGGAAGTTTTCTTCCCACACGCGCCGGATCTCATCCTTAAGCATCCTGTTGCGCCGGGCCCGCGGCGGCGCCAGTCCAGGATCGGCGCGACGGGCCACGTGTGCATAGTACGTCGACGGTGCGATCGGCAGCACCCTGCAGATCGGCTCGACTCGTAGACGTGCCGATGATCATCAATGAACACGATCATCACTTCGGTCGGCGGTCGAGCTCCGCCTGTGCGAAATACGCTGATGCCTTGCGCAGGATTTCGTTGACCTGCCGAAGCTCACGGTTTTCCCGCTCCAGATCCTTGATTCGATCCTGCTCCTGCGTGCTCGTGCCCGGGCGCAACCCCCGATTCCGCTCTTCCTTGCGCACCCAACTCCGCAGCGTCTCGCCCGAGCAGCCAAACTTCGCTGCGATCGACGCGATCACTTTCCATTGCGAGTCGCGCTCGCCCTGATGCTCCAGTACCATCCGCACCGCCCGCTCACGAACTTCCGGCGAGGACCATGGTGACTTCTTCTTCGTGTTTTCCATAGCTCCATTTTCTCAAGAATTGGAGCCTCCGGAAAACCCGGGGCGCTTCATTCGCCACTCGCCGAAATTCATTGAGTGCCGGCTTCAGGTCTTCAAGATAGTCGAAGGCAAGTGAGCACAGTATTTTGTCGAATGACTGATCCGATAGCCAGTTGAGCGGGGCCGCAAGATCACCTTCCGTTACATCGACCGGAAGCCCTCTACACCGCGTGCGAGCCAGTTCCGCTATTTCCGGCGTGACATCGAAAGCGTGCACTGATGCCCCGTTGTGCGCCAGATGCTCGCTGCAAATGCCCGGACCACATCCCGCATCGAGAACACGCAACCCATTGACATTCCCAAGCAGTGCCATGGTCGCAGGTCGTTCGTAGAGGGCATTGTGCGGTTTGGTCAGCGCAATCTCGGCATAGCGTCTTGCAAATTGGGAGTACGCCATGTTGCTTGTGTTCTCTGCGTCGGCCATGTGTCACCGATAAAGGTCGATAGGAAGACATATTTCACTGCGCCCAGATATCCCACTGCGGCCAAGCTGCACTTATAGAAAAGCGAACTCATCGTTCAGGTCCCTTGAGAGACGCGGGCCCGGAAGTGGCGCTGCGGACTGCGCCTTCGACAACTCACAGCCGCCACGTCAGGGAGGGCTGTTGCCTGTATCACCCAACGATGCGCTCAGGTATCAGTTCGCGGCGAAGGCGTCCCTGATCTGCTTGGCCCGCTTGACCTCGTCGCTGTGGAGGTAAATCGACGTCGTCGCAATCGACGAATGGCGCAGATCCCTCATGGCGGATCGCGAAGCCGTCACCCAGGCGGTAGCGTACGAAGCGTTCAATTTCCGACAGGAGGGAAGCCGGAACGAGTCCCCGGTTGGCCACGACGTACGGCAGCATGCGCTGCCAGTTATCGATCCACATCCGCGTGGCGGCAAGATCGGCAGGTGCGACCCGCCGAATAGTCAGCCCTGCTTCGTCAACCCTGCGCCCCGGCCTGTCGTTCTCCGGCTCATCGCAATCCTCAATGAGGATAACTAACTCTTGATGATCAAAAAATTCGACCCAAAAGTCTGCGAGATGCCGGTGCCCATCGAGCGTCACGTAGCCGGGGCGCTCGCAGAAGCATATAACGGTCGGGTCGGCTTCCAGCACGATCCACTCGTCAACGAGCGCGCGCCGGAAGAACGTGAGACGCCGCGCAAGCTTCGGGCTGAACACTTCGAAGCGGTGAGCTCCTTTGGGGCGGACAGCCGGAAGCGGCTCCACAATGTGCAGGGAATTTTCCATAAGATCAGCAACTTACGGACGGGCTTCGAATTTTAGGAGGTGAAGTAGCAAATTTAATACGGACATATGCGAATTGACACTTTCATTTCGTCCCGAGTGGAAGCAAATGTGTCACTCCGGCGACGGAATGCGCCGTCGCATCGAGCCTCGGGTAGTGACACTTTCATTACGGCCTACGCCAGTCGAGCTTTTCGATAGCGTCAGCACGAGATTTTACTGGCAGATCAGTGATCAACTTCCACTCGATCGGAGGCCGACCGGCGGGTGCGGCCGTCTCCAGAGCATGAATGACGGCCAGACGTAGGTCGGGATAGCGACGCTGCTTGTAGAGAGGTGGTCGCACGGTAATGCGGCGATACCTGATCTCAAAAAAGGCTTCGTCGGGACGGCCTTTCGAATCGCGGAGCTCAACACGATGGACACCCTTGATCTTCGCCTCGGCCATTTCGTCGGCGATCGTATGCTCTCCGTCGCCGGCTAGGCGGTCAACACATGTGCGCACCAGGAAGTGAGTGCCCAAGTCGTGCGCTTCACAGAACAGTTCGTAAATGTCGCTCTCGCGATCGCCGATATGTACGCAGCGTTTGGGGATGCACCCAATAATGTCGTGGATTGTCTCAGATTTTCTAGCCAGCGATAGCTTTCCTTTTCTTCAATTGGCACACGCGTAGGGTTGACCTTTCGCTTCAAAGCCGTGCAGCCCTTGAACTTGGCACGGGTCCAGAATTTGATGGCCGTCAGACCAAGCGGCAAGCCTTCAGTGGCTACGGCCAGACTCGAGTGCATCAGAATGCCGCATTGGGTCAGCGGCTTCTGCAGGCCGTGCCTGCCACGCTGAATCGAGGTCTTGCCCGTATAGCCGACAAGTTCAGACCGTTCCCGCTAATACGAGAACGTTGTCGTATCTTGCGGTACAAGAATCGGGCCTTCCGTCGCCCTAAGAGGCGTTAACAAAATGACGTTCGCAGTTGTCGCCAGCATATGATGCAGCAAGCGATTTTCATGAAGGCTTCGTGGATAAACGCGAGCCGTTCGAAGCGGATGCGCAGTCGGCGGAAGTTGTGAAGCCACGAAATGGTCCGCTCCACGACCCAGCGTGTTTTACCCAATCCGCTGCCGTGAGGCTGGCCGCGCCGAGCAATTTCCGTGGCAATGCCCGCTGCGTGCAACGGACGTCGATGTTTGTCGTGGTCGTAGCCTCTGTCGCCTTGAACGACCCGAGCTTCGATAGTGGTCTGCCAGGCTTGCCGCTGATGGGCGGAATAGCCTCGACCAGTGCTTGAAGTTGAGCGACGTCGTTGCGGTTGGCGCCGGTCAGTATCACCGCGAGCGGAATGCCCTGCGCTTCGGTGATGAGGTGGTGCTTTGAACCGGGTCGCGCGCGGTCTGTGGGATTCGGTCCCGTTTTTGACCCGCGCCCACAGCACGGATTGAAGAGGAGTCGACGATGACTCGAGACCAGTCGATTTGGTCGGCGGCCCGAAGCCGCGCAAGGAGCAACTCGTGCAACTCGTCCCAGACGCCTGCCTCCTGCCAGTCACGCAGGCGACGCCAGCAACTCATGCCACTGCCGCAACCCATCTCGCGAGGAAGAAGGTCCCAGCGCAGACCAGTCTGCAAGACGAAGAGGATGCCTGTGAGCACCGCACGATTGTCGAGCGGTTTGCGCCCTGGGTAACGGTGGCGTCGTAGTTTTGGAGGGGGCAGTAACGGTTCGATGAGTGCCCAGAGTTCGTCGTCGAGTATAGGTTTAGCCATGTTCCTTTCATCGCCGAAACAATGAATAGGTTAACAGCATTCATCGAGGGTTAACAGCCCCTTTTCTTCATTTTGTTAAGGGTTCTAAAGCGCTCACCACTCGCTTGGAAATGTCCGTCCAGAATATCCTGCTCGCTTACTCGCTCATTGGACAAGAAGCGGTAAGCGCCTTTCGTGTTCGCCCAGTCTTGGCAGGCGAATGGAATTGTTTGTCCTACGCCTGACCATAGTCTCTCTAACAATGTTCGAAATCGTCTGCGAAACCTGGCAGCTTGAAAACTGCTATCCGTCACCTCGTGATTGATCCAGTCCTCGCCACCTACTCGGCCGGTACCAGTCATTTTCTATCCATAGGTATCCCAACGTATGGCAGGATGCTCCTGGCCACGCCCCGGCTGGTACTCGAACAACACGACCGGCTGCTCGCTGTCCTCGGCGCTTCGATAGACCCACATATACGACGTGTCCTGCGCTTTTCGATCCGTTTACTTAAGGACCTGAACCGTAGTCTCGTCGCCGTGAATCAGTCACTGACCCAGCAGAACCGTCTTGAGCGCGTCGTAAATCCGCTTGTAGTGCAACTCGGAGGGGTGGATGATCCAGTTCGCCAGCGTGCCGCGGCTGATCGTGATGTTCGCGCGCGCGAGCACATCCTCCATCCGGTACAGCGGCGTGCCATCGACATACTTCCCGGCCGTGACAGCGGCGATCATCGATGGACTTGCATGGCTGCCAGGCAAGGGCTGCGCCGGCATCGGGGCGACCACGATCGGCGTTTGCGTGCCGTGACGCTCACAGTGACGACACGCGTACTTGAAGCGCGCGTGCTGAAGCACCGACACCTTGACCTCCATGTGCAACTGCTCGCTGACTTCCTCGCCCATCCGGTGCATTGCTTTGCCGGATCACGCAGCTCACTTTAGCGATTCTCGGCGAGCTATTCGATCCGCGCAAGGTTGTCGCCATGCGGCGCGACGTGCTCGCCCGATTTCTGTCGCGGCACGCCTCAGGCAATCATCCTAAGAGCGGCCCCTTTATCGATTCGCTGGTCGAGAAACTTAAATCAGCTGCAGAAGAGACCATTGAGCGTCATGGTGATAGTGTCGAGTTCGTTGCACTGCAATTTGAGGTGGCACAGGAGGTCGAGCATCAGCGATTGTGGGATCGCCACGTCAGCGCGACCGAGCGTGAGGTAGAGCAGATCTATCAGCGGGTGCACCCGTCCAATGCGCTTCGATCTATCACCGGCATTGGGGCAACCCTGGCTCCCTTGCTCATCAAGGTGCTCGGCTACGCAAAGCGCTTTCGCAATGAGGATCACATACGTGGATTCTGCGGTATGTTCCCTCGAATTACGTTCCTCAAGCGAGGCCTGCACGCACCGGCCCAAACGATTGACAAGCGCTGACAAGCAACACGAAATTATGGCGGCGCTATCTGCGTCGACAGGTGTCGGCTTCGCAGTCACGAAAATGTTTCAGTCGCGAGATAGGGCGCCTGATAAAATGAAGCGTATCGTCGGAGCGCTCAGCACTAATCTATGCCACACACAGCGTCTCTATGGATAATCGAGAAAGTGCTTCCATTCCACGAGCGGTCTAAGCACTTCAACACTTCAACGTGTGCCGACTTGCTTTGCTCTCGCAATGAAAACGGGCGACACATGCCGGGATTGAGGAGTTCGGCCTGCCTTGACGCGCTAAAAGGCCTTTAGCGAGATCGGGATACGGCCGAGTTCAATTTGAAAATATGTCACGGTTCGACATTCGAATATGGCCACTACCTGAAATGTGTGTTTTGATACATGGTGGGCTGCTTAGCAGCTTGATGTCACCACTCCCTTCAGCCGACAGGTCGGCCTCTTCACTTGGGGCAAGAATTACATCTCCTGAACCGACAACCCTGATTGCTGCGCTTAAGTGATCGAGCGAACTGAGATCGATGTCCCCCGAACCCAAAACACTAGCTCTCACGTGCTGCACGCGTCCAGCAGCCAGGATGTCCCCGCTGCTGTCTGATTCCAGTTCCAATGCAGACTGTGACAGGTTGAGTAGGCGTAGCTCGGCGCCACCGTGAACTGACCAGGCTTCAATTGCCGGGCTCTCGAGATCAACACGGAGGTGGTTGTTGTGGAACAATCTCCATTTAAAGCGTCCGTGCAATTGCCGACTGTCGAGACGCACGTGATCTATAAGCCACGCAGGGCCCTTCAGTATTGCCTTCGCCCTGTTGGCTGGTCGCCACGAGACTTTTACGGGCAGGCTTATCTTCATGTGAGAACCTGAGATCCATGTCAGCTCGCGGGACTCGTCGCTGCTCTGCCGGCGGCGTCTCGTATCAAAGAGGCGCTTTACCGCATTCAGCAGACCGCGGTCCTCGTGGCGTCGATCAACAACGTGCTCGTCTCCGAGGGATACGGGATCACTCAGCGCCGCTGCAGTCGCTTCCTCTGTGTGCCCGCAGGCCGTAGACTCGTTGAAATGCGGGCGATAGTCATCAAGAATCTTCTCGATTTCACTGGGTGTCAGATCAGGTCTGGCGCTGCGGATCTGCCGCAGAAACTCTTCTTTTTTCATGGGCGACTCAGGAAAGGAACTAGTCGAGACAATGAAGTACTGCCACGTCCGCGTTTATGCCGGCAAAGACGACCCGCCTGCTCTTGTGAGGGGGTAGTGCTCGCACGGACGATCCCTCAACGGACTCTTACAGGTCGATTTAAAGTCGGCGCATTAACACGTGGTTCGGTGCGAGAAAAGCCGCAATCTGGACGGCATCCAATCAAATATTACGCGCGTCGATCGGCAGAGCTATCGAAAATCGACGCAGCATTTCGACTATGCGCGGCGCTGCAGAACACGTTCAAAGCCCAGTCCTTTGATTTACCGAGCATTCCTGGGGAACGCTTGGGCGACCGTCACAAAGAAGTATTTCTGGCTCGGGACCCGTGAGCGCGTCGTCGGATGCGCGCAAGTGAATCGCCATCACTGCACGCATGTTTCGATGGGGCCCGTTCTAGCCACGCGAAAAAACTGCTGGCGAAGACGTCCAGCAGCCGTGCCATCGTGACAATGGGCCATCCGGCACGATTCGCTTTCATGGACTCGAACCCTCCTCGGGCCCCGTTCCGCTCTCCTGTGCGAACCAGGCCGTGGTTTTTTTTGAGACGATCTCAAAAATCATGCTCAGGCTCAAGCTGGCGTACCTTGCGGCACAGGCGCATAAGTTCCTCGCGCGCGCTCGTGCTCAGGCCGTCGTGACCGCATACCAGTATCGCGATCGGCTCGCTCTGAAGGACGAGAAACGCTGTGGGACAGGGTGCACGCGAGTAACGTGCTCGGCCATATCAGCTTCGTGCTGCCCGGGCACAGCGGACAGAAGGCGCGTGAAGTGAAGCGGGGACTGCGTAGCCAGCGCATCATGCTGCCCGGGCGGGGCCGCTTAACGCTCACCTGCGTCGAGGCGTGCGAGGTGGATGCGCCAGCGGACGTAACGCCCGTCATCTGGGGTCTTGTGACCAACCGCAAATTAGGCGCTGCGGATGCGCTTTTCGAAATCGTTGACTGGTACCGCGCGAGGTGGGAGATCGAAATGTTCTTCAAAGAAGGAGAATACGAAACGAAAGGCTGCAAACGTTGCGAGGTGGACTTTTCAACTTTATTTGGCCGCGCCTCAAAGAAGTTGCATTGTAGTGGTCTAGCAATCTTGGACACATCGAAAGGTAGACTTTGATCGACCAGCGAGGTGTCAAATGGGCAGAAGAGAATTTTCAGAGGAATTCAAGCGCGAAGCGGTGGCGCTCGTCCTGGAGCAGGGCTACACGGTGACGAAGGCTGCGAAGGCGCTGGGCATTGGAGAGACGGCGTTGCGACGCTGGATCGGCAATCGCCGGCCGGTTGCGGGTGCGCCAGTGAACGCAGCCGAGGGCGCTAGCGCTGAACAGGTAAGGATTCGGGCGCTTGAGAAGCGCGTGATGGAGCTTGAAGGGGAGCGCGACATTCTAAAAAAGTCCACGGCCTTCTTTGTCAAGGAGCTGGATCGCGATGCGAAGTGATCCGGCGGGCAGAGAAGGCATATCCGATAGCGACGCTGTGTCTCGTAGTCGGCGTGGCGCGCAGCAGTTACTACGCCTGGAAGGCGCGGCAGTGCAAGGCGCGCCCGGCGCGTATGGAGTTGGTGCGCGAGGTGCAGGCGATTCATGCGCAGATGCGGCAAAGCTATGGCAGTCGGCGCATGTCGCAGGAACTGAATCGTCGTGGCCATGCGGTGGGGCGCGAGCGTGCGCGTCGACTCATGCGCGAAGGCGGCGTGCAGGCGCGAGTACGTCGCACGCATCGTTATGTGAAGCGCGAGCAGGCATCGGCGATTGCCGAGAACCGGCTCGATCGAGCCTTCGACGTGACGGTTCCGAACCGGTTCTGGGCGGGCGATGTGACGTATATCTGGACGCAGCAGGGCTGGATGTATCTGGCTGTGGTGATCGATCTGTATTCCCGGCGTGTGGTCGGTTGGGCGACCTCGGGTTCTCGCCCAGGTGGTGCTGGCTCCAATGCGCCGCCCATCAAGTGGCGCATTTACGCAGCCCTGAGAATGGCTCCATAGCGCCGCCCCGTGACATAGGCCAGTTGATAACCAAACACGTCACTTTCCAAAACACAAAACGCGCGACAAAATTACCAAGGTTCAGATTTATTGAGGTAATTACGATAGCTCAATCAGATGAACGCTTCGCAATAGGTTTGCCGTGTGCAAGACGACCGAGAGGCCGTGCGCGACTTTTTTTACCAGGTGGGACGGTGCAGCCGCTGATGGAGCTGGAGCCGCGTGATCTTACGCTATGCCACTCAACCTCTTGATGGGGGCGACTATGCGCCGGCCAAGCGATTTTACGTTCTGTTATCCAGCCTCAGTCAATGGAAATTCGATTATTGGTTTGCGCGAGGACGTTGCTGTAAGCGACTTTCTGAACACATGGAGGCAGTATCTGTTTCGGGCAAGCCGGGCTGCCGCGACTGGACGATACGCGCCCAGCCTATCCTGTCGAGCAGACTTATCGGATTGTTGGCCGCTCAGGCAATGCCCACAAGGCACTGGACGCGGCTGTCAAGTGGGTGCGTGATCAGGCCTCAGTATGTCATCCTTAAAGCTGAAATCATCATGCAGCTGTTAATTTTCTCTAAAGAGACGCGCGCAACGCGTTCTGTTGGAATAGGCGAGGTTTCCTTGAGGGAAGCTAAGAGACGCTAGCACGATGGAATTCTGTGGTGGCCCTGACGCGGTGTCACGAAGGAGAATCTGCCGCTATTGAGTGGCTGTGCACGGAAGCAAGTACATCGAACAGCGAGTGCAGTTGCTGCGATTGATAGTATCGCCTTCCTTGATCACCTCGTGATATGACCCTGGACGAAACGCTGGTTTAGGGGTTCAGCGCGAAATCTCCCGCGGCGACACGTGGGTCATAAGCGCCTGAGGTGTGTCTTTAGGCACCGCTAGTTGTGACTGCGTGTCTCGATGCGCTGTTGTTTCTGGACCCAACAAGGTCCAATACGAAAAGCGTGTTAGCCAAGCAGCAGGACTGAAGTCAAGGCAGTGTTGCGCGTCAGATGTATCAGTTGGCAGCTCCTTACGATAGCTTTTTTGCCTGCATGTACGATTGCGCATAAAGGATGCAAGGCGCGTTGAATATTACTTTGGTGTCAAGTTTGAGCGTTCTGGACGTCTGCGGGATTGCTCGGAAGCCCGAGAAGCTTTCACCGATCTGGGCAGGCGTTCGGTCATTATTTCGAAACACCGTCGCCTTAAGGCGCGACTCCAGTGGGAAGCTGCAAGGATGACTGACGTGACAGACTTTCTTCGGACGGAAGGCCTACTTCCAGTTCAACAACGCTTCTTGGGCAGCGACTTTATACAAGGTTTTCGTGTCACAGCCGAGCATTTTACGTTCGTCTATCGTCACGAGGGGGAGCGCTTACTGATCTCCGACGTGGCCGCGATTGAAGAGTGTGCGCACGCGGCATCGATGATAGTTCTCCTCTTAGACCGGATCGTTCGATCGGTTTGGGGGGTGCATTGCGTCGACCTGATGCTCATTGAGAAGCCGAATCCAATCCGTAACGATTTAGTGGAGCTAATGCGTGCTGATGGGGCGCGGACGATCAATCTGAATGGCGAGCTATGGCTGCGTTATCGCTCACAGTAGGCTAGGTTGAGAACACAGGAGACAGAGAGCGTTCACGTGCATGAGCTATGGTGGTCGATTTTGTCAAGGGAAGTGGCCCACGGATACTTGTCGAGCGAAAAGGAAAAGAAGAAATGCGCGTATCGAAGAGACTCAACGCTGCTCCACCGCCTCCCGAGCTTGGTGCCGACGCCGCGCTGGCGGCCGGGTATACCTGTTGGGCGAATAGTGCTGGAGGTGGGACGGCTTTGCATGTGGTGAAGCTTGCGAAGGCTGAATACGACGGTAATATATCTCCGGACGCATCATCCGGGATCGCTGAGGCATCCAATGTCTTTGCGTTCGCGGAAGCTGTCGTTACGTGGGCGATGTTCGTGAAGACGGACAGAAGCGGCCACAAAGTCAAAGCAAGCTTAGATGAGTTAGAACGCGCTCCGTCAGGGCCAGACGAGTTTGGCCGAGATTACATCCCCGCAGAACTGGACAAGGTCAGGCAAGATTGGGACGATTTTAAGAATAGGCGGGGATCCGCGATTCTTACATTATTGCGAGACGGCGTTGTTCAAACCATGAAGGCCATGATATCCACCGTCGTTGTCGCTAGTGTATGGGCGGGAGAATATGGGATAGAAGTACTAGGTAAGGTCTTAGAAGGAATCGGCGCTGTTGCAGGTGCGGTACTCTCTTTGCTCTGTGGGGCGTTGCATGCAGTGGTTGGCGTGCTGGATTTTTTCAGGTTCAGTAAAGAAGAAACTGCATCTAAAAAAATCGCTGCGAAAATTGCCTCCTGTTTTGATAAGAATCGCCGCATCGATTTGATGCGGATGGTGGATGGAGGCAATGATGAGCGACATGTGGAAGGTTTGCGTAGCATGGGTGCCGCAGGGAACGAACTAGAGCATATAAAAGATATTTACGAGAGCTTTTCGAAGCTCGCGGAGTCAAATTTGACGTCAGTTTCGAATGAAAAGAACAAATGGAAGTGGTTTTCTGTTGCAAGATTTGGCTATGGCATGGCGGCAATTACCGTGGGCGGATTGATTTTAGGTGGAGTGGGCGGACTTGTGCTTCCGCTGGTCGGAGCGGCGCTTGGCTTAGGGTGGCTGAGCTTCGCTGCTTACAAGTTCATAGCAGCTTTGATTGCTAAGAGGAAGGGCGGCGAACTCCATAGTGCTGAATGGTTGCTCATTAAAGAGGTTGGGGATAAATCCCTGAACGATGCAGAGCACAGGCTGTTAAAAGAGGAGCGTTTTCAGAAATCGACAAGCGTGGCCGCCGCGATCTTGGTGGAGCACCTTTCAGGGGGTAAGATCGAAAGCCGTAAGCGGGAACAAGCGGGCTTGGCCGAGAGTAGGCAAGCACAGGAGGTGGGGCACGGAGGTTCAGGTGGGCTACGAATGCGGCGAAAGATTGCCGTAAGATTCTTAATTCACTTGGGAATGAACAGAAGGCAAATTCGTGGCATTAAGCTGGCGATTGCAGAAGGGAGAGAAGCGCTGGCATTCCGGCAACTTGAGGGAGTGATGAGTGGGAAGTATCGGCGTGCAATGTCTTGAGGGCGCTGTCCCGACGCAGTGCCGTGTGACACGATCAGACAGCGGCAAGTGACGACTTTGTGAATACGCAATTCTTTCGGGAGATGCGTGGCCTAAGTTATAGCGTCCGGGAGCGATCCCGATAGACGTGTCGCAGAGCGCTTAGTTTGTCGGCCCCGACCGGGCGACAGTCAGCTACTCCTGCTGATAAAAGTCGATTGGTCACGATCGGCTACCAAAGTAGTGCCGAACAAGCAATCTTGCGGTTAGTTTGACCGTGAGGGTCAGCGGAATCCTCGGCAGTACACCTAGCAGTCGAGAGCAGTAGATCTTTTCACTGTATTAACGGGGCTTTTTTAAGAGAAAGTCACGTGTTGCGACCTGAGCATTGGGACTGTCAGGAACTTCATGTTCAAGGCAGTTGAGTTGTTCAAACATTCACGATGAGGGTTTGACGGCTAGGCGCCTAGTCGTGTAAAGCGATCCTCGTAGAGGATCGCGAACTGGCGCATGGCGGCCTTCCAGTCGCGAGCAGCGCGATGCCAGTCGTCGGTGATGTTTCGCAACCCCAGCCACAGTAGTTTGGTCGCGGCATCGTCCGAAGGGAAGTGTCCGTGCGTCTTGATGATTTTGGGAAGCCCAGCATTGACGCTCTCCAGCGAGTTCGTCGTGTAGAGACGGAACTGAAACTGATGCGCGGCATCGACGACCTGCATCTTGAGTTGGCGTTCGCGGGAGCGCGCATGGTGGCGCGTCTGCTGCGCCGTGAAGACATCAAGATGGGACACCGGCACGTGGGCAGACTGATGAAGCGTATGGGCATTTAAGCGCTGTACTGCAAGCTGAACACGAGCCGTCGTAACAAGCAGCACAAGGCCTGGCCATACCCGCTGCGCGAAATGACGATCAACCGCGCCCATCAGGTCTGGGCACTCGACACGAGCTATCGCCCAATGGCGCAAGGCTTCGTGTATCTGACGGCCGTGGTGGATTGGGCCAGCCGCAAGGTATTGGCACATCGGGTGGCGATCACGCTGGAAGCGATCCATGCGCTCGAAGTGCTGGAAGAGGGCTTCGCGAAATATGGCCAGCCGGAAATCGTCAACACCGATCAGGGCAGTCAGTTCACCGCGACCGCTTTTACCGATGCGGTTCTGGATCGCGGCGACAACATATTCGTCGAACGGGTGTGGCGAAGCGTCAAATATGAGGAGGTGTACCTGAATGTTAGCGCCGATGTAAATCTATGGTCCCCTCCGTTTTTGCAACCCTGATTTTTGACGGTGTGGTTGGCCTGCCCAAATCTATCCGGCGTCGTTTGAGGAAAGTGCTCCCCGCGCCACGATGAGAGTCGCGCCTGACAATCCTTAAAAACTGTCTCGGCCTCGAAGGCCGATTTACATCACAGGTTGTCTGTCAGG
>NZ_JACSUE010000019.1:0-108822 GCF_014384845.1 Caballeronia sp. EK
CCCGATACCCGATGATCAAAGTGTCAACTATGTCCCCGACGAAAGTGTCAACCATGTCCCCGGTCTATACACAGCAGCAAAGAAAGTGACCCCCGCCCCGGGGAGGGGCAGTGCTAATAGACCACCGCGATACCGGGATCCGGCGAAGAAAAACCGCAATTCACTCCGCCGCATTCGCAGGCCGCGCGCCCCCCTGCCTCCGAGCGCGCCGCGCCTCGGCACGAATACGAAACCGATCCATATAAAGATAAACAACAGGCGTCGTATAAAGCGTCAACATCTGACTAACGATCAACCCGCCGACAATCGCAATCCCAAGCGGCGCGCGCATCTCCGACCCCTCTCCGGTACCGAACGCGAGCGGCAACGCGCCGAGCAACGCGGCGGCGGTCGTCATCATGATCGGGCGAAAGCGCAAGAGACACGCTTCGCGAATCGCGTCCTGCGGCGTCTGCGCACCATGCCGCGTCGCCTCGATCGCGAAATCGACCATCATGATCGCGTTCTTCTTCACGATCCCGATCAGCAGAATCACCGCGATCAACGCAATGATGCTGAACTCCGTCTTGAACAGCAGCAGCGCGAGCAGCGCGCCGATACCCGCGGACGGCAGCGTCGAAAGAATCGTGATCGGATGGATGTAGCTCTCGTACAAAATGCCGAGCACGATATAAACCGCCGCCAGCGCCGCGAGAATCAAAAGCGGCTGGTCGTTGAGCGATTGCTGGAAAGCCTGCGCCGTGCCCTGGAAACTGCCGTGAATGGTCTGCGGCACGCCGATCTCCGCCATCGTTTCATAGATGGCGGCGGTCGCGTCGGACAGGGACTTGCCCGGCGGCAGGTTGAACGAGATCGTCGACGCGACGAACTGGCTCTGGTGATTCACCGAAAGCGGCGTATTGCCCGGCCCGAACTTCGCGATGGCCGACAGCGGGACCATCGTTTCCTTCGATGTCGATACCGCCGCACCCGACGACGAACCGTTCTTGCCCGTCGCCGCAATCGCGTTCGTGGCGGAATTCTTCACCGCGGCGAGCGCGAGGGCGGCCGTGGTGTCGCTCGTGCTCGTCGATGCTCCGCCCGCGCCGGTCGATCCGGTCGCGGCAGTGGATGCGGTCGAGGTCGTGCCGGAGGTCGTGGTCGATTGCGTCGATGCCGAACCGCTCGCCGTGCCGCCCGACGTGCTGATGTAGAGCTGCTTGAGCGTCTCCGGGTCCTGCCAGTACTTCGGCGCGAGCTCCATCACCACGTGATACTGCGACAGCGGGTTGTAGATGGTCGAGACCTGACGCTGGCCGAACGCGTCATAGAGCGTGTTGTCGATCTGCGCCGGCTTGATGCCGAGACGCGCGGCCGTCGAGCGGTCGAACGTGACCATCGCTTCGAGGCCGCCCTGTTGCTGGTCGGAGTTGACGTCGGTGAGCTCGGGGCGTTTTTGCAGCGCGTCGGTGAGGAGCGGCCCCCACTTGTAGAGATCGGATGTGGTGTCGGACAACAGCGTGAACTGATACTGCGCGTTCGACTGCCGCCCGCCGACGCGAATATCCTGCACCGCCTGCAGGAACGTGCGCGCGCCCGCAACGTCCGCAAGCGGCTTGCGCAAGCGGTTGATCACCTGATCGGCGGACACCTTGCGCTCGCTCTTCGGCTTGAGCGAGATGAACATGAAGCCCGAATTGGTCGAACGCCCGCCGGTGAAGCCCGCGACGCTATCGACGGCCGGGTCCGCCTCGACGATCTTCATCATCTCCGCGAACTTCACCTTCATCGCCTGGAACGACGTGCTCTGGTCCGCCTGAATGCCGCCGACGATGCGCCCCGTGTCCTGCTGCGGAAAAAAGCCCTTCGGCACAATCACGTACAGATAAATGTTCAGCCCGATGGTCGCGAGCAAAACCAGGAGAATCGTGCGCGGATGCGCGAGCGCCCAGCCGAGCGTGCGCGCGTAGGCGCGCTGCATGCGATCGAACTGACGTTCCAGCCAGCGCGCGACGCGACCTTCTTCCTTGCGGTCGTGCGGTTCCTGAAGAAGGCGCGAGCACATCATCGGCGTGACGGTCAGCGACACGACGAGCGATACGCCGATCGCGAGCGAAAGCGTCAGCGCGAACTCGCGGAACAGCCGCCCGACGATGCCGCCCATCAGCAGGATCGGCAGGAACACCGCGACGAGCGACACGCTGATCGACAGCACCGTGAAGCCGACTTCGCGCGCGCCGAGTATGGCGGCCTCCATGCGCGGCACGCCTTTCTCCACATGCCGCGTGATGTTTTCCAGCACGACGATGGCGTCGTCGACGACGAAGCCCGTCGCGATGGTCAGCGCCATCAGCGAGAGGTTGTCGAGCGAGAAGCCGAGCAGATACATCGCCGCGAAGGTGCCGATGATCGAAATCGGCACGGCCACGCTCGGTATCAATGTGGCGCGCCAGTTGCGCAGAAACAGGAACACGACCATCACGACGAGCGCCACCGCGATCACGAGCGTGAGCTCCGTATCGTGCAGCGACGAGCGGATGGTGGTCGAGCGGTCGGCGGTCGGCGTGATCTGCACGTCGGCGGGCAGCGCGGCCTGAAGTTGCGGCAGCATCGACTTCACCCGGTCGATGGTTTCGATGATGTTCGCGCCCGGCTGACGATACAGAATCACGAGCACCGCGCGCTTGTTGTTGATGAGGCCGAGGTTGCGCAGGTCTTCGACCGAATCGACCACTTCGCCGACATCCGAGAGCTTCACCGCGGAGCCGTTGCGGTACGCGACGACGAGATCCTTGTATTGCGAGGCCTTGCTCGCCTGATCGTTGGTATAGAGCTGAACGCGGGTGCCCTTGAACTCGATCGCGCCCTTCGGGCTGTTCGCGTTCGCCGACGCGAGCGCGGCGCGCACGTCCTCCAGCCCGATGCCGTAGTGAAAGAGCGCGCCCGGCTCCAGTTCGACGCGCACCGCCGGATTCGCGGAGCCGCTCACGTCGACTTCGCCGACGCCCGGCACCGTCGATAGCGTCTGCTGCAGCACGGTCGCGGCGGAGTCGTAAAGCGAGCCCGCCGTGCGCGTCGGCGACGAGAGCGCGAGCACGAGAATGGGCGCGTCGGCGGGGTTGACCTTGTGATACGTCGGGTTCTGGCGCAGCGAGGTCGGCAGATCGGCGCGCGCGGCGTTGATCGCGGCCTGCACGTCGCGGGCGGCGCCGTCGATATCGCGGTTGAGGCCGAATTGCAGCGTGATACGCGTCGAGCCGACCGAGCTCATGGACGTCATCTCGCTCACGTCGGCGATGGTGCCGAGATGCCGCTCCAGCGGGCTCGCGACGCTCGTCGCAACCGTCTCCGGGCTCGCGCCGGGCAGCGATGCCTGCACGGAGATCGTCGGGAAATCGACCTGCGGCAACGGCGCCACGGGCAGCCGCACGAACGCGAACATGCCCGCGAGCGCGATGCCGACGGCGAGCAGCGTCGTCGCGACCGGCCGGGCGATGAAGATGCGCGACAGGTTCATGGCTCAGCGTCCCTCACTGGCCGGCGCCGGGGGCGTGCCTCGATGAAAACGCGCGCGCAGCTTGCGGGCGAGCGAATCGAAGCCGAGATAGATCACCGGCGTCGTGAAGAGCGTGAGCAATTGCGACACGATCAGACCGCCGACGATCGCAATGCCGAGCGGATGCCGCAGCTCCGAGCCCGCGCCCCAGCCGAGCATCAGCGGCAACGCGCCGAGGAGCGCGGCCATCGTCGTCATGAGAATCGGGCGGAAGCGCAACAGCGACGCCTGGAAGATCGCCTCGCGCGGCGACTTGCCCTGGTCGCGTTCGGCTTCGAGCGCGAAGTCGATCATCATGATCGCGTTCTTCTTCACGATGCCGATCAGGAGCACGATGCCGATGATCCCGATGATGTCGAGATCGTGCCCGGTGATCATCAGCGAGAGGAGCGCGCCGACGCCCGCGGACGGCAGCGTCGAGAGAATGGTGATCGGATGGATGAAGCTCTCGTACAGCACGCCGAGCACGATGTACATCGTCACGATGGCCGCGAGAATCAGGAACAGTTCGTTCGACAGCGACGCCTGGAACGCGAGCGCCGCGCCCTGAAAACGGATCTGGAACGACGCGGGCAGGCCGATGTCCTCTTTCGCCTGCTCGATCGCCTTCACCGCTTCGCCGAGCGACGCGCCCTTGGCGAGATTGAAGGAAACGGTCGTCGCCGGGAACTGGCCGAGGTGCGTGACGAGCAGCGGCGCCGCGCGTTCATGGAACTTCGCGATGGCCGAGAGCGGCACCTGACCGTTGCTCGCGGTGGAAGAGGGCAGGTAGATGCCGTTGAGCGTGTCGCTGTAGTGGGCGTCGGAAGGTTCCGCTTCGAGAATCACGCGGTACTGGTTCGACTGCGTGAAGATGGTCGAGATGATCCGCTGGCCGAACGCGTCGTAGAGCGCGTTGTCGACGGTCGCGGGCGTGATGCCGAAGCGCGCGGCGGTCGCGCGGTCGATCTCGATATACACCGACTGGCCGTTTTGCTGCAGGTCGGTGGCGACATCGGTGAGAACCGACGTGTGCTGCAGGCGCTCGACGAGCTTCGGCACCCATTCGGCGAATTCAGAGGGATTCGGGTCCGTCAGCATGAACTGGTATTGCGTCGGGCTGACGGTCGAATCGATCGTCAGATCCTGCACCGGCTGCATGTAGAGCTTGATGCCGGGAATGTCCGCGACTTCGCCCTGAATGTTGCGGATGATGTCGCTCGACGTATTGCTGCGGTCGTCGCGCGGCTTCAGGTTGATGAGCATGCGCCCGCTGTTGAGCGTGATGTTCGTGCCATCGACACCGACGAACGAGGTCAGGCTTTCCACATCCGGGTTCTGCAGGATTTTCTGCGCGAGCGCCTGCTGCTGCTCCGCGACGGCCTGATACGACGCCGCCTGCGGCGCCTGCGTGATCGCCTGGATCACGCCGGTGTCCTGCGTCGGAAAGAAGCCCTTCGGAATGTAGACGTACAGCACGGCGGTGAAAACGAGCGTGAGCACGAACACGAAGAGCGTCGCGCGTTGACGTTCCAGCACCCAGGTCAGCGCGACCGCATAACGCCCGATCACGTAATCGATGAACTGGTGCGCGCGCGCCTCGAAGCGCTTGCTCTCCTTCGGCGGCGTGTGGCGCAGAAGCTTGGCGCACATCATCGGCACGAGCGTGAGCGAGACGATCGCAGAAATGACGATGGTCACCGCGAGCGTGATCGCGAATTCGTGGAACAGGCGGCCGACCACGTCGCCCATGAAGAGCAGCGGAATCAGCACGGCGATGAGCGAAACCGTCAGCGAGATGATGGTGAAGCCGATCTGCTTCGATCCCTTCAACGCGGCTTCGAGCGGCGGTTCGCCTTCCTCGACATAGCGCGCGATGTTCTCGATCATCACGATGGCGTCGTCGACGACGAAGCCTGTCGCGATGGTCAGCGCCATCAGCGAGAGGTTGTCGAGCGAGAAGCCGCACAGATACATGATCGCCAGCGTGCCGACGAGCGAGAGCGGCACCGACAAGCTGGGGATGATGGTCGCGTAGACGTTCGCGAGGAAGAGATAGATCACCAGCACCACCAGCACGACGGAGAGCGCGAGCTCGAACTGCACGTCGCGCACCGATGCGCGGATGGTCGTGGTGCGGTCAGTGACGACGCGCACGTCGAGCGCGGCCGGCAGCGCCTGCTGCAACTGCGGCAGGATTTTCTTGATGCCGTCGACGACCGCGATCACGTTCGCGCCCGGCTGGCGCTGCACGTTCAGGATGATCGCGGGTGTCGCATCGACCCACGCGCCGAGCTTCGTGTTCTCCGGGCCCTGCACGATGGTCGCGACGTCCGTCAGCATGACCGGGCGGCCGTTGCGATAGGCGACCACCGCGCTCTTGTAGGCGTCGGCGTCGGTGAGCTGGTCGTTCGCGTTGATCGTGTAGGCGCGCGTCGGGCCGTCGAAGTTGCCCTTCGGCGTGTTGACGTTGAGGTTCGAAATCGTCGTGCGCAGGTCGTCGATGTTGAGGCCGTACGATGCGAGCGCGCGCGTGTTCGCCCGGATGCGCACGGCGGGACGATTGCCGCCGCTCACCGATACGAGACCCACGCCCGCGACCTGCGAAATTTTCTGCGCGAGGCGCGTGTCGGCGAGATCCTGGACCTGCGTGAGCGGCAGTGTTTTCGAGCTCACCGCAAGCGTCATGATCGGCGCGTCGGCCGGGTTCACCTTCGCGTAGATCGGCGGCGCGGGAAGGTCGGACGGCAGCAGGTTGCCCGCCGCGTTGATCGCCGCCTGCACTTCTTGCTCGGCGATATCGAGCGGCAAGTCGAGGCTGAACTGCAGCGTGATCACCGATGCGCCCGCCGAGCTTTGCGACGACATCTGGTTCAGGCTCGCCATCTGCCCGAACTGCTTTTCGAGCGGCGCGGTGACGCTCGATGTCATCACGTCCGGCGACGCGCCCGGATAGAACGTCTGCACCTGGATCGTCGGATAGTCGACGGCGGGCAGCGCCGAGAGCGGCAAAAAGCGCAACGCGACGAGGCCGACCAGCATGATCGCCGCCATCAGGAGCGCCGTGCCGACCGGACGCAGAATAAAAATGCGGGATGGGTTCATGCCGGATTCATTACGTGATGCCTGCGGTTACTGCTGCTGCGACTGCTGACGTCGATGCCCGCCATGCCGTGCGCCCGATGCCGCCGAAGCTGGCGCGGCCGCCGATGCGCCGGAAGCACCGGAAGCACCGGAAGCAGCCGACGCCGCCTTCGCCTTCTCGGCCGGGATCGTGATCTTCGCGCCTTCCTTCAGGCGGTCGGAGCCGTCGATCACCACGCGCTCGCCCGTTTCCAGCCCGGATTTGATACTCGTGCGCTCGCCGTCGACCGGACCGGTCTTCACGTTGCGCACCGTGACGGTGTTGTCCGGCTTCACGACATACACGAACGCACCGGACGAGCCGTTCAGCACCGCGGAGGTGGGCACGATGGTCGCGTTTTTGATCACATCGACGAGCAGCTTCGTATTCACGAACTGATTCGGGAAGAGCATGCTCTCCTTGTTGTCGAAGGTGGCGCGCAGCTTCACGGTGCCGGTGGTCGTGTCGATCTGGTTATCGACGGTTTCGAGGAAGCCCGCTTCGAGCGGCGTGGTGTTCGCGCGGTCGTACGCGGTCACCGACATCTTCGTGCCCGCGTGCAGCGGCTTGAGAATGGCGGCGAGGTTGTCCTCGGAGGTCGTGAAGATCACGCTGATCGGCTGCAACTGCGTGATGACGACGACGCCGTTGGTGTCGCCCGTCGTCACGTAGTTGCCCGGATCGACCTGACGCAAACCCACGCGCCCCGACACCGGCGCGGTGATGCGCGCATAGGTCAGATCGAGCTTGTAGGTATCCACATTCGCCTGGTCGGACTTCACCGCGCCTTCGTACTGCTTCACGAGTGACGCTTGCGTGTCGACCTGTTGCTTCGCGATGGAGTCCTGCGAAAGCAGCGTCTGATAGCGCTGCAAGTCGAGGCGCGCGGTCTGCAGCAACGCCTGATCTTTCGCGAGCGCGCCTTCCGCGTTGCGCAGCGAGATTTCATACGGACGCGGATCGATCTGCGCGAGCACGTCGCCCTTCTTGACCATCTGGCCTTCCCTGAAGGCGACATCGACGAGCGTGCCGTTCAGCTGCGTCTTGACCGTGACGTTCGCGAGCGGCGTGACGGTGCCGAGCGAATTGATGACGACGGGCATTTCGCCCTGTGTGACGGTCGCCACATGCACCGGTTGCGGCTGGTTCGCCGCTTGCGCGCCGCGCCGTCCGCCCTGACGCGCGTCCTGCGGAGCGTTCGTGCCGCCGGTGCTGCCGCGATTCCACGGATGCCACCATGCGATCGCACCGGCGACGATCAGCATCGCGACGATGAGCGGAACGATCCGGCGCCGCCGCTGCGCGGGTTCGTAGGCGGCGGGCGTTGGAGGCGTCGGGCGCGGTTGCGCGGAAGGATTCTTTTGGTCGTCCATCGGTTCGGTGGCTGGGTCTTTCAAATCTGTACGGAGCGCGGACGGGCGGCGGTCGCGGTTCGGACGCGCAAGGCGATGCGCCGCGCGCATGAACCGTGACCGAAGCGGAGGCCGTGAGAATGCGGGGGCCGTCGAAAGCGGCTGGAAAGCCTGCCTGTCGATCAGGCCAGGAATCCGGCGCAGCCCCGGTGCGCGCGAAGCATGATGCTACGTCCCGCACCCGAGGCCGTCTACCGGCCATTCTTTCTGTTGATTACGACTGTTACACGCGCGCCGACCCGAGCTTTCGATGGGCTTCGCTCGCGCGCCGTGCAGCCGCGTAGTCTAACCGGCGGCGCGTATCGCGTTCGTCGCGCGCGAGCCGCCGATCTCGCGGGTGATCTGCTCGATGCAATCGAGCAGGGCTGGCGCGACTTCGCCGGTGAGTATGTCCTGCGGGCACTGATGCGCGGCCCCGCCGCAATTGACCGAATACCGTTCCTCGGACGGCCCGACGAAGCCCGCCGCGACCGCGTTCAGCCCGTGGTGCCATTCGCCGACGGAGGTCGCGAAGCCGAGGCGCAAGGCATCGTCGAGGCCGCGTTGCAAGCCGCCCGCGATGGCCGGCCAGTCGTCGCCCGATGCGGTCTGGAGACTGCCGATGAGCGCGCGCCGATCCGGCTCCGAGAGCACCGCGAGATACGCGCGGCCGACCGCCGTGCGGCACAGGTCCATCCTGCCGCCGACTTCGAGCCGCGAAACCAGGACGGCGGAACGTGGCCGGATGGCATCGATTACAACCATCTCAAGCCGATCGCGCACGGCGAGGTGGACGGACAGGCCGGTACGTTCCGCGAGCCGGATGAGGAACGGGCGCGCCCGAGCACGAATATCGAAGTTGCGTAAGAATCCGTTGCTCAGTTCGAGAACCGATGCGGTCAGCACGAACCGCTCGCTGTCGGGCAGTCGCAGCAGCAGGCCGGCACCGACGAGCGTCGCGGTGATGCGCGATATCGTCGGCTTGGGGATGCCGGTCCAGTCCGTCAGTTCGCGATTGCTCACGGGCGCATCGGCGGCGGCGATCCGGCGCAACACATCGAGCCCGCGGGCGAGAGCCGTGACTTCTTCGCCGTCTTTTTCCCGGGCGCGTTCCCGGCCTGGCGACCGTTCATTTTGCATAGGCATTCGTTTTGTGAAACATTGTTTTATTTGATGATAGGTCGCGATTCTACAGGGCGACACCGCGAAACTTGCAAACGATGCAAGCCTTCACGATAAGCTGCATACACGATGAAACTTTTCCCGCAACGGTCGCACCTTGAACGAAGTTTGGGCAGTTGCCCGGACCGTGAAGTTTTGCTTGACTTAGGCAGCGATCCCGGAAAAAATGGAACCGAATTTCGAAACCGGGGTGATGTGCGCATTGGCGCTTTCCGCTCAGGGCTCGAAATACAGGCTCTCAGGTTCTAGCACGGCCCTCGGAATGGCTAGAACTTTTAAGGCGCTACGGCAACGTAGCGCCTTTTTTTTTCGTACTCGCTTAATCGAAGCGCGTTGGCGAATATACCTGAACGGGCACGAGCCGCCTGGATGCCGCGTGCGGTCGCTGGATCGGGATGCCGGAGGGAAAGGTGATGCGAGGCGGGAGATCGGCGGCGAAGACTTTCATCGCGCGATGGCAAAACGCGGCGCACAGGGCGCCGCGTCGTGGAAATCAGTACATGTTGTTGAACACACGAGGCTGCTTGAGCAGGCGCTTGCCGCGCGCAATCCAGTAGACGCTCGCGCATACCAGCAGTAGCGCGACGGCCAGCACCAGCAGCGGGGAAATGCGTTCCGGCGCGGGCGGGCTCGTCGCGATGAACAACGCCGTCAGGAATGCCACGCCCGCCTGGTAGAACGAGCGGCTGGCGAGATTGCGGCGCATGCGGGGCGTGGTGAAGCGGGAGACGGGGGCGCGGGTAAACGGGCCGAACAGGATCAACCCTGCGACCAGGGCGACAGCGAAATTCATGAGAAGCATGGAGCGAGACTGTGTGGGGAGGCGGGACGCCGGCGAATATATGTCAGCCCGGTACGCTCCAAAACCAGAAGTCTCTTAAATGTAGAGGGAAAATTCTATTTGCCGCTTTTCACGGGCGGCGCGTCCGTTGGCAGGTATTCGTAAGGACTGGCGCGGCCTTCGCGCCAGTCAGGTTCCCCTGCGATGCAAGGTTTCAGAGTTCGATTCGCGTGCCGAGCAGCGCGAGAAACTGCCTGATCCACGCCGGATGCGCGGGCCACGCGGGCGCGGTCACGAAATTCGCATCGGTCACGGCGTCGTCCACGGCGATATCGGCGAAAGTCGCGCCGGCGAGACGAACTTCCGGCGCGCAAGCCGGATAGGCGGAAATGCGCCGTCCCTCGATCACGCCCGCCGCTGCGAGCACCTGAGCGCCGTGGCAGACAGCGGCGATCGGCTTGTTCGACTGCGCGAAATGGCGCACCAGTTCCAGTACGCGATCGTCGAGCCGCAGATATTCCGGCGCGCGGCCGCCCGCGATCGCGAGCGCGTCGTAACGGGCCGGATCGACATCATCGAAGCTCGCGTTGAGCGTGAAGCGATGGCCGGGCTTCTCCGTGTAGGTCTGGTCGCCCTCGAAATCGTGGATCGCCGTCTTCACGTAGTCGCCGCGCCGCTTGCCGGGGCAGACTGCATCGACCGTATGGCCGACGGCCTGCAGCGCCTGAAACGGGACCATCGTTTCATAGTCCTCGGCAAAATCGCCGGTGAGGAAAAGAATCTTCTTCGCAGCCATCGCTAGACCTCGTCAGGGAATGGGTTGTCGGATGCACCGTGCCGCGCGCAAGGCGCGCAACGCGGACCAGTCTACTATTCATGTCACGCTTCGCATGTGACACGCCGGAACTGCATTGCCGAGCGGTATAGCAGCGGCAGCGTATGATGTGCGCGACTTTTGAGATCACGAATCGGGCAGAAGGTAACACCATGCAAATGAATCCTATGAGCCGCATCGCCGTGGCGCTCGCCGCGCTCGGCGTGCTGGCCGCGTGCGAGAAGCACGACGCAACCGCGGGACAGGCCGCGGGCGCATTCAACAACCTCGCGAGCCAGACGAGCCAGAAGTTCGATCAGGCGGCGAGCTATGTCGGCGCGAAGGTCGATGCGGCGAAGCAGTCGGCGCAACAGAATGTCGATAACGCCGGTTCGATGCCCGACGTGTCGGCGAGCAGCGTCGCCGCGTCGGCGCGATCGAATTTCGACAGCGCCGCGAGCGCGACGAACGCCGCCATCAACAATGCCGCGAGCGCGACCGGCGCCGGCCTGCAATCGGCGGGACGCAAGCTGCAGGAGTGGTCCGCGACGAGCGGCGGCGCGTCGAATCCGCAGGCGAGTGCGCAGGGTTCGGTCGCGAGCCCGGCAGCCGACGGCAGCAGCGGCACCCGCACGGAGATGGACAAATAGCGTTCATTCGTCTGAGAAAACGGGGCGAATCCGCTTAACATTCGGTTACGTCCCGGTTGGGCGGCGTTCCTGTTGCAGCCGCTAAACTGGCGGTCTTTCAGAAATCGAGACCGTTATGAAGTTACGCAAGCTCGCGCCCGTGCGCGCGGCGGCGTCTGTCGCGATGTCCTGGATGGCGGCGTTCGCGCTTTCTTACGCCGCGCTCGTGCGCCACGCGTCGCGCGGTTTTTCGCTTGTCATGTCGTCGGTGCTTGCCGTGCTCGTCGCGTCGATCGCGCTCGCGACGCCTGCCGCCCACGCCGCTTCCGCGCTCACGCTGCCCACCTTCCAGGAACTGATCACGCCGGCCGCGCCCGCATCCGCGCCGGATGCAGCGTCCGCGCCCGCCATGTCCGATGCCGACATGGTGCGCTCGCTCGACAACATCATCGCAACGCTCGACAGCGACAAGCAACGCGCCGCGCTCGTTTCGCAACTGAAGCATCTGCGCGACGCGAAACGCGCGGCCGACACCACCGTTCCCGCATCCGGCGCAGCGGCGGCTTCCGCGACGACGGACGTAACCGCGAGCGGCACGGCCGCGGCAGGCGCGACGCCGACATCCGGCTCGACGGCATCGTCGGTGGTGGCGACCATTGCGCAGAACGCCGGGCTGCTCGGCGCGATCGCGTCGGCGCTCACCAACATCGAAGCGGACGTGAAGCGCGGCAAGACGCCGATCGCCTATTGGATCGGACGCTTCAATGCGGCCGGCAACGAGCTCTTCACGATTGTCACGAGCCAGAGCCGCGAGACGTTCGGCCGCACGCTCTTCAACTTCTTTGCGATGCTCGCTGGCTGGGCCGCGTGCGCGCTGACGCTCGTTTATCTGCAGCGGCGCGTGCAGGCGCGTTACGGTATCGACACCGGCCTGCACTCGAATCCGACGACGCGCGAGCTGCTGCTCTTCACGCTGCGCCGCGTGGCGCCGTACCTGTTCGCGTTTCTCGCAGCGCTGACCTTCACGCATTACATGCCGCTGTCGCTCGGTCGCACGCTCGCGATGGTCACCGCGTACGCGATCGTCGCAGGCGCGGTGTTCTCGGCGATCTGTCTCATCATGTTCTCGCTGTTCGGCTCGGCGCACCGCCGCGTCGCGGTGAACCTGCTGATCATCCGCGCGCGGCGGCTCCTGTTCCTGATCGGCACGCTCGGCGCGCTCGGCGACGCCGCCGCCAATTACGACGTCGCGCAGCAACTGGGCACCAATCTCGCCGGCCTCATTTCGACCTGCGCGAACATGGGCGCGGCGGGCCTCACCGCGTATTTCGCGCTCGCGTTCCAGCGGCCCGTCGCGCATCTGATCCGCAGCCGCAGCTACGAGCAGCGCAACACGCGCAAGGCCGCGACCGAAACCTTCGAAGTGGTCGCGTCGCTGTGGCAACTGCCGCTGCTGCTGCTCGCCTCCGCGTCGGTGGTGGCGACGCTGATGGGCATCGGCACGTCGGAGAACGTGTTGCAGATGGCGATCGCGACGGCGGGCCTGCTCGTCATCGCGTTCTTCCTTTCCGCGATCATCGTGCGCATCACACGGCCCAAGTCGCGCAAACCGCGCCGGCAATCGGCGTATGTGCGCAGACTCGTCAAGTTCGTCGGCACGATGATCGTGGTCGGCGTGTGGCTCGTGTTCCTCGAACTGTCGTCGCGTTTCTGGGGTTTTTCGCTCGCCCACATGGCCGAGGAGAGCGTGGCCGCGCGCGGCATCACGCACGCCGTCGCGATGATCGTGCTGACGTTCTTCGTCGTGTGGCTGATCTGGATTCTCATCGACACGGGCATTCAGGAAGCGCTCAGGCCGGACGCGGCGCGGCGCGGCGGGCGCGGCCCGAGCATGCGCGCCCGCACGATGCTGCCGCTCGTGCGCAACGTCGTGTTCGTCTTCCTGCTGACGGTCGCGGCGATCGTGACCGCCGCGAATCTCGGCCTCAACGTGACGCCGCTGCTCGCGGGCGCGGGCGTGATCGGCCTTGCGGTCGGCTTCGGCGCGCAGTCGCTCGTCGCGGATCTGATCACGGGGCTCTTCATCATCATCGAGGACACGATCTCGGTCGGCGATTCGATCGAGGTCGAGGGCGGTCACGCGGGCATCGTCGAAAGCCTGACGATTCGCACCGTGCGCCTGCGCGACGGTCAGGGCGCGATCCACGCCATTCCGTTCTCGCAGATCAAGACGGTCAAGAACCTGTCGCGCGATTTCGCGTATGCGGTGTTCGAGGTGCGCGTGCCGTTTTCGGCCGACGTCGATGAAGTCACCCAGATGATCCGCGAAGTCGGCGCCGAGCTGATGGACGATTTCCGCTATCGGCTGGAGATGCTGGGGCCGGTCGAAGTATGGGGACTGGACCGTTTCGATCCGAACTGGATGGTCGTGAAAGGGCAGATCAAGACGCGGCCGCTGCAGCAATGGAGCGTCGCGCGGGCGTTCAATCTGCGCATCAAGCGCAAGATGGACGAAGCCGGCATGGAGATTCCGGTGCCGCAGATGCACGTGCAGATGACGCGCGACGCGATGCTCGGCGCCGACGCCGCCGAAGGGCGCGAGCGCGCGCGGCGCATCTGGACGGGCGGGGCGCCGCCTGCGGTGGAAGAAGAGGCGACAGCCGCGGCGCGCGATGTGTCGCACGAGCCGCAGCCCGCGCCCCCGCCGACCGATCAGTCCGTGCCGATTCCGCCGCAGATTCCGACGGCGTCCGAGCCGGGAAAAGGCTGAGCCTGCTTCAGGCTGCGAGCAGATCGTTGACGTGCGTGGCGATCTGCTCGCCCGCGACGCCATAGACATGAAGCGACAGGGCGCGCGTGGCGGCATCGGCGCAAAGGCCGAGCTGATGAATCGCGCCGCGTCCTGCGCCCACATACGACACCGCGCCCGGCGGGCGTGGATGACGCCGCGTTTCGATCGCGCGATGCTCCGCCGCGTCCCAGCGATACAGCGTTTCCTCGAGCGTGCCTTCGATCACCGCATAGGCGCACCACGTCCGATGACCGTGCACCGGGCTCGCCTGTCCCGGCGCCCAGACGAGCGCGGCGATCGCATAGCGGTTGAGCGGATCGGCGGCGAGCAGATGGCGGCAATAGGTCTGCGGATTGCCCGCGCGCTGATCGGGGCGCAGCACGGCCGGATCGGCGATCGCCCGTTGCAGCGCAAGTCGCACGCGCTGCCCGAACGCAGCCTGCGAACCCGTTTCGGCGGCCGCGAAAGCCGCGTCGAGCTCGCGGCACAGTTGTTCGACCGCCGGGCTTGTGCGGGCAGCGGATTCGGACGCCGGCGAAGCCGGGGGGAAGGGCCGCGCCGGGCGGCTGACATGTTCGAGTTGCATAGTGGATGAGCCGTCTTTTCGTTGTTACCTGATCCACTCATTTATACCGGCTTGCCTCCAGAATTAGTTTCCATATAATTTCGCTCGACCATCGAGAAATAGAATAATTTCCTATAAGGGGTGCAGCATGGGAATGGACCTCATCGACCGCAAACTGCTCGAATTGCTGCAGAACGACGTGACGATGCCCATCGCGGAACTCGCGCAACGAGTGAATCTGTCGCAGACGCCTTGCTGGAAGCGCGTGCAGCGTCTGAAAGAGACGGGCGTGATCCGCGCGCAGGTGGCGCTATGCGATCCGAAGAAACTGGGCGTCGGCACGACGGTATTCGTCGCGGTGCGCACGAATCAGCACACGCAGACGTGGGCCGAGGATTTCACGCGCGCGGTCCGCGATATTCCGGAAGTCGTCGAGGTGTATCGGATGAGCGGCGAAACCGACTATCTGCTGCGGGTCGTGGTGTCGGATATCGATGATTACGACCGCGTGTACAAGCAGCTCATTCGCGCGGTGCCTTTGTACGACGTGAGTTCCAGTTTCGCGATGGAGCAGATCAAGTATTCGACGGCGCTGCCGGTGCGCCCGACGCTTGCGCCTTGAGCGTTCGCGAGCGCATTAACTTAGGATGATGAAACAAAAAAGGCCGCCCGGGCGGGCGGCTCACCACGTCCGGTCACAGATCATCCCGGCACCTGCACCTGCCACCCGCGCCGGGATCGGACGCGCATGGAATCGCATTCAGTATCGTCGTCCGGACGGGCTCTCTTCAAGCGGCGCGGTGCAGCAGAGAATTTCGCGACCGGCGCGCGCGTATCGAAACGACGTGAGTGCAAGTGCCGCGAATCGTCGCGCCCCGCAATCCAACTGAAACCCGATACGGGTACCATGTCGGGTCATTCCCGAAACGTCGCCACGAACCTTTTCATGAACCACGACCCCCGCGATTCCCGCCGCCCGGACGGTAAGCCGAAGAACCCGACCCGCGCGGTCAGCGTGTTCATCGTTGTCGTGGTGCTGCTCGTGATCGGCACGATCCTCTTCAACGCGATTCGCGAAAAGCGCGAGTTCGATCAGCAAAACGCGCAACCGTCCGCCGCGAGCGACGTGCGTCCCGCGGTCCCTGCGATCGGCGCATCGCAGTAGCGCCTGAGCGGCGTTCACACTGGCAGGCGAATCTGCGCGGCGTCCTTGCCGATGAGCGACGACGCCGTCAGCATCTGCTTGCATTGATGCGCGAGCAGCTTGAGGTCGTGAAGCGCATCGGCGGACAGCGATTGCGCGCGCTCGGCATCGACGACCATCTTGTCCAGATCGCGCCGCAACTCCTTGAGCGCGTCCGCCTGTGCGGGCGGCGCATCGGGCTTCGGTGCGGCAGGCAGCTCGCCCACGGCGTCGGCGAGGTTGTCGCGCACGATGCCGAAGGTGCGCTGCACCGGTTCGAACGGCTGGCCGCCCGCTTCGTTGAGCGACTGCAAAAGCGGCGCGGCAGCCGTGATCTGCGAGGCGAGCACATGGCTTTGCACGAGCAGATCGTTCAATTCCGCGACGTACCGCTGCTGCGCCTTCGGTTCGAGCATCATGCGCTGGAACGCCTGCGCGAGATTGGCGAAAGCGATATGCACGTTCTTGCGCGCGAGCCGGTAACGGAAGTCGCGGTCGAGCGCGGTGGCGGCGACCGTCGCCGCAGCGGACGCGCCCTTGCTCGCCGTGGCCGCCGTGCTTTCCCCGATACTCACCGACGACAAGCGCTGCGCAGTCGCGCTCGCGGCTTTCATCGCCGAATCGGCGACCACTGCCGGATCGAGCGGCGGCGTGGTGGCGTTCGGCTCGTTGGCCGCGACGGTTGTGATGGCCACCGTTTGCACGGGCGCCTCGACAACCGATGACGACGCCACCGCGCCCGCGTTGGCATCGGCGAACACCGCGCGATCGACGGGCGTTTCCACCGCCGATGAAGAAGCCGCGCGCGACTTCTCCGCCGGCGTGGCTGGCTTCGCGCGCCACCACCAGCTTGCTTCCAGATAATTGCGCGTCGCGGCGAGCAGATCCTTCACGAGCTTGCCCATCAACCGGTATTCCCAATAAGGGAAAAGATGGCTCGCCGCGATGGCGATCGCGCAGCCGACGACGGTATCGATCGCACGCTCGCCGATCAGCCGCAAGCTGCCGGGCGCGAGCAGGTGGAACATCAGCAGCACGTACGACGACGTGAACACGACGCTCGCCGCGTAGTTGAAGAGCAGGAGGCTATAGCTCATGACCATCGACGCGAACATCACGACGAGCAGGATATGCGGCTCCTTCACGAACAGAATCAGCGCGATGGTCACCGCGCAACCGATCGCCGTGCCGATGATCCGCTGCGTGTTGCGCTGCTTCGTGAGCGAATAGCCGGGTTTCAGGATGATGACGGTGGTCATCACGATCCAGTACGCGTTCGTGAGCGGCAGCAGACGTCCGAGCCAGAAGCCGATGCCCACCGCGATCGTCACGCGCAGCGCGTGACGGAAGCTCGGCGAAGACATCGTGAGATTCGAAAAGATCTGCATGAACGGCACGCGCCGGCTCGATATGAACCGCGACAGCGCGTGATCGATCTGCACTTCGGTTTCGATCGCGCTCGCGCCGTCGCGCGTGCGGCGGCGCATCTTGTCGATGAGGCGCGTCGCGCTCCAGAGCCGCCTGAACACCGCCGCCGCCGCTGTATACGCTTCCGGATTCTTCTCCGGCAGACCGTGCTTGCGCATCAGTTCGAGTTCATATTCGATCGCGCGCAATTCGGCCTTCATGCTGATCTGCCGTCCGGCCGGATTGTTCTGCAGCACCGCGAGGCCGATTTCTTCGAGATCCGCGCTCGCCTTGCGCATCAGGTCGCGATAGAAGATGAGCACGTCGGAACCCGCGAACGTCTTTCTGACGAGCGGATAATCCGTATGCGCGCCGACGAAGAACTCGTGCAGATCCACCACGTTGATGAACAGATTGAAGAGCCGTGCGCGCCGCGCGTCGAGCTTGCCGCTCTTCACTTTCGGCAGGTTGCGCAGCACGATGTCGCGCGCCGCTTCCTGCCGCTCGACGGCCGCGATCTGCTTTTCGATGAGCACGCGGTAGCACTCGTCGAGATCGGCGTCGCCGTCATAAAACTCGGCGCGCGCGAGCAGATACTCCGCGCAACTGAAAATGCTTTCGGCGAGCGCCTGCTGCTCGATGCGATACACGAGCAGGCGGGAGACGAGCGTCGCCCAGTAGGTGTACCAGAGGCCGCCCAGCAGAATCCACGAAGCGTTGATGAGCGCCTGCATCGGCGTGAAATGCTCTTCGAGCGTGACGACCATCATGAAGAGCGTGGCGAAGCTGATCTGCGGCCAGCGATTGCCATACACGACGATCAGCGACAGCACGAAAGTCAGCGGCACGATGGTCAGCCAGAGCGCGATCGGATGCGCGGTCGCGATACCCGTTGCGAGCGCCGCGAGAAAGCCGATCGACGTGCAGGCGAGCATCTCGTTGTGCTTGTGCCTGAGCGGGCCGGGCATATCGACGACGCATGCGCCGAGCGCGCCGGTTGCGATCGTGAAGCCGAGTTCGCGATTATGAAAGACGATGAGCATCAGGACGGCGGGCAGCGACACGCCCAAAGCGATGCGCAAGCCGCCGAAGAAATACTGGCTGTAAATGAACTTCCTGATTTCGAACGAATAGCGCATCGACTTCCTGTTTTGACGCTCGTTGATGTTCCGGGGACGAGGCGAGAAACGAGTCTAACCCAACTCTACCGGGCTTCTGACCTCGGCCATTCGGCCAGGTTCTCGTCACCGCGCCCGCTTTGCTATGCTGGCGCCTGGACTTACAAAGCTTTTCGAATCCCGCCATTTCAGGCCGCATAGCAACGGCGCTTCCATGCTCGAACTCTTTTATTCGAATCGTCACGAGACGCTCGCCGCTGCGCTTTTCGAGGACCTCGACGCGTTCGCGATGCGCGAGAGCGATCCCTTCGCGCGCGAAGCCGTCATCGTGCCGAGCGCGGCCGTGCGGCGGCGGCTCGAACTCGACATGGCCGAGCGCTTCGGCATCTGCGCGAACGTCGATTTTTGCTATCTCGCGCAGTGGCTCTGGGCGCAGATCGGGCGCGTGCTGCCCGTGGCCGTGCATTCGCCGTTCGCGCCGGACCGGCTTGCGTGGCGCTGCTACCGGCTGTTCGAAGACCCGTCGATCGGCGATTCGGCGCGGCTATCGACATATCTCGACGCCGCCGACGATTCGATGCGCTACGAGCTCGCGCGCCGCATCGCAACGGTCTTCGATCACTACCTGACATATCGGCCCGAGTGGCTCACGCACTGGCAGGCGGGCGGCTCGATTCTCGCGGGCAGCGGTGTCGAGACCGATGCGCGCGGCCCGCGTCTCGCGGGCGCGAACGATATCCAGCGCGAGGACGAGCGCTGGCAGGCGGCGCTCTGGCGCGCGCTGCTCGCGGATCTCGCACACGATGCGAACGGCGCCGAAAAAGATCCGACGCCGCCCGCGTACCGCTTTCTCGCCGATGCGTCCGGCTTCGATCTCGATGCCGTGATGCATGCGCAATGGCCGCGCCGCATCAGCGTGTTCGCCTTGCCGACGATGCCGCCGCTGCATATCGCGCTGTTGCGCGAGCTGTCGCGCTGGATCGACGTGCGCGTCTATGCGCAGAATCCTTGCCGCGAGTTCTGGTACGACATCGTGAGCGAGGCGCGCGTCGAGCAACTCGAACTGAAGGGCGAAGCCGACTATCAGGAAGTCGGCCATCCGCTGCTCGCGGAATGGGGCCGACAGACGCAGGCGCAACTGCATATGCTGCACGAGCTGACCGAAAGCGCGGCGTCGAGCGAGCGGCAACTCTTCGAGGACAATCCCGCGCCGACGTGGCTCGCGCGCGTGCAGAACGGCATCCTCGCGCTCGATGAAGAAAGCATCGAGCCGCAGCCCGAAACGATCGTCGGGAACGGCATCGAAGTGCATGTCTGTCATAGCCTGTCGCGCCAACTCGAAGTGCTGCACGACCGTCTGCTCGACTGGTTCGACGAGATCGAAGGCCTGGAGCCGTCGGACGTGCTCGTCGCGTTTCCGGATCTCGCGGTGGCGGGGCCGCTCATCGACGGCATCTTCGGCACCGCGCCCGCGGGCGCTAGCAACGAGCGGCGGCGCATTCCGTATCGCATCACGGGCCTGCCGCCGTCGCAGGCGAATCCGGTCGCGCGCGCGCTCATCGACTGGCTCGCGCTCACCGAGCGCAGCGTCGGCGCGCCCGAACTCGTCGAATGGCTGCGCGTGGATGCGATCGCGGCGCGCTACGGCATCGACGCCATCGCGCTCGAAACCGCGCAGGCGTGGCTTGCGGCGGCAGGCGCGCGTCGCGGATTGCGGCCCGACGAAGTCACCGCCGCCGACGTGCCCGCCGCGCGCCACACGTTCGCCGACGCCCTCACGCGCCTCTATCTCGGTTACGCGCTGCCGGGCGGCGGCGCGCCTGTCGACGAATGGCTGCCTATCGAAGGCGCGAATGGCTCCGACGCCGAGTTGCTCGGCCGTCTGACGCGCTTCGTCGACGATATCGACGCGTTCGCCGAACGCATCGCCACGTCGCGCACCGCGCGCGCCTGGGGCGATCTGCTGCTCGATGCGCTCGAACGTTTCTTCGACGCGGGCGTCGCGTTCACCGACGCCATCGGCGACGTGCGCCGCGCGATCGATTCGCTCGTCGTCGCGATGGACGAAGGCGCGGGCGAGACCGACGTATCGGCTGCCGTGATCCGCACCGCGCTCAGCGATACACTCGACGATCCAGCACGCGGCGGGGTGCCGTGGGGCGGCGTCACGTTCTCGTCGCTGACGAGCCTGCGCGGCCTGCCGTATCGCGTGGTGTGCCTGCTCGGCATGGACGACGGCATGCTGCCGAGCCTCACGCGCGCCGACGAGTTCGATCTGATGGCGCGTTTCGGCAAGCTCGGCGACCGTCAGCGCCGCGACGACGAGCGCAACCTGTTCCTCGATCTCATGCTCGCCGCGCGCGACCGGTTCATGATCGCGTACACGGGGCGCAGTATCCGCGACAACGCGGTGCTGCCGCCCGCCGCGCTCATCGACGAACTGCTCGACTATCTCGCGCAGTCCGTCGCGGGCAAACATGCCGCGCCCGACGAACTCGAAGCGGCGCGCGCGCGTTTCGTGTTCGAGCATCCGTTGCAGCCGTATGCGCCGGAATATTTTCACGCAGACGGCCGACTCTTCACCTACGAGCCCGAGCGCGCCGAACTCGCTCGCGCGCTGGAATCGGGCAAGTCGCAGTCCGTCGCGCGGTTTTTCTCCGCGCCATTGCCGCAGGAGGAGGACGTCCAGACCGTCGCGTTCGACGACTTCGTGCGCTTCTGGCGCCATCCCGCGCGCGCGTTGTTGCGTGACCGCCTCGGCATTGCGCTCGTCGATGCCGAAGCCGAACTCGACGAAACCGAGCCGTTCGAACTGGGCTTCGCGGGCCGCGACGCGCTCGCCGCGCGCGTATTGCCCGCGCTGCTCGAAGCCGCCGACGACGGCGAGCGCGCCGCACGCGAACGCGCGAGACGCGTCGCGCGCGCGAGTCCGGAAATGCCCGGCGGCGCAACGGGCAGCGTGTGGCAGGCGCGCGAGCTTCACGCGCTCGGGCAACTGGCCGAACGCGTGCGCGCTTCGACATCGGCGGGTGTCGAGCGCCTGCCGTTCTCGCTCGATCTCGAGCCGCGCTGGCCCGACACCGCGGGCATCGCGCTCTTCGGCGCATATGACGACACGCTCATCGACGTTCGTCCGATGACGCTCGTCGGCACGCTCAACGCGCTGACGCCGCAAGGCCAGGTGATCTATCGCTACGATGCGCCGCGCGCGCGTGATTATCTGTCCGCGTGGCTCGCGCATCTCGCGTATTGCGCGGCGCTGCCCGATGGTCCGCGCCGCACGATCTGGCACGGGCGCGGGTCGCAATCGGCGGATTTCGAGCTGATGCCCGTCGCCGATCCGCTCGCGCATCTCGCCGCGCTGGCGTCGCTCTATCGCGCGGGACGGCGCATGCCGCTCAGGTTCTTTCCGAAGAGCGCATGGCTCAAGGTGAAGGAGGGCGACTCGAAAGCGCAGGCCGCGTGGGAGTCCGAACGCACGCGCGCCGAATCCGACGATCCGGTGTTTCGCATCGCGTTTCGCGGCGCAGACCTCGCGCTCGACGACGCCTTCGCCGCGCTCGCGCGCATCGTGTTCGATCCGCTCGCACAACATCTGCGGAGCGGCGCATGACGAACCTCACGACATTCATGGATGACACCGGCGTGCAGGAACTCGACGTCTTCTCCTGCGCGCTCGATGGCGTGAATCAGATCGAGGCTTCCGCCGGCACCGGCAAGACCTGGAACATCTGCGCGCTGTACGTCCGCCTGCTGCTCGAAAAGCGCCTGTCCGTCGAGCAGATTCTCGTCGTAACTTTCACGAAGGCGGCGACCGCCGAGTTGCACGAGCGCATCCGCTCGCGGCTCGCGGGCGTCGCGCATGCGATCGAAAACGGCGATGCGGCCGGCGATCCGTTCATCGAGCAACTCTTCGAAACGACGCTCGCAGAGATCGACGCGGCCGAGGCGGCGAAGCGCTTGCGCATCGCCGTGTCCACCTTCGATCAGGCCGCGATCCACACGATTCACGCGTTCTGCCAGCGCGCGCTGCAAGAGGCGCCGTTCGCCGCCGCGATGCCGTTCGCGTTCGAGATGGAAGCCGACGACAGCGCGCTGCGTTTCGAGCTCGCAGCGGATTTCTGGCGCGAGCGCGTGGAGCCGGTCGCGGCGCGCACGCCGTCGTTCGCGTCGTGGCTCGTCGCGAAGGGCGCGGGGCCGGCATCGCTCGATGCGCAGCTCGCCCGGCGTCTGAAAAAGCCGCTCGCGGCGCTGCGTTTCGGCGATACGAATGCCGCCGAAGCGGCCGACATGCAGGCGCTGTTCGACCAGGCCTGCGCGTTGTGGAACGCCGAACGCGACGGCATCGCGAAGCTGCTCTTCGACGCCGAAGCCATCCTCAACAAGACGACGCACAAGCGCACGATCCTCGATGCGGCCATCGACGCGTGGGCCGACTACTTCGCCAATGCCGACTGTCACGCGCCGCCGCCGAAGGAAGCGCTCAAGCTCACCGCGACCGCGCTCGCGAAGGGCACCAAGGGCAAGAACACGCCGCCCGCGCACGCGTTTTTCGATCAGGCCGATGCGCTCGCTGCATCCGCCGCCGCAGCCGAGGCGTCGCAGCGCGCGATGTGGCTCGACATCGTGCGCGAGTGGCTCGATCACGCGCCCGCGGAACTCGCCGCGAGAAAGCGCGCGCGCCGCGTCGTATCGTTCGACGATCTGCTGTCGAACCTGCATCACGCGCTCGTCAGGCACGCGTGGCTCGCCGAGGCGTTGCGCGCGCGCTATCCGGCGGCGCTCATCGACGAATTCCAGGACACCGATCCGCTGCAATACGCGATCTTCAACCGCGTGTTCGCGCCGCACGGGCCGCTCTTTCTCGTCGGCGATCCGAAGCAGGCGATCTACAGCTTCCGCGCCGCCGACCTGCACACGTATCTCGCGGCGCGCGACGGCGCGAGCGCGCGCTATACGCTCGCGGTCAATCAGCGCTCGACGCCGCAGATCATCGAGGCGTGCAATCGCGTGTTCGAAGCGAATCCGGCGGCGTTCATTCTCGATGGTCTCGACTATCAGCCGGTGCGCGCCGGTACTCGCAAACGCGGGCCGTTCGTCGACGGCACGCCGGCCGCGGCCTATGCCGACATCGCCGATTTCTGCGTGTGGATGCTGCCCCACGGCGAATCGGCGCTCCTGAAAACCACCGCGCATCGCGATGCCGCCGAAGCCTGCGCCGCCGAGATCGCGCGGCTCTTGCGCGGCGCGCAGCGCGGCGAGGTGACCATCGGCCGCGCGCCGCTTTCGGCGGGCGATATCGCCGTGCTCGTGCAGACGCACCGGCAGGGCAGTCTCGTGAAGCGCGTGCTCGCGGCGTGGGGCATCGGCAGCGTCGAGCTCGCGCAGGCGTCGGTGTTCGGCTCGCCCGACGCCGAGCAGATCGAGCGCGTGCTCGCCGCCATCGACACGCCGGGCGACTTGCGCCGTCTGCGCGCGGCGCTCGCGACCGACTGGTTCGGCCTCGACGCCGCCGCGCTCTGGCGGCTGGAGCACGCGGACGCGGCCGATCCGCACGGCGAGCCGATCGATTCGACGAGCTGGGTCGAGCGCTTCTCGCGTTATCGCACGATCTGGCATGAGCGCGGCTTCGCGGTGATGTGGCGCACGCTCGCGCGCGAATTGTCGATCGCGACGCGTCTCGTCGCACGGCCCGACGGCGAGCGCAGGCTCACCAACGTGAATCATCTGGCGGAGTTGCTGCAGGCGCGTTCAGCCGAACAGCCCGGCATCGCGCCGACGCTGCGCTGGCTCGCAGCGCAACGCGAGCAGCAGGGCGGCGGCGAGGAAGCGCAACTGCGCCTCGAATCCGATCGCAATCTCGTGCAGATCGTGACCGTTCACAAGTCGAAGGGACTGGAATACGCGGTCGTGTTCTGTCCGTTCCTGAACGATGGCGCATCGCGCGAGCGGTCGAAATCGGGCTTGCCCGATGCGCGCGAGTATCACGACGACGCGGGCGAAGCCGTGCTCCATTACGGCATCGAAGGCAATGAAGACGATCACGTGAGCGCGGCGATCGCGCGCGAGCAGGCGGCCGAGCGCGCGCGTCTCGTCTACGTCGCGTTGACGCGTGCGGTGTTCCGCTGCTATGTCGTGGCGGGATTCTATGTGTCGAACCGATCGACGAAGGAATCGCGTCGCAGCGTGCTCAACTGGCTCGTCGCGGGCAGCGGGAAAGATTTCGATGCGTTCTGCGACGAGCCGCCCGAGGAAGCGGATGTCGTCGCGGCGTGGAATGCGGTCGCGGCGCGCTCGGACGGCGCGATCGGCGTTGCGCCGTTGCCTGTGATCGATATGCGCGAGCCGCTCGTCGCGGATGCGACGAATCAGCACGAGATCGCCGCGCGCGTGAATCAGCGCATTCTGCGCGATCGCTGGCGCATGGCGAGTTTCAGCTCGCTGATCGCGGCTGGTGCGCGCGACGAGGCGAATCAGGCGCAGCCAGCCGAAGCGCGTCCCGATCACGATGAACTCGCCGCGCTCGATGACGCCGCACGAATAGCGCCATCCGCGCGCGACGAATCGCAACTCGCGCCCGACGACATACTCGCGTTCCCGCGCGGCGCGGCGGCGGGCGAGTGCCTGCATCGCATGTTCGAGCTCGCGGATTTCACCGAGCCGTCCGGCTGGCCCGCTGCCGTCGAACGCGCGCTGCACGAGCATCCGACGCCCGCGCCGGACGCGCTCGCCCCGCGCCTGCGGCCGATGATGCTGCGTCTGCTCGCCGATACGGTCGCCGCCGAGATCGCGCCCGCCATGCGGCTTCAGACTATCGCGATGACGCGTCGCATGAACGAGCTGGAGTTTCTGTTTCCGGCGCATGCGCTCGATTTCACCGCGATGCGGCGTTTGCTCGCCGCGCACGGATTTCCCGACGTCGCCCTCGAAAGCGGCGCGTTGCGCGGGTTCATCAAGGGATTCATCGACATGATCGTCGAGCATGAAGGCCGCTACTGGATCATCGACTGGAAGTCGAATCATCTTGGCGATGCCGCTTCCGACTACGCCGCCGCACCGCTCGCCGTGGCGATGGCGGAACATGCGTATCACCTTCAGGCGCTCATCTATGTGGTGGCGCTGCATCGTTACCTGCGCGCGCGTCTGTCGGACTATGCGTACGACAAGCATATCGGCGGATATCTGTATCTGTTCGTGCGCGGCGTTCGTCCCGACTGGCGAGATGGCGAATCCGCAAGCGGTGTGCATCGCGGACGGCCGTCGCTGGAACTGGTCGAGGCGCTCGATCGATTGATGTCGGGAGGCGTCGCATGAGCACGCTCGATTCAATGGAAGCGGCGCGCCCCGTGCCCGCGCCCGCGGACGAGAGCGCGGCGCTCGCCGAAGGCTTCGCGCGGCGTCTGAGCGCACTCGCGGCGCGGCTGGGCGCCGACGAGCGAAGCGTGCTGTGGACCGAGCGCGCTGCGCTCGCGATGAGCCGCGCGACTGCGCAAGGTCACGTGTGCCTGCCGCTCGGCGCGCTCGCCCGGCGTCACGAGGCGCACTTCAACGAAGCGCGCGACGCGCTGCTCGCGAGCGGCGTCGCGTGCCTTGCGCGCAGTAACGCTCGCGGCAACGCCGCTGATCTTTTGCCGCTCGTCATCGACGAAGATGGGCGGCTTTATCTCGCGCGTTACTTCGAGTACGAGCGGCGGCTCGCGGAGGCGCTCGTCGAACGCTCGCGCGATGCGCGCGTGCCCGTCTCGCGGGAGGGCATCGCGCAGCAGGCCGGGCGCATCGCGCGTTACTTCGGTCCGCGCGAGGACGACGACATCGACTGGCAGCGCGTCGCCGCACTGGTCGCGCTGGCGGGGCGGCTCACGATCGTGAGCGGCGGGCCGGGCACCGGCAAGACGACGACGGTGGTCGGTGTGCTCGCGTGTCTGCTTGATACCGATCCGGATGTGCGCATCGCGCTCGCCGCGCCGACCGGCAAGGCCGCGCAACGCATGCAGGAGGCGCTCATCGAGCGCGCGGACAAGCTGCCGCCGGAACTCGCGGAGCGCCTGCCGCGCACGTCGTTCACCTTGCAGCGGCTGCTCGGCGTGCAGTCGGACGGGCGCTTCCGGCATCATCGCGACAATCCCTTGCCGTATGACGTGATCGTCGTCGACGAAGCCTCGATGATCGACGTCGCGCTCGCGGCGCATCTGCTCGAAGCGGTCGCCCCGGCGAGCCGTCTCGTGATGCTCGGCGACAAGGATCAGTTGTCGGCCGTGGAAGCCGGCGCGGTGTTCGCGGAACTGAGCGCGCAGCCGTCGTTCAGTGTATCGGGCAAGGCGCGCATCGCGGCGGCGCTCTCGATCGATGCGAAGCGGCTCGAAGCCGCGTTGCCGCACGCCCGCACGCCAAAGAGCGAGCCGCAACTCGGACTATTCGACATTGCGTCCGCCGACGATTCCGAAGGCTACGGCGCGCTCTTCGATACGCTGCCCGATGACTGGAGCGGGCGGGGCAAGGAAGGCGAAGGCGCGCTGACCGATTGCGTCGTGTGGCTGCAGAAGAATTATCGGTTCGGGCTTGATTCGGACATTGGCCGTCTGTCGATCGCGATCCGCAACGGCGACGAACAGGCCGCGCTCGATGCGCTCGATCCATCCGGCGCGCGCGCGGCCGTGCTCTTCGACGACGGCGACGCGGCGCTGTCCGAGCGCACGCTCGCGCGCCTCGCCAAAGGCTTCGCGCCGTATGCCGAAGCGCTGTCCGCCGCGCTCGATGGCGCAGAGGCCGATCACGCCCGGCTCTTCGACGCGCTCAATCGCTTTCGCGTGCTGTGCGCGACCCGCAAAGGACCGCGCGGCGTCGATGAAGTGAACGCGCGCATCGCCGCGAAAGTGCGCGAGCAGGCGGGCATCGCGCTTGCGCTCGGCGCACAGTGGTTTGCGGGACGGCCGGTGATCGTCACGCGCAACGATTACGCGCTCGGGCTGTTCAACGGCGATATCGGGATTGCGCTGCCGGGCGTGGACGGATCGCTGCGCGTCGCGTTCCGCATGGCCGATGGCGCGCTGCGCTATGTGTCGCCCGCCGCGCTGCCGCCGCACGACACCGCGTTCGCGCTCACGGTGCACAAGTCGCAGGGATCGGAATTCGAGCACGCGGCGCTTGTGTTGCCCGGCGCGTTCGTGCGCGTGCTGTCGCGCGAACTGGTGTACACGGCGATCACGCGGGCGAAGCGCAGGGTGGAGGTCATCGGCTCGGCGGCGATTTTCGCGCAGGCCGTGAGGGAGCCGACGCGGCGCGATTCCGGACTTGCGGCGAGAATACGGCGTCTCACATGAGTGCAGGACAAGAAGGAGCCGACCGATGACGATGACCGACAGCCTCGCCGTGCCGCCGAATGAAATCGAGCTGACGGCCGTGCGCGCGCAAGGCGCGGGCGGTCAGAACGTCAACAAGGTGTCGAGCGCGATCCATCTGCGTTTCGACATCCGCGCGTCGTCGCTGCCGGAGTACATCAAGGATCGCCTGCTCGCGCTCACCGATAGCCGTGTCACGCGCGAGGGCGTGATCGTCATCAAGGCGCAGGAGCATCGCACGCAGGACATGAATCGCGCGGCGGCGCTGGCGCGGCTGGATGAGCTCATTCGGAGTGTCGCCGTCACGCGGCGCAAGCGGATCGCGACGAAGCCGACGCGCGCATCGCAACGACGTCGCGTGGAGGGGAAGGTGAAGCGTGGCGCGATCAAGGCGGGAAGGGGGCCGGTGCGGGGGGATTGAGTTGGGCTTGTTGCGGCTTCGGGGGCGCACCGATGCGCGGGGCGGGAAAGTATGACTTCAGGACATCGCGGCCGATCATCGAAGCAGCGAGATCTGGATAGATCAGTGCGTGATGCGCCGAGGCCACGTCATGCGTGTCCTTCCAGTAGTCGAACAGCCGACGACCGTGTAGATGAGCGTCTTCCATCTCGAATTCGAGATTAGCGGAGGAAGCTGTGCCGGAGCAGTTCGGTGCTGAACCAATTCGCTTGAATCACAAGCTTGTCAGAATGCGCGAGCCTCTTGTCGGCGATCTCAGGCGAGGGCCAAGGGCGGCTGGCAAGCATGGCCAACGTGCGTGTGACCGCGGGCCTGAGCGAGCTGCTTTCTTTGGTTACTTTCTTTGCAGCAGCAAAGAAAGTGACTGCCGCCCCGCACAGGGGCAATGCTAATAGACCGACACGAACACAAGGTTCCCCAAAACCTCAAGGCGCAAGCTTACGCCGCCCAACGAACGGAACACGCTTCACGGCACCGGTAGCAAGCGCAGTCCCCGCAAGCACGATCCCACACCCCGCGATCATCGCAACCGACACATGTTCGCCAAGAAACACCGCGCCCCACAGAATCCCGAAGAGCGGAATGACGAAGGTGACGGTCATCGCGCGGGCGGGCCCCGCGACCGCGACCAGATGGAAATAGATGAAGTACGCGATGCCCGTGCAGCCGATGCCGAGCGCGAGCACCGCGCCCCACGCATGCGCCGAAACCGGCACGGCGGGCCAAGTGAAAAACGCGATCGGCGCGAGCGTGAGAGTCGCGCCGATCATGCTGCCGGCGGCGTTGGTCATCGCGTCGACGTCCATCAGATACTTCTTCGCGAAGTTGCCCGCGACGCCATAAAGCGCCGATGCCGCGAGCGCCGCAGCCGCCGCCAGCATGCCCTGCACCGGCAAAGCGGCATCGTGCCCGCCGTGATCCGGCGCGATCTGATTCCACACCAGCACGAGCACGCCCGCGAAGCCGATCGCCATGCCGATCGAGCGTGCCGTCGTCAGACGGTCCCGGAGCCACAGGAAAGCGACGAGCGCGCCGAAGAGCGGCGTCGTCGCATTGATGACGGACGTCGCGCCGGCCGAAAGCGTCAGCTCGGCATACGCGAAAAGACAGAACGGTGCCGCGGAGTTGAGAATGCCGACGGCCAGCAACTGAAGCCAGCGCGTGCGCAGCGTCTTGACGGTGGCGGCGAACGGGCGTCGCGCAAGCAGCATCGCGACCAGAAACACCGCGCCGATGCCCACGCGCAAGGCCATCAGCGGCGCGACGCCGAACTCGGCCACGCCGACGCGGATAAAGAGAAACGATGCGCCCCACAGGGCGGCGAGCACGATCAGTTGCAGCAGATTGGCGGGTGACATGGCGAGGCGGACTTCGGGATGCTGATTGAAAGTCCGCGCATGTTAGCACCGCGCCCGTACCGATAAAACGCCCGCCGAACGAAAGCGCAAGAAGCGGGAGAAGCGCGCCGGGTTTTCAGTGCGGCGGAATCATCCACGTCAGAACGTTCTGCTGCAGCCACACGAGCACGCCGAGCACGATCGTGAGCAGGATCGAATGTTTGAAGGTGCGCACGAACACGACACCTTCCTTCCCTTTGAGCTCGGTCGTCGCCACGCCGGTCGAGATGTTCTGCGGCGAGATCATCTTGCCCATCACGCCGCCCGACGAGTTGGTCGCCGCCATCAGCACCGGATTCAGGTTCAGCTGATTCGCCGCCACCACCTGCAGATTGCCGAACAACGCGTTGCCCGACGTGTCGCTGCCGGAGAGGAACACGGCCACCCAGCCGAGGAACGCGGACACGAGCGGGAAGAACGGCCCGACCGACGCCACGCCCAGACCGAGGGTGTAGTTCATGCCCGAATAGTTCATCAGATACGCAAGGCCGACGATCGTCGCGACCGTCAGAATCGCGATGCGCGTCTGCACCCACGTATCCGCGATCGCCGCGCCGTACTCGCGCGCGGGCAGCTTCACGAGCAGCGCCGTGATGATCGACGCCACCAGGATCGCGGTGCCGGTCGCGAGCGGCTGGAAGTCCCAGATCGCGCCGTACGGCTGGTTATAGAGCGTGATGTAGACGGCCTTGTCGAGACCGGGCCACGGAACCTTGACGTCGCCGATCAGGAAAATCTTGAGCACCGTCCACACGATCACCACCACCGATACGACGATCCACGGCACCCAGCCGTGGCCGCCCGAAAGCGTCGCGCCCGTATTGCCGAGGCGCTCGACGTTCACGGCGAAGCGCTCGTCGGCGACGGGCTTCCACACGCGCAGGAACGCGATCGTCAGAATCAGCGAGACGAGCGACGAAAGCACGTCGGTCAGCGCATAGCTGATGTAGTTCGACGTCACGAACTGCGTGAGCGCGAACGCGCCGCCGGAGACGAGCAGCACGGGCCACACGCGCATCATGTTGCGAAAGCCCGCGTAAATGCCGATCACGTAAAACGGCAGGAAGAACGCGAAGAACGGCAACTGGCGGCCGACCATTTTCGCGAGCGCATCGGTCGGCAGGTGCGTGACCGCGCCGAGCACGGTGATCGGCACGCCGAGCGCGCCGAACGCGACCGGCGCCGTGTTGAAGATCAGCGTGAAGGTGAGCGCTTCGAGCGTCGGGAAGCCGAGCAGAATCAAGAGCGAACTCGTGATCGCAATCGGCGTGCCGAAACCCGAGATCCCTTCGAGGAGCGCGCCGAACGAGAAGCCGATCACGACGAGCACGATGCGCCGGTCGTTCGGGAGGTTATCGACCATCCACAGGCGGAACGCCTCGAAACGCCCCGAGCGTTGCGCGACGTTGTAGAGCAGGATCGCGGCGAAGACGATCCACATGACCGGCCACAGCGCGAACACGGCGCCGGCCGCGACCGAATCGAGCGCGAGCGCGACCGGGAAATGCCAGCCCGCCACGGCGATGACGAGCGCGAGTATCAAGCCCGCGAGCGATGCCTGCCACGCGGGGCGGCGCGCCCAGCCCAGCAGCACGAGCACGAGAATGATCGGCAGCGCCGCGACGATGAACGATGCGAACAGGGAATTGGCGATCGGGGTGAGTAGCTGGTGGAACATCGGGTCTCCTTCTCTTTGTCATGAGCCGAAGCGGCGCGAAGCGAAGCCGCGATGCGCGTGGAGTTCGATGTTAAGCAGTAGCCGGCCGCGGGCTTAAGCAAACGCATAACGCGCACACTAAGAATAGGGCGCGAACGGCCTGCGTCAAGGCGTGAATGCCCGCCCATTGCGGCATCGGCGTGACGGGACGCGCCGCTTGCGGGCGCGTCGTCGATGCGGGAGTTGCGCGGAAGTGGAGGGCGTCAGCCCTTGGCGACCGCGTCCGGCGCGCGTTCGTCATGGCGGACAGATGGCGTCTGGCGGAACACCCACACGGTCAAAAGGCCGAGCGAGGCGAGCATCCACAGCAGGAAAAATATAAAGGCCATCATGTCCGATCCCCCGATACGGAAAGTGCGCCAGCGATGCGCGCGAGGTTTGCTGCGTGGGTCGCCGTCGCGACGTGTCGAATAGGGGAGCTATGTAGCCAGAACTGTGCCAATCGTCTGGCGAAATGTGCCGAAGCCTTGTCGGATAAGGAAAGTGTCCCGGCGCACAGTTGGGTAATGTGCGCGTAAGTCCGCGAGTCGATCAGAAAATGTTGCAGCTATGTTACGCAGGCGCGCGCCGGACGGCTTTTCTGTGTCATCCAACGCGATCGCGACACGGCGCTCAGTGTCCGTGGCCGCCGCCCCCGCCACCGTGCCAGCTGCTGCCGCCACCGTGCCAGCGGCCTCCGCCTCCGCCGCCGTGCCATCCGCCGTTGCCATGCCAGCCTCCGCCGTGCCATCCGTGACCCCAGCAGCAACCGCCGCCGCCCCAGTATCCGAAGCCGATCGAGACCGCCGGATAGCCGTAGCCATATCCATAGCCGTAATACGCCGGATACCCGGCGTACGGATAGTACGGATACGGATAAGGGTACGGATAGGTCTGGTAGTAGTCGGAATAGGGCGAGCCGACGGCGTACTCGTACTGCGGCGGCAGCGTGGCAGGCGAGGCCGCTACCGCCGCTCCCGATGCGGGAACGACGAACTCACGCTGCGCGTAGGTCGCACTCGTGACGGGATAGGGTGGATAAGCCGGATACCCGTAAGGGTAATAGCACCCGCTGAGAAGCAGCCCGGCGGCGAGCGCGGCGGCGGCCGTTCTGGGTCCGGGAATACAGGCGGAAATCATGATGCTGCTCCTTGCGCTACGGCTTGCCGGACTCTTCTCGATGAAAATCGAACGGTCCGTTAGAAACAGCTTAGACGAACGATGGCGCGCAGGCGTCCGATGTCATGTGACAAAGCATTACCGAAACGCCTTTCTGTAACAAACATGAAACAGCGGTTCGGTTTGACGCGGCGAAGCGCAACGCTTCGCCGCCTAAAACGGCCACCTCCTTACTTGCCGACCTGATTGCCGATGACGCCGCCGACTGCAGCGCCGCCCAACGTCGAAAGTGCACTGCCGCCGATCACCGCTCCGCCGGCCGCGCCCACGCCTGCGCCGATCGCGGTATCCCGTTGACGCGTGGTCATGTCGCCGCAAGCGGTCAATCCTCCCAGAAACGCAATGACCATTGCAGCGGCGCCGATCTGTTTGATGTTTTTCATGTCGACTCTCCAATTCGATGATGAGATGAATCGGCTTCGGTTCACACGCGGCTACGCGAGCCGCGCAGTGACCGTTTTCGGCGTCGACCAACGAGGGCCGCCATGTTTTCGCCGGTTCGTTCGCTTCTCTAGCAGGAAAAGTGCCCGAATCGTCCGATGAACCGCTCATCCAGACGCGACAAGGCTTTGCGCCCGATTCCGATAAAAAAACGGCCTGCCGCACGCGCTGTGCGACAGGCCGTTGTCAGCCAGAAACAAGCATCAAGTCGGCTGGTAAATCTCCGAGCCCTTCTTGACGAACTCGATCGCCTTCGTCTCCATGCCCTTCGCGAGCGCCTCGTTTTCGCTCACGCCTTGCTTCGCGGCGAAATCGCGGACGTCCTGCGTGATTTTCATCGAGCAGAAATGCGGGCCGCACATCGAACAGAAGTGCGCGACCTTGGCCGAATCCTTCGGCAGGGTTTCGTCGTGGAATTCGCGCGCCTTGTCGGGATCGAGGCCGAGGTTGAACTGGTCCTCCCAGCGGAACTCGAAGCGCGCTTTCGACAACGCGTTGTCGCGAACCTGCGCGCCCGGATGACCCTTCGCCAGATCCGCCGCGTGCGCCGCCAGCTTGTAGGTGATGATGCCTACCTTGACGTCGTCCTTGTTCGGCAGGCCGAGGTGCTCCTTCGGCGTGACGTAGCAGAGCATCGCGGTGCCGAACCAGCCGATCATCGCCGCACCGATACCCGACGTGATGTGGTCGTATCCCGGCGCGATGTCCGTCGTGAGCGGCCCGAGCGTGTAGAACGGCGCTTCGTCGCACCATTCCAGTTGCAGGTCCATGTTCTCCTTGATGAGCTGCATCGGCACGTGGCCGGGGCCTTCGATCATCACCTGCACGTCATGCTTCCACGCGATCTGCGTCAGTTCGCCGAGCGTCTTGAGTTCGCCGAGCTGCGCTTCGTCGTTGGCGTCGTAGATGGAGCCGGGGCGCAGGCCATCGCCGAGCGAGAACGAGACATCGTATTGCTTCATGATTTCGCAGATGTCTTCGAAGTGCTCGTAGATGAAGCTTTCCTTGTGATGTGCGAGGCACCACTTCGCCATGATCGAGCCGCCGCGCGACACGATGCCCGTCATGCGGTTGGCGGTCAGCGGCACGTATTGCAGGCGCACGCCCGCGTGAATCGTGAAGTAATCGACGCCCTGTTCCGCCTGCTCGATGAGCGTGTCGCGGAAGATTTCCCACGTCAGGTCCTCGGCCTTGCCGTTGACCTTTTCGAGCGCCTGATAGATCGGCACCGTGCCGATCGGCACCGGCGAATTGCGGATGATCCACTCGCGCGTTTCGTGGATGTGCTTGCCCGTCGAGAGATCCATCACCGTGTCGCCGCCCCAGCGGATCGCCCAGGTCATCTTGTCGACTTCCTCGCCGATGGAGGACGTCACCGCCGAATTGCCGATGTTCGCGTTGATCTTCACGAGGAAGTTGCGGCCGATGATCATCGGCTCGCTTTCCGGGTGATTGATGTTTGCCGGGATGATCGCGCGGCCGCGCGCCACTTCCTCGCGCACGAACTCGGGCGTGATTTCCTTTGCCGCGTCCTTGCCGAACGCCGCCGCGCCGAAGGCCTGTCCGGGATGCTGGCGACCCATCATCGCGGCGAGCTTTTCGCCGTTTGGGCCGCTGTGCTTCAGGCTTTCGAGGTATTCCGCGCGCCGCTGGTTTTCGCGGATCGCGATGTACTCCATCTCGGGCGTGATGATGCCTTGCCGTGCGTAGTGCATCTGCGAGACGTTCTTCCCGGCCAGCGCGCGGCGCGGATGACGATGCAGGTCGGGAAAGCGCAGTTCGGCCGTCTTCGGATCGGCGGCGCGCTCGCGGCCGAATTCGCTCGACAGTCCGTCGAGCTGTTCGGTGTCGCCTCGTGCTTCAATCCATTGCGCGCGCACGGCGGGCAGACCCGCGCGGATGTCGATGTTCGCGTCGGGATCGGTGTACGGGCCCGAGGTGTCGTACACGTACACCGGCGGGTTCTTCTCCGCCCCGAAGCCGTCGGGGGTGTCCGATTGCGTGATCTCGCGCATCGGCACGCGGATGTCGGGCGTCGAGCCGGTCACGTAGACCTTGCGCGAGTTCGGCAGCGGCGCGATGGCGGCGGCATCGACGACGGCGTTCTCGGACAGGAACTTCGGGTTGGCATTCATGTGCTGTCTCTCCTGTAGGGATGGTTTATTGCCGAAGCACGACGACGCACACACGAACGCAGTCGAGCTCGGCTGATTCAGGAGCTAAACAGGGAGGAACGAGATGGAAAGGTACGGGTCCGGAAGAAGTGGCTGGATGCTGCAAACCATGGAACCCGAACGCTTCCCTGCGCTGGCATTATCCAGATCAGGTTCAAAGGGTATTTCTCACCCACGCCACACGAAGCGATTTCGTCGATAAAACCGATCGAGATCGCGATGTGCAACGCAGGACCCCCGCGTTAGCAGCCGACACGTTACACCGCGGCGTGGCGTCTTGGCAACCATTCGTAAAGTTGTGCAAACGCGTTCCGTGCTTACTGCATAATGTCGGGCGCCGCGGATTATCGGGGTTTTCCCGAGGATCGCGCGGTCTCTCCTCGCGCAATCGCACTTCTTTCGTCCCGTCATGCCGTTCAGTCTGGTAGTCGCCGCAGCGTATTTCCCTGTTCCTTTTGCAGTTGTCCGGCGCGCAGCCGTCGCGGAGTAATGCATGTCCGCTTTGCCGCCGCCGCGTCTGCCGTTCAGTTTCCCCGACCGTTTTCCGTTTCGCGCGCCGCGCTCGTTCAAAGGGCAGGTCGCGCTTGCGCTGGCCGTCGTTTATCTCGTGTGGGGCTCGACGTATCTCGGGATTTATTTGTCGCTCGAGTCGTTTCCGCCGCTCATGCTCGGCGGTTTGCGCAACCTGTGCGCCGGTGTCGGGCTGTTCGTGATCGCCGTGCATTGCAAGGCGGTGTGGCCCAGCGCGCGGGAAGTGCGCAATGCGGCGATCGTCGGCACATTGCTGGAGGGTTTGTCGAGCGGGATGATGGCCTACGGCATGCGCACGGTGGGAACCGGCACGGCCGCGGTGATGGTGGCCACCGTGCCGCTCTTCGCGACGATCTTCACCGCGTTGAGCGGACGCGGCGTCGCCAGGGGTGAATGGTTCGCGGTGGCGCTGGGACTCATCGGCATCGTGCTGCTGAATCACGGCGATCCTTCTCCGAGTTCGACCGTCGGCACATTGGCGATTCTGTGTGCCGCGATTTTCTGGGCGGGCGGCGCGCATCTGGCGACGCGTCTGCCGCAGGCTTCGGATCTTCTGATGTCGACGGCTTTGCAGATCGGGCTCGGTGGATTGATTGCGACGGGTATCGCGTTGGCGGCGGGGGAGCGAGTGACGCATATGAGCGTCGGCGCGGGATTTTCGTTTATTTATCTCGTGGTGATCGGATCGATGGCGGCTTATGTCGCGTATAACTTCTTGATTCGGAATACGAGCACGATTGTCGCGACGAGTTGTCTTTATGTGAATCCGGTCGTTGCGGTATTGCTGGGGGCGTTGCTGCTCGGGGAAATCATCACGCAATGGACTGTTATCGCGACGGTCGTGATTTTGCTTTCGGTCGGGCTTTCGTTCTGGTTTGATTATCGGCGACGGGGGTTGGCTTAGCGCTGGTGGTGAACTGACGCGAAACGGCTTTCGCGCCTGAGGCCGGCAGAGCGAACAACCTGTCTTCGCACTTGCCCTGGCATTTCAATTCGAGTGTCACGGGATTTTGTAACACGCGGGAAAATGCCCGGTTACTGGAAGAAGTCGCGCAGACGGTCAGCGCGATGTCGGACAAGTCGACTATTTACGCTAACGGCGGCGACCGGGACATCTTCATCAAGGTCATTGAGCGTCATGGAAAAGCCACTAATGACGAGCTGGTCGACTGCACAACGCTAAATACGCCTTCCGATTTCAGCCCCTTTCTCAGCGACGCAATGAGTTGACGGCTTAACTCGCTGTGATTTGTCAAAAAGCGGTGCAATCAACAGTGTCTTCAATCGTCTGACTATAATGCTGTCCGCAAACAATCATATTACTGATTGTTACGGCGGACGTTCGTCATAAAAGACTCTTCGAACGCCTGAAAACATCAAACAAAGCGATTCTGATGTCTCGTTATCCGTGATACGGCGGAATGCCAATAATTTGCGGGCAGCGAGATAACACGTGTTGCAAGTGATTTTCGCGTGAGCGAAAAAGAAGGCTACGTTCGGGAACCTTGGCCGGAATTCGAACGCAGCGAGGGATGTACATCAAATATTTTATTATCGGGAAATTATATATGAAGCGTAATCAAATTCGGTTTAAGCCGGTCATGACGGGGGTGTTGATCAGCATGGCCGTTCTGGCGGGTTCCGGTGCTTCGGCCGGGACGATCACAGGCTGGAACAACACGCTGGGCGTGTCGCCTTGGGGAGAGCCCGTGCCGCGAGACGGTACGAATATCTATGGCGACGACAACCATACAGATGTAATGGCGACCATGATCGGCGATCACCAGGTCAATGCCGATGGTTGGGGAGCCGTTTTGATCGGAAACAACGTGAAAGCGCTTCCGTTAGACGGTTGGGAATATACATCAGGTCCGCCCCAAGCTTCTGTTGTCATCGGACAGTACGCGCAAGCCGGAAACAGCAGCGTCGTCATCGGCACAAACTCGAAAGCTTCTCAAGGTGCCGTCATCGTTGGTGCGAATTCGCGCGCGAGCAATGGCGCGATTGCCGTGGGCGTAGAGGCCTCGTCTACTGAGCGCGGAATAGCGATGGGTTGGGCTTCCAATGCGAGTGGTGAAAGTTCAGTCGCGATCGGCTTCAGGGCGGTTGCTTCAGGTACTGACTCTGTCGCGATCGGCAATGGCAGTAGTGATGGCGGACAAGGGAACGTTTTCAGCGTTGGCGGCGAGATAACGCGTCGGATTATCAACGTCGCCGACGGCATCGACGGCAACGACGCTGTCAACATGAACCAGTTGAACGCAGTAGGCCAACTTGTCGCGCAAAACACCGCCGACATCCTGGCTCTCCAGGGCGGCAACGGGCTTGTCCGGAGCGCGATGCTCCAGTCGACCGTGCGCGCCGCAGCTCCGGTCGTCAGCGCTGCCGTCTCCGACTCGCTCTTCGCAGCGAGTGGCAACGCCGGTGAAACCGCCACGGCATCGGGCACGCACGCCACCGCCATGGGTGCGAACGCGAACGCCAGCGCCGACAATTCGGTCGCCCTCGGTGCGAACTCCGTCGCGGATCGCGCAAATACGGTGTCCGTCGGCGCGGCAGGCAGCGAGCGTCAGATCACGAACGTCGCGGCCGGCACGCAAGGCACCGACGCGGTCAACGTCAATCAGTTGAACGACAAGATCACGCAAGCGAACGCCTACACCGATCAGGCCGTCGCAGGCGAGAAAGCCTATACGGATCAGGCGATCGCCAGCACGCGGCGAGACATGGAACGCTACGCTGATCGTGCAGCGGCGTCGACCTTGGCCATCCCGAGCATTCCGGTGCTGAACCCGGGCGAGAAGTGGGCCGGCGTGGCGGTCGGCAACTACGGCAGCGCGACCGCTGTCGGCGTCGCCGCGGCCTATCAGGTGACGATGAACCTTAACCTGGGTGTCGGTGTCTCGTCGGCAAATGGTGGTTCGACCGCCCTCAAGGCTCAGGCGGGCTACCGCTGGTAAGCACACGTTCGATAGAACGGGCGGCATTCCGCCAGTTCCATCTGATGACACTCGGACCCGGGCACATCGATAACGATGTGCCCGGGTTCGCCATTTGAGACTACGACCGCCAGGCGTCCCGTTCCAGTTCCGCGAGCACCCGTGCCAGCACTTCGTCCCAGTCGCCACACGTTTCCTGGTTGAAGATCCGCATGTTCGGATACCACGGCGTATCCTCACGATCGCGCATCCAGCGCCAGCAGCCCTGATACCGATTGAGCAGCCATACGCGCTTGCCCATTGCGCCGGCGAGATGCGCGATGGATGTGTCCACACAGATCACGAGGTCCAGCGATGCGACGAGCGCGGCGGTATCGGCGAAATCGTCGATCTCGTTCATCCAGTCGACGATATGGGCGCGCTGCCGGCTTTGCAGTTTCTTCGCGTCGCTCACAGGCTTCTGCAAACTGATCCAGAGCGCATGCGGCCAGGAGATGAGCGCGTCGATTTTGTCGACCGGCATGCTTCGTCTCGCATCCACTTCCGGCAGCAGCCCGCCGCCGGCCCATACAAGACCGATACGCGGCCGTGCCGAGTTTTGCAAGCCGGCGAGCCGTTTCGACCAGCGCTGCGCTGCGCGCGGTTCCGCGTGCAAGTACGGAATCGCGGCCGGGATGGAGTCGGCATCCGTGTCGAACGTCATCGGCAGTGACAGCAGCGGGCTGTACATGTCCCACTGTCGCAAGTCAACGCGCGTCGCATCGAGGTACACGAACTTCGATGACGTCGAACCGAAAGCGCGGCTCAACAGGCGCCGAAGAGGTTCGGGGCAGGCAAAGCCCACCTGGGAGAAACGCTCCATCGCCATCGGGATATACCGGCAGAAGTGAAGCGTGTCACCCAGCCCCTGCTCGTGCAGTACCAGCAGACGATCCTGATCTGCCCGCGTGCTTTCGCCTTTCCATTGAGGCATCGGCAGATTCGGAGGATTGATCTTCGAATCGCCGCGCTCATCCAGAAACGTGGACCATCGATGTTCGAAATGCGGCCACGCGTCCCTGTATCGACCCGACGCGAGCAACGCGTGACCGAGGTTGCCATGAGCTACCGGATTCGCCGGTTGGATCGCCAGCGCATGATGGAGTTGCTCGACGGCCGCGTCGAGCTGGCCAAGCGATCTTAAGGACACACCGAGATTGTTATGCGCCTCGACATGACCGGGGTTGAGATCGATCACCTCTCGATATACCGCAGCCGCTTCCGCAAAGCGCAGATCCAATTGCAGCGCGCGACCGAGGTTATAGAGCAGGACGCTCTTATCGATGTCCGGGCGCCCTTGCGCTGCGATTTCGAGTGCGGTTCGCGCGATTTCCGCGGCGCGGGCGAATGCGCCCAGGTGCGTCTGAATCACGCTGAGCGTATTGAGGAAGACCGGATTCGGCGAACGCTCGATTGCTTTCAGAGCCCAGCGTTGCGCGTCTTTTGCATCGTCAAGCGCAAGCGCGGTGATACCACGCAAATGGAGCACATCCGCGTTATCCGATTCGATGCTCAGACATCGTTCACTCCAAAACACAGCGCCTTGCCATTGGCCAGCGTTATAGCAATCGGCCGTCGACTGAAAATCATCCTGCATTCCTGAAGCGACTCCGAATGTTTTGCGAACCACGTCACCGATTCTATCCATCGGTTTCGATTTGCCACTCGCCAGATTGGAAAATTGAGTGTTTCTATCGTGGGATTTGCAGCCGTGTCATCGTGCCGAACTCGCCGCTCGTACCTTCCCGAAGCAATCCTCTAACGAAACCAAAGCCTTATCCCACAAGGCTTCGCGGCCTACCCACGCGCCCACGCACCGATCAAGGGCACGTCGATTGCTCAATGCGAACGCCCGTTCCACGCGTCTTCGCATTCGAACTTCGTCGCAAGCGGGCAGGGAAGGCCAACAAGGGAGAGTCCCAGCCGGGCATCGCACCCCCGCGCCACGGACTCGAATAGAAAAGAACCAGAGAAAAGGTGGAACCATGAAGCTCATCCGCACCGCTGCCGCGCTCGCCGCCGTCGCCGCTTTGCTCTCCGCTTGCGGCGGAAGCTCCGACGATGTCGGCAAGGAAATCGGCGTCACCCCGGCGCAGGTCCATTTCATTCACGCGATTCCGAGCGGCCCGAACGTCGACTTCTACGACAACGCCAAGATCCTGCAGCCGAATCTCGCCTACAAGGCGGTGACCAACTTCGCGAACATCGACACGGGCCAGCACAGCTTCTCCTACGCGGCCGTCAACACGACGACGCAACTCGCCACCGACACGAGCATCTCGAACGCGGCGAAAGGGCACGAATACACGGTGATCGCGCTGCCTGACGCGGGCTTCCTGCCGTCGATCGCGGTCATCGACGATCCGTTCGACAAGGGCTTGCTGTCGAGCAGCGCGCGCGTGCGCGCATTCAACGCGTCGACGAACGCGCCGAACCTCGATATCTATCTCGTCGCGCCGGGGACGAACATCGCGAGCGTCAGTCCGACGATGGCGGGTGTCGCCTACAAGAACGCCGTGCCCGCGACGACGCAGGATTCCATCTATGTCTCGGGCGGCACGTACCAGTTGATCGCGACGCTGCCGGGCACGAAGACGCCGGTCTACACATCGGCCTCGTTCACGCTCGTCAACAACGCGGACTGGCTCGTGACGACGCTGCCTTCAGGCAATGCGGTCTCGCAACTCGTGCCGGAGAAGATCCGTATGCTGGTCGCGCAGGGCGGCAACACGCAGCAACCGGCGCTGGAACTGCCCGACACGCAATAACGACAAGCGCCTGAAGCAACGAAACCCGGCCGCGCAGCATCGGCCGGGTTTTTTGCGTTTGGCGCGCGCCAACGTCGACGCAAAAAAAATCCCGCCACGCGAACGTGGCGGGAAGACAGGGTCCTACATCAACGCTATGGAACGCCTGAGCGCGTGCGCCGCAACGATGCGGCGCACGTCGCCCGTTACTTGTGCTCCTCGGCGGAATTCGAAATGGCCTGACCGCCCTTCGAAATGTCCTGGCCAGCGCCCGAGACGGTGTTGCAGCCCGCGAGAGCCGCCGTGCCTGCAATCAGCAGTAGAGCGATGAGTCGAGTCATGTTTATTCCCCTTGGAGTTGAAATGCGTGACTGGAATCGGGTTCGCGCATCATGTCTGGTGACGGACCTCTTCGACGCCCCGCATACCGGTGTGAACAATCATAAAAAAATCGGTCGGTCTCAGGCTGTAGGCACGGCTGCGATTTTGCTGTCGGCGGCGTCTGCATTCGATGTCGGCATCGTCCTACGCGGAAGGCGCGACGATGGGCGCATCGACACTGCGCTCACGCGGCATCGACACGCTGATCGACGTGCCATGCGGCGACGCGCGCTCGATCTCGAAGCGCCCGCCGCGCGCCGAGACGCGCTGGCGCATGCCGACGAGCCCATGCGTCTGCGTGCGCTTGAGATCCTGCGGCCGGATGCCGATGCCGTCATCGATGATCGAGAGCGACACGTTCTCTTCATCGACGTCGAGCGTCACGCGGATGCGGCTCGCGTGCGCGTACTTCGCCGCGTTGGTCAGCGTTTCCTGGGCGACGCGAAAGAGCGCGATTTCGATCGCCTCGCCGAGCTTCACGTCGTCGCCCGGCAGATCGAACTCGACGCTCCAGCCGTTGCGTTGCGCGGCTTCGTCGGCAAGCGAGCGCAGCGCGGTCACAAGGCCGAAGCTGGCGAGCACGGTCGGCCGCATGTCCTCGATGATGCGTCGCTTCAATGCGATGCCCTGATCCAGATTGCCGAGTGCGCGCGCGAGTTTCTCGGCCATCGCGGGTTCCGTGTTCTTGAGCTTGCCGCGCACCCACGCGACATCCATCTTGCTCGCGGTGAGGATCGAGCCGAGTTCGTCGTGCAGTTCGCGCGCAAGCTCCGTCTTTTCGTTTTCGCTGACCGATTGCAAGTGCCAGGCGAGCGCTTCGAGTTGACGCGTGCGCGCGAACACGAGCTGATCGAGCTCTTCCTGCTGCGTGATAAGCGCTTTCTGCACGCGCGCCTGCTTGTCGAGCTGGATGCCCAGATTGCGAAAGAGCAGGATGAACAACACGATATTGAGCGCGCAAAGTGCGCCGACACAAAGCGTCGAGATGCGCTGATCGGCGCGGCTCGCATCGAGCGCGTGCTGCGCGCGTTGTTCCTCGTTCAGACGCAGAAGCGATAGCGCCGCGTCGAGCGTCGCGCTCGTGTCGGGCGGCGGCGCCAGCGTGCGATTGCGTGCGGCGGCGTCGGCCGGCGGGTCGGCGAAGCGCACCGTGCCTTGCGCGATTTCATCGTCGGCGGCGGCGCGGATCTGCGCGAAGCTCGCGAGCGCGGTGTCGTCGCCGATGCGTCGGTAGTACGCATCGAGCCATGCCAGCGTGCGCCGCACGCGCGCCGCCGTCTCCCTGAAGTGCGCCGGAAACGCATCGTCCGCTTTCAGCGCGAAGCCGCGCTCGTCGGCGGTGAGCGTGGCGATATCGGCGGCGAGCATCGAAAGCTGCGCGGTCGCGCCCTTCGCTTCGAGCGCGGTTTCGTATTCGGACGCGATGCGCATGCGTCCCGATTCCAGAATGATCAGTCCACCCACCGTGATGACGATCGCGACCGTCATCGCGACCGCCCAGCTATAGCGGCGCATCCAGTCGTTCAAACGCGCCGCGCGGCGCGCGATGCCGGCCGGCGCGGGCGGCGTGGACGCTTTCGGCATGGCGGGCTCGTCGGCTGCGAAGAGGGGCGGGTCGTCGGGCAGGATCGCGGCTCGCGGTAGGTGGCTCATGGTGTCGGTGGTGCGGCGTTTCACTTAAGGCAGCCGATTTGAAAGCGGGTGTCGGTGGATTCCCACAGCAAAAAAGGAGCCTGCCCGAATGCGCCGCGCGGCGGGCATCGCTAGCATGGTTCCGTCATTCATTCTTTACGGGGAACGATCATGCTGAAGTGGGCCTTGTTTTTCGCGATCGTGGCCGTGATCGCCGGCGTGCTGGGCTTTACGGGCGTGGCTGCGGGCGCCGCGGCAATCGCCAAGTTCCTGTTCGTGCTCTTCCTGATCCTCTGCGTCGTGTTCCTGGTGCTGGGCTTCGTCGTCACAAAAAAAGCCATCGATTAGCGGCGCTTGCGTCCGCTCGCCAGAACGTTCTCAACTACTTAGGAAGGAGCTCACATGCTTCACTACGCTGCCGTCTTCTTCGTCATCGCCATCATTGCCGCCGTGTTCGGCTTCACGGGCATCGCGGCCGGCGCGGCGGAAATCGCGAAGATTCTTTTCTTCATTTTTCTCGTCGTGTTCGTGGTCACCTTGCTGCTTGGCGTGTTCCGCACATGACGCCCGCATCAGGGCGAAAGCCATGAGCCATCAAGCCGCGCGCGGGACTTACGACCGTCGCGCGGCTTTTTCGAGGGGCAGGCATGGTGCATGCATCGGAGCCTCTGATTGGATAGCAGGGTTCTATGCACGCGGCATTTGCGAGAACCTGCTCCAGCGAACAGTCATCTCATCCCGTACAGAGGAGCGAACCAAATGTCCAAATCGTCTGCTGTAAAAGCCGAGTCGAACCAGTCCTCGGGCGCTTTTGTCCTCGATGTCGAAAAAATTCGCGCCGATGCGCGTCAGCACATGGACGAAGGCGCGGTGACGGAGGGCTACGGCGCCGACCGCGAGACGGTGCTGAAGCTGCTCAACGATTCGCTCGCCACCGAAATCGTCTGCACGCTGCGCTACAAGCGTCATTACTTCATGGCGAAGGGCATTCACTCGGAAGCCGTCGCGCAGGAGTTCCTGGAGCACGCGAACGAGGAACAGGAGCACGCCGACACGCTCGCCGAACGCATCGTGCAACTGGGCGGCGCACCGAATTTCGCGCCCGATGGCCTGTCGTCGCGCTCGCATTCCGAGTACAACGAAGGCAAGGATCTGATCGACATGATCCGCGAGAATCTGATTGCCGAGCGCATCGCGATCGATACGTACCGCGAGATCATCCGCTATCTCGGCGACAAGGACGTCACGACGCGCCGCATCTTCGAGGACATTCTGGCCGTCGAGGAAGAGCACGCCGACGACATGGCGGATCTGCTGGAAGGCCGTAACGGCTAAGGGCGACGCGGCCGGATACGCTGCGGGCGTATCCGGCCGCATGCATGAAATGACCGATCAACTACTACAAGAGCGTCCGGCAGCGCGGACGACGCGAATGATTCGAGTCTTGATAGCCGACGACCACGCGATCGTGCGCAGCGGATTCAGGCAGTTTGTCGTGGACGAGCCCGACATGGAAGTCGCGGGCGAGGCCGCAACCGGCGACGAAGCCATCGCGCTCGTGCGCGCGCAGGCGTTCGACGTCGTGCTGCTCGACATCGCGATGCCGGACAAAAACGGCGTCGACACCTTGCGCGTGATCAAGCAGATCCGCCCGGAGCAGGGCGTGCTGATGCTTTCGGGCTTTCCGGAGAGCCAGTACGCGATCAACCTGCTGAAGGCGGGCGCGAACGGCTATCTGAACAAGGATGCCGCGCCCGACGAGATCGTGCGCGCGATCCGTACTGTGGCGCGCGGACATCGCTATCTGTCCGAGTTCATCGCGGATGCGCTTGCCGACAAGCTCGACAAGCCCGCCGCCGAACGGCCGCACGAACTGCTGTCGGAGCGCGAGTTCCAGATTTTCTGCAAGCTCGCGGGCGGACGGATTCCGACGGAAATCGCGCAGGAACTGCATCTTTCGGTGAAGACGGTGAGCACGTATCGCGCGCGCGTGCTCGAAAAAATGCGGCTTTCCAATAACGCCGATCTCACGTATTACGCGATCAAGAATGGCCTGATCGAATAGCGGCGCATGGTTTGAAATCCGCGAGCACTGCCGGAGGGCGCCCGACGTGGGCAATCACATCACCACTGACGACCGAAGCGGGCAGCCGGGCGCGCGGCGCACGCCGCTCGCGGTGCTGTTGATCGAGGACTCGCCGCTGATCCGCCGCAGCCTGACCGAGGCGATCGATGCGCTCGGACCGTGGCGCGTGAGCGCGTTCGCCGATGCGCCGGACGACGCGATCGCGCTGCTGTCGGCGCAGGCGTTCGACGCGGTGATCGTCGATCTGCAACTGAAACGCGGCTCGGGCATCGACGTGCTCGCGTGGCTCGAGGAATGCGGCGCGGCGCGCTCGCCGGGCGCGTTCATCGCGGTGCTCACGAATCACGCGCTGCCGACGTATCGCGAGCGCTGCCTGCAATACGGCGTGCGCCACTTCTTCGACAAGTCGCTCGAATTCGATCGCGTGCTCGACGCGTTGTGCGACTACGCACGCGAGCGCACCTGAATCCGCTATCGCTTATCGCGCCCGCGCCAGTGGCTGAAGCCCGCGAGACCCGTCGCCGCGAGACCGGCGAGACAGACGCCCGTCCAGCCCATCGCCTGCCACGCGAGCGACGCGACCGCTGATCCCAGCGCCCCGCCGATGAAATAAGCGACCATGTAGACCGTGTTCACGCGGCTGCGCGCCTCGGGCTTGAGCGCGTAGATGCGCGACTGGTTCGAAATCTGCGCGGCCTGCACGCCGACATCGAGCACGATCACGCCGACGACGAGCCCCGCGATGCTCTTCGCCGAAAACGCGAACACCACGAACGACAGCGCCACGAGCCCGATGCACAGCGAGATGACGGCGCGCGGGCCGCGCTTGTCGGCGGATTTTCCGGCGAGCGGTGCGGCGAGCGCGCCTGCCGCGCCGACGATGCCGAAAAGCCCCGCCGCCTGCGGACCCATATGAAACGGCTCGCCCGCGAGCAGCAGCGTGAGCACCGACCAGAAGATGCTGAACGCGGCGAAGAGCGCGCCGCCGGTGAACGACGCCTCGCGTAGCGCGCGGTTTTCGGCCGCGAGATGCCACATCGAGCCGAGCAGTTTGCCGTAGGTGAGCGTCGAGGTCGGACGGCTCTTCGGCAACCGCGCGATCACGACGACCGCCAGCGCGATCGTCGCGAGCACGGAGGCGCCGAACACGGCCCGCCAGCCGAAGTACTGCGCGACGAAGCCCGACACCGTGCGCGCGAGCAGGATGCCGAGCAAGAGCCCGCTCATCACCGTGCCGACGGCGTGGCCGCGTTCGGCGGCGGGCGCGAGCTCGGCGGCGAAGGGCACGGCTTGCTGCGCGATCGTCGATACGATGCCGATCGCGAGACTCGCCGCGATCAGAACGGCGAGCGTCGGCGCGCTCGCCGCGGCCACGAGCGATACGCCGAGCGCCGCGAGTTGCAGCAGGATCAAAAGACGCCGGTCGAAGCGGTCGCCGAGCGGCGCGAGCACGAGCATGCCGAGCGCGTAGCCGAGCTGCGTCGAGGCGGGCACCGCGCCGATCAAATGGGCGTCGCCGGGAAAGCTCGCGCGGAAATCGCCGAGCAGCGGCTGATTGAAATAGATGTTTGCGACCGAGACGCCCGCGATGGTCGCGAGCAGCCACAGCGTGGCGCGCGAATAGTGCGGATGGCGCGCCGGAGGATTCGATTGCGGCGAATTGGGCATGAACCGAAGCCGATGAAGATCAGCCGCTGATCATACTGAAGACGCGCGCGCGCCGCAGCGCGCCGTCAGAAAGGCTGCGGGCCGCCGCCCTGATCGACGCTCATGCAATGCGTGACGAGGCCGAGATCGGCGCGCCACAGATGCAGACCGAACGCGGGCGGCTCCATGACGAACGCCTCGGGGCCGTCGGGCTTCAGTTGCAGCGCCACCTGATGCGCGGTCGACGGCGCGCACCAGATGAACGTGCCGCCGAACCGTGCGCCGATGGCCCGATGCACATGACCGCACACGATGCGCTCGACGTTCGGATGGCGGCGCACGAGCGCATCAAGCGCGCGGCTGTCGTCCGGTGCGAGGCGGATTTCGTCCATGAAGCCGATGCCGCATGCGATCGGCGGGTGATGCATGCCGATGACGACGGGCTGATCGCGGCAGGCGTCGAGCTGCGCTTCGAGCCAGGCGAGGCGCGCGGCGCACAGACGTCCGCCGCCTGAACCGGGATCAAGTGTGTCGAGCGCGAGCACGCGGACATTGCCGACATCGAATGCGTACTGCACGAAGCCGTCGTGGCCCGCGAGTTCGGGGCGATCGCCGAATACCGTGCGCAGATTCGCGCGGTCGTCGTGATTGCCGACGATCACATGCCACGGCATCGCGAGCGTATCGAGGAGCGTGCGCAGATGCCGGTATTCGTCGATGCCGCCCGCATCGACGAGATCGCCTGTGACGAGCACGGCGTCGGGACGGGGATCGAGCGCGTTGAGCAGGCCGATCGCGCGGGCGAGGAAAGCGGCGGTATCGACGCGGCCGTAGGCGAGCGTGCCTTGCGCCGTGATGTGCAGATCGCTGATCTGGGCGAGCAGCATGCGCGTGGATCTCCTCGTCGCGGGCGGGTTAGAGGCTCAATCGTCGGATGCGGCGACGGGCGGCTTCGGCGCGAGTTTCGCGGGAACGAGCCACTGGAAGCCGGTCATCGACGTTTCGCTGAACGTGCATTCGGCCGCCGCGGGCACCTGTGCCGCCTTGGTGGCCGGCGGCTTCGGCGGATTCTGGATCGTGCCGTGCACGACCACCCGCGAGCCATGATAACTCGCGCCGGAGCCGGTGATTTTCAGCGGCGCGCTCGCGGCGTCGGGGTAATCCGCGCGAACCTTGTCCTTGCAGGCTTCGACGTTCTTGTAATAGGACGTGCAGCCGGCGAGAAAAGCGAGCGGAATCGTGAGCAAAACGAGCGGCAGATGGCGGGTGCGATGGTTCATCGATGAATTCTGTCGGTGCCCGATGCCGCGAAGGGCTCGGAGCGGAAAGAGGATGGGGCGAAACTTTATATCATGCGCGCCCCGCGAGGGTTTGGCCGGGCGCTTGTTTTCTCGCGCGATGCGGTAGCACAATCGGCTCTGTCATTCGACCGCGCGTTGCGCACCGATGGAGACCACCGCCATGCAGAAGGACATCGAAGTAGGCGATTACCTGCTCGCCATGCAGGCCGTATCCAGGCCGATCGAAGCCGACGGCGACGAGGAGGCGGCTCCGTCCGAGGGTTACGCGATTCGCGTGCGCGTGACGCGGCTCGACCGCAAACCTGTGCACGGATCGACACTTGCCGACGACTCGGGCGAAATGACGGGCGATCACGGTCCTTTCGAGACCGTCGCCGAGGCGATCGCGCACGGCGAGGCGTGGGGACGGCATTACGTCGCGCGCGTCCTGGGGCACGCGGTGTAGCGGCGAGGGCCACGAAGGAAGGGGAAGCGTTCCCCGCGTCAGGCGGGTGCAGCGCGACGGCGGGCATCGCTAGACTCTGGTTCATCGACCGGACCATCGCCGAGGTTGCCATGACGCCCGTTGCGCTCTACATCACCCCGAACTACATCGCGTCGGTGCGCGGCGGCAAGACGCGCGACTGCTTCGGCGGAACGGTGCGGTTCATCGGCGTGGATGCGTTGCCGTTCGATATCGAACACGTGTGCCTGCTTGATCGCGATACGGCGATCGAGGCCTTGTTTGATGCGGTGAGGGACGCGGAGCGGTTGTTGAATGCGGTGTGAGGGGGCGTTCAAGATTTCGGAAGGCGGGTCGTTATTACGGTGACCCAATCCTTTACCGAAAACCTGATCCACGAATGGCACTGAAATCCCTTGCAAGCGCAGTCGCGTTGTCCTTGTTTCTCTCCGGATGCCTGACGACAGTACCGGATATCCCATCTTCCAGCGCGGGCAGCGTCCAGACGAGGCAGCGAATCGTCGATGGCATCCAGTCCCCGACGATCGACAGTAACGGTGTTCTCCTCACGCCGTGGGTTCGCAGCGCGATGATGTCCGCATTCGCGATGCGCGCCGCTCATCTCGGACTTCGAATCGATCCGAACGGAGTGCCGGTCAGGATCCGCATCACCAGCGTTCGATCGAAGTCCGACGCGGCGCGTATCGCCTTCAATTTCCTCGATGGTGCGGAGTGGGTGTCGGGAACGGTGACCGTGGGTGACGCCAGCTTCGACGTTCAGGAGGACACGTGGCTGCACTGGATGCCGACGGGCTATCGCAGCATCCAGGAAGTCGCGGATGCGGTCGGGAGGCAGGTGGCCAACGGCGTGGCGCTGGTTGGCGGGATGCCGCTGAACGATTGAGGGGAGTGCGAATCGCGTGCCTGGTGCCGGGGACCGGACTCGAACCGGCAAGCCGTTAGGCGGCGGATTTTAAGTCCGCTATGTTTACCAATTTCATCACCCCGGCAGGGCGGACGCGATTCTACCATTGCCCGACACCGCGCCAAAGCCGCGCCGGCCGCCACCATGCACGCCGTTCGACAAGTTTTCGACGCTCCCGCATAATCGGCGGCACCGTTTTCGGCGCGAGGACACACGATGGGCACGACCCGGCTCGAAGCATTCAGCGATGGCGTGATCGCCATCGCCGTGTCGTTCTGGCAGCCGTGGATCGCCGCGACGATCTACGCGCTCGTCGCGGCCGTATGGCTCGTGCCCGATCGACGCATCGAGCGCATCCTCGCGAACGAGGAAACGTGATGCGCATCGGGCTCATCTCCGATACCCACAACCTCGTGCGCCCCGAGGCGCTCGACGCATTGCGCGGCTGCGCGCACATCATTCATGCAGGCGATATCTGCAAGCGCGACGTGCTCGATGCGCTCGCATCGCTCGCGCCGCTCACCGTCGTACGCGGCAATAACGATGTCGGCGATGACGTCGCGCGATTGCCCGAGCACGCGCGCATCGAGCTTGGCGGCGCGACGATCCACGTCGTCCACGATATCGCCGATGTCCCAGAGCAACTCGACGGCATCGACGTCGTCGTGACCGGTCATTCGCACAAGCCGCTCATCGAGCGTCGCAACGGCGTGCTCTTCGTGAATCCCGGCAGCGCGGGGCCGCGTCGTTTCAAACTGCCGATCACGCTCGCGTTGCTCGATATCGACGATGGAAAACTGGAAGCGCACATCGTCGCGCTCGTGACATAAAAAAAGGCCGGCGCTCACGCACCGGCCTTGCGCCTTCAAAAAGCCCGGCGCTTTACGCGCGCACCGTGCCTTCCGGGAACGTATCGTCCATTTCGGCGGCTTCGCGATGGCCACGCAGGATCGCGTGCGCTTCCGACTTCGACGCCACGGCAGGCGGCGAACCCTTCAGCGGCTTCTTCGCCGTTTCGTGCAGCGCGAGCACCGACACGATACCGATCAGCGACGCGCCCATCAGATAGTACGCGGGCATCATCAGGTTGCCGGTCTTGTCGACGAGCCATGCCGTGACGAGCGGCGTCGTGCCGCCGAACAGCGACACCGACACGTTGAAGCCGATCGCGAGCGCGCCGTAGCGGATCTTCGTCGGGAAGAGAGCCGGCAGCGACGACGGCATCACGCCCGTGAACGTCGACAGCAGCGCGCCGAGAATCATCATGCCCGCGAAGATCGACGGAACCGTGCCCATGCGGATCAGCGAAAGCGCCGGAATCGACAGCACCAGGAGGCCGATACAACCTGCGAGCATCACCGGCTTGCGGCCGATCGTGTCCGACAGGCGGCCGGCGAAGAGCGTCAGCGGCATCATCAGCACCATCACGACGAGCACGATGAAGAGGCCGTGCGTCTCGTTGAACTTGAGCGTCGCCGACAGATAGCTCGGCAGATACGAAAGCGCCATGTAGTCGGTCACGTTGAAGATCAGCACGAGGCCCACGCATTGCAAAAGCGGCTTCCATTGCTGGATCAGCGTTTCGCGGAACTGCTCCTTGGTCGTTTCGTGCGACACCGCTTCCGCCTTCTCGGCTTCGCGCTGGAACGCCGGCGTTTCCTCGAGCTTCATCCGGATATACAGGCCGATCAGGCCGAGCGGACCCGCGATCATGAACGGAATGCGCCAGCCCCACGAGAGCAGTTCGCGCTCTGACATCACCGCGGTCAGCACCGCGACGACGCCCGCGCCGAGCACATAGCCGACGAGCGTGCCGAACTCCAGAAAGCTCGACATGAAGCCGCGCTTCTTGTCCGGCGAGAATTCGGCGATAAACGTAGCCGCGCCGCCGTATTCGCCGCCCGTCGAGAAGCCCTGCACGAGACGCGCGACGAGCAGCAGCACCGGCGCCATCACGCCGATCGACTCGTAGCTCGGAATGATGCCGATACAGAACGTGCCGACGGCCATCATGATCATCGTCATCGCGAGCACGCGCTTGCGGCCGATGCGGTCGCCGAGCGGGCCGAACACCATGCCGCCGATCGGGCGCACGAGGAACGCTGCCGCGAACGTGCCGAAGGTCGCGAGCAACTGCGCCGCCGGGCTGCTCGACGGGAAGAACACCTTGCCGAGCGTCACGGCGATGTAGCTGTACACGCCGAAGTCGAACCACTCCATCGCATTACCGATGGCCATCGCGCCGACCGCGCGCTTGAGCAGGGATTGATCGACGATGGTGATGTCGTCGAGGGTGAGATCGGACTTCCGACTCGATGAATCGTGTTTGCGCCAAAGGCCCTCTTGAAGAGAAGACATAGTTCGAAAAACTCCGTATTCGATCCCGAGAACTCGCGCGGAGCTTCGGGCGCGCCGTCGAAAGGACAGCGCGTATTGCCGGGACAGTGCAGTTTCGCGACGGCGCCGCTTTGCATCGCGGGAAACAGACGCCAATGGCTCCGCGCAGCATCGTGTTCGAAGCAGATGCTGAAGAAACGAATAGCAAACGCGGTGCCGGTGCTTCGCGGTGGGTCGCGAAATTGCACTCGGATGAAACAAACGAATTTGACGAGCGGACGGCGAACCCGGTGTTGAACCTGAGTTGCCGCGGGTGGAGCCGCGACGTCGGCGAAAAAACAACCTGAGACGAAAAAGGCCGGCGTGAGTCTGGCAGAACCAGCTAAAAAACCGACGCGCCTCTTTGTATAAAAACTGTCACTACCGCGATGCGTCCGAAAAGCGATGCGCCGGACTCATGCGCGTGAATGATGGTGAATTACTGTTGATAACGAACAGATGATAACACGATGACAGACGATGTGCAAACCGGGCTATCGGCGCACGCATCGGAGGCTGGCTCAATCCCTTGCCTGGTCTAGGATTGCGCCGAATCCCATGCGATTCGTCTGATGGTCCATTCGGAACATTTTGCACACTCGCGGGCAACAAAAAACCGGCCGCATGGGCCGGTTCTTGCAGTGCGATCGAGCCGCGATTTCAGCTTTGCGGCGGGACGTAGCCTGTAGCCGTATCGGCGCCTTCGCCGAAGAAATATTTCTCGGTCTGCTTGATGAGGTACTGGCGCGCGCGCGGATCGGCCATGTTCAGTCGATTCTCGTTGATGAGCATCGTCTGCTGCTTGAGCCAGCCTTGCCAGGCTTCCTTCGAGATCGTTTCGTAGATGCGCTTGCCGAGCTCGCCCGGCAGCGGCGGAAAGTCCAGTCCTTCGGCTTCCTTGCCGAGCTTCGCGCATTGAACCATTCGAGCCATTGTGAGTTTCTCCTCTGTATCGGGGGCGAAGCGCGGTTCGCGCTTCTCAAATCGTGTTCAAAGGTGTTTCATCAGGACGAGCGACTTGCGCTGCCAGTTGTAAAGGCGCCGGCGGTCTTCGGGAAGATCGTCCACGGTCACCTTCACGAAGCCGCGCTTCAGGAACCAGTGCTCGGTGCGCGTCGTCAGCACGAAGATACGCGTGAGGCCGCGCGCCCGCGCCCGCTGCTCGATGCGCTTGAGCAGGCGTTCGCCGTCGCCCGAACCTTGCGCTTCCGGCGCGACGGTCAGGCACGCCATCTCGCCGATGCGTTCCTGCGTGTACGGATAAAGCGCCGCGCAGCCGAACAGCACGCCATCGTGCTCGATGACGGAGAAGTGGTCGATATCGCGTTCGATCTGGTGACGTCCGCGCCGCACGAGCGTGCCGTCGCTTTCGAGCGGCTCGATCAGCGTGAGAATGCCGCCGACGTCATCCGGCGTCGCCTCGCGCAGGCTTTCGAGGTTCTCGTACGAGATCATCGTGCCGACGCCATCGTGCAGGAACAGTTCGAGCAGCACGCTGCCGTCGAGCGAATACGGAATGATGTGGCCGCGCGCGACGCCGCCGCGGCACGCGCGCACCGTATGCTTCAGATAAAACGCGGTGTCGCCCTGCAGCTCGCCGCTTTCCTGCAGGCGATAGGCATCGTCGAGCGACAGTTCGCGGATGAGTTCGTTTTCCGAATCGACGAGGCCCGGAATTTCGGTCACGAAGATGATCTTGTCGGCGCGCAGCGCGATGGCGGCGGCGGACGCGACATCTTCCATCGACAGATTGAACGCCTCGCCGGTCGGCGAGAAGCCGAGCGACGACAGCAGCACCAGCTTGTTCGATGCGAGCGACTGGCGGATGGAATCGCCGTCGATCTTGCGCACGACGCCCGTATGCTGGAAATCGACGCCATCCAGAATGCCGACCGGCCGCGCCGTCACGAAGTTGCCCGACACGACGCTGATGTGCGCGTGCGCCATCGGCGTGTTCGGCAAGCCCTGGCTGATCGCGGCCTCGATATCGAGACGCACTTCGCCGGCGGCTTCCTTCGCGGATTCGAGCGCGCGGGCATCGGTGATACGCAGGCCGTGCGAAAACGACGATTCCACCCCGTGAAGGCTCAATTGCTCGTCGAGCTGCGGGCGCGAGCCGTGCACCAGCACGACGTGGATGCCCATCGCGTGCAGCAGGCCGACGTCCTGCACGAGCGCGTTCAGGCGTCCTTCCTGCACCAGCTCGCCGCCGAACGCCACGACGAAGGTCTTGTTCCGGAACGCGTGAATATACGGCGCGACGGAGCGCATCCAGTCGACGAACTGGGCGTGGAGATCGGGCGCTTCGGGCTCGGCTGCCGGCTGCGACGCGGTCATCGTGAGGTCGGTTTGGGAATTCATCCCGGGATTATAATGCGACGCTATGCCGAATGTTTCTCGTCCATCACGTCCCGATCAGGCGGGCAAGTCTCAGTCCGCCGATAAATCCCTCGATCCTCAGGAGCAGTTGCGACAACTGCGTGAAAATCTGCTGCGCGAAGCGTGGGAGGGCGGGGGCGCGTCCGGCGATTCCGGCGAAGCGGGGTTGAGCAAGAAGGAACTCGCCGCGCGGCGGTTCGCGGCGGGCGCGCCTGCTGCGTCGGCGTCGCCGCAGCAGAAAAGCGTCGCGCACGGCAAGGCCGTGGAAATGACGCGCGGGCAGAGTGGCACTTCGGCGACGAAACGTCCGCCGCCGCCTCGACAGCCGCAGCCTGCGGAGCCGATCCGCGATCGGACGAAGCAGAAGCCCGCGCTTGCCGCGAAAACGGATCGCGCTCCGGTGCGCGAGCCGCTCGCCGCATCCGATAAGGCCGCGCCCGCGAAGCGCGATGACACTCGCCACGCGCAAGACGCGCGTCCGCCGCGCGAGGGGCATCGAGCCGAGCGACCGGACGGCGGCGCGCCGACCAAGCCAGCCGACACGCGCAAGCACGACGCCCAACGCGCCGAGCATCGAAACGAACGGCCCGCGCCCGTCGCGCGCCGCGAGCCTGTCGCCCCCGGACGAGCCGCCGAACGCCCGCCCGCACCGCGCGAGCCTCGCGAACCGCGTCCACCACGCATCGTCACACCGAACGCGATTCCGCCGATCGTCTTCCCCGAAGCGCTGCCGGTCTCCGGCCGGCGCGAGGAAATCGCACGCGCGATCGCGGCGAATCAGGTCGTGATCGTCAGCGGCGAGACCGGCTCGGGCAAGACCACGCAGCTTCCGAAAATCTGCCTCGCACTCGGGCGCGGTCTCGGCGCGGGCGGCAGCGGTCTCATCGGTCACACGCAGCCGCGCCGGATCGCCGCTTCGGCCACGGGACGGCGCATCGCGGAGGAACTCGGCACGCCTTTCGGCGAAGTCGTCGGCTACAAGGTGCGCTTCACGGACAATCTCGCGCCGGGCGCGTCCGTCAAGCTGATGACCGACGGCATCCTGCTCGCCGAAACGCAGACCGATCCGCTGCTCAACGCGTATGACACGATCATCATCGACGAGGCGCACGAACGCAGCCTCAACATCGACTTTCTGCTCGGCTATCTGAAGGAAATCCTTCCGAAGCGTCCCGATCTGAAGCTGATCGTCACGTCGGCGACCATCGACGCCGAGCGTTTCGCGCGCCATTTCGGCAGCGACGAAAAGCCCGCGCCGGTGATCGAGGTGAGCGGGCGGCTGTATCCGGTGGAAGTGCGCTATCGGCCGATCGAAGAGGAAAGCGAGGCGATCAAGAACGCGCAAGGCACGCTGCCCCGGCGCAACGATCGCAAGACCGACCGCGATCTGATGGAAGCCATCGTCGATGCCGTCGACGAACTGTGCCGCGTCGGCCCCGGCGACGTGCTCGTGTTCCTGCCCGGCGAGCGCGAAATCCGCGACGCCGCCGAGGCGCTTCGCAAACACCATCCACCGCACACGGAAATCCTGCCGCTCTTCGCGCGCCTCTCCGCGCAGGAGCAGGAGCGCGTGTTCAGGCCGTCGAATGCACGGCGCATCGTGCTCGCGACCAACGTCGCGGAAACGTCGCTGACGGTGCCGGGCATTCGCTACGTCGTCGATACCGGCATGGCGCGCGTGAAGCGCTATTCGTATCGCAACAAGGTCGAGCAGCTGCAGATCGAGCCGGTGTCGCAGGCGGCGGCGAATCAGCGCGCGGGCCGCTGCGGGCGCGTCGCGGACGGCGTGTGCGTGCGGCTCTACGACGAAGCGGATTTTCAGACGCGGCCGCGCTTCACCGATCCGGAAATCCTGCGCTCGTCGCTGGCCGCCGTGATTCTGCGGATGAAGTCGCTGCATCTGACGGCGATCGAAACCTTTCCGTTCATCGAGCCGCCGCCGGGCCGCGCGATCGCGGACGGCTATCAGTTGCTGAACGAACTCGGTGCCGTCGATGACGACAACGCGCTCACGCCGCTCGGCCGCGAACTCGCGCGCCTGCCGCTCGATCCGCGCGTCGGACGGATGATCCTCGCCGCGCGCGATCATCATGCGCTCGCGGAAGTGCTGATCATCGCGTCGGCATTGTCGGTGCAGGATCCGCGCGACCGGCCGATCGAGGCGCAGGAGCAGGCGGACCAGGCGCACCGGCAGTTCGTCGACGAGCGCTCCGAGTTCCTGCAATGGACGCGCATCTGGAAGTGGTTCGAGGAAGCCGTCGCGCACAAGAAGTCGAACAAGCAGCTCGCCGATGCGTGCCGCGCGAATTTTCTGTCGCACCTGCGGCTGCGCGAATGGCGCGACGTGCATTCGCAATTGCTGACGGTCGTGCGCGAGCACGGCTGGCGTCTGAACGAATCGGAAGCGACGTTCGAACAGGTGCATCTGTCGCTCCTGACCGGTCTTCTCGGCAACGTCGGATTGAAAGCCGACGACGAGCCGCATTATCTCGGCGCGCGCGGCATCAAGTTCCATTTGTGGCCGGGCTCGGCGCTCCTGAAGAAAGCGGGGCGCTGGGTGATGGCGGGCGAGCTCATCGAAACGAGTCGGCTGTATGCGCGCACGATCGCGAAGATCGAGCCGGAATGGCTGGAAACCGTCGGCGCGCATTTGCTGAAAACGTCGCTTTCCGATGCGCATTGGGAAAAGAAGGCCGCGCAGGTCGTCGCCTACGAGCGCGCGACGCTTTACGGGCTGACCGTCTACGCACGCCGCCGCGTGAGTTTCGGCAAGCAGGACCCGAAATACGCGCGTGAGCTGTTCATCCGCGGCGCGCTCGTCGAAGGCGAATTCGATACGCGCCTGCCGTTCTTCGCGCACAACCGCAAGCTGGTCGCCGACATCGAGCAACTGGAGCACAAGTCGCGTCGCCAGGACGTGCTCGTCGACGATGAACTCATCTACGGCTTCTACGATTCGCTGATTCCCGAAGGCATGTGGACGGGCGCGGCGTTCGAGCGCTGGTATCGCGACGAGCAGAAGAAAGAGGGCAACGAAAAGCTGCTTTTCCTCTCGCGCGACGACCTGATGCGCCACGAAGCCGCCGGCGTCACGACCGACCTGTTCCCGAAGCGCATGACGATGTCGGGCATCGAGATGTCACTTACGTATCACTTCGAGCCGGGCTCGCCGCGCGACGGCGTCACGCTCGCGGTGCCGCTGTACGGGCTGAATCAGGTCGATGCGCGCCGCGTCGAATGGCTCGTCCCAGGCATGGTTAAGGAGAAGGCGCAACTGCTGCTGAAATCGCTACCGCAGAAATTGCGCCGTCACGTCGTGCCGTTGCCGGAGTACGCGGCGGGTTTCGCCGGGCGTCATGCGGGGCCGAAATTCGGCGCGGGCGCGCTCGTCGATTCGCTCATCGCGGATATTCGCGAGCAAACGCAATTCGCCGTGAAGAGCGCGGATTTCAAGCTCGAAACGCTGCCCGCGCATCTGTTCATGAACTTCAAGGTGATCGACGAGCACGGCCGCCAACTCGCGATGGGCCGCAATCTCGCGCAGTTGCGCACGGAGCTCGGCGCACAGGCGCAGCAGGTGTTCCAGAAGCTGACGTCGGCGGCGGCTTTCGACGCGCTCTCGGGCGAATCGGAATCCGCGCCGCAAACGCAACCGGCTGGGGTCGGCACCGCGCTTTACGAGAATCTGACCACCTGGAATTTCGGCAAGCTGCCCGAATTGCTGGAAATCCGCCGTCGCGGGCAGACGCTCTTCGGTTATCCGGCGCTCGTCGATCGCGGCACGCATTGCGACGTCGAAGTGTTCGATTCGCCCGAGGAAGCGGCGCGCATCCATCGCGCGGGATTGCGGCGGCTCTTCGCGCTGCAACTGCGCGAGCCGATTCGCTATCTGGAGAAAAACCTGCCGGGCCTGCGCGAAATGTCCATGCAGTACATGGCGCTCGGCACGTCGGATGAATTGCGCGACCAGATCGTCGAGACGGCGCTCGATCGCGCGTGCCTGCAAGACCCGCTGCCCGACGACGACGCCAGTTTCCACGCCCGCCGCGACGCCGCGAAAGGCCGTCTGACGCTGCTTGCGCAGGAAATCGCGCGGCTCGTCGGCGCGATTCTGGCCGAATATGCGGCGCTCGCGAAAAAGCTGGCGCAGGCAAAGACGTTCACATCGGCGTATGCGGACATGCAGGCGCAACTCGGCGCGCTTATCGGCAAGCGCTTCGTCATCGATACGCCGTATGCGCAGCTCGCGCACTTTCCCCGCTATCTGAAGGGGATCGGCATGCGCATCGACAAGCTCAAGGCCGATCCGGCCCGCGACGCGCGTCTTTTCAGCGATCTGCAACCGCTCGCGCAGCATTATCAGCGGGCGATTTCGCAGCGCGGCGGCGTCGCGGACGTGCGGCTTTCGGAGTACCGCTGGCTGCTGGAAGAACTGCGCGTGTCGCTGTTCGCGCAGGAATTACGCACGCCGATGCCTGTTTCGGTGAAACGGCTCCACAAGGTCTGGGAATCGATGCAGCGCTAGACCGTGACGGAAAACCTTGCAGCAACACGCCGTTTCTTGCGCAGGTGCAGCGTACTGCGCAAAAAGCCGCAGCCGGTCAACGCGCCGCGCGAGGCAAACGTTCTACAATGACGCCTGCCTCCCGAAGCCTATTTTCCATGCGCAATATTTTCTGTTCCGGCCGTTTCCGTGCGGCCGCCGCACGCGCGGCGCTTGCTACCGGCGCCGCTTTCCTCGCCACCGCAGCGTTCGCCAACAATGTCATCGTGCTCAACTCGGCGGAAGCCACGCTGAGCCTGATCGACGAAAACACGCATCAGGTCGTCGGCACCGTGCCCACCGGCAAGGAGCCGCACCATCTGATGCCGACGCCCGACAGCTCGTCGCTGATCGTCGCGAATTCGGTGTCGAACAACCTGATGTTCGTCGATCCGAAAACCGGCGCGTTCCAGCGCTGGGTGCAGGACATCGAAGACCCGTATCAGCTCGGTTTTTCGCCGGACCGGAAATGGTTCGTGTCGACGGGCCTGCGTCTCGATCGCCTCGACATCTACCATTTTGACGGCAAGAACCTGAGCATCGCGAAGCGCCTGCCGCTCGCGACGATGCCGAGCCACATCGCGTTCACGAACGACAGTTCGACCGCGTTCATCTCGCTGCAGGTGTCCGGTGAAATCGCCGCGATCGACCTGGCAACGCAGACCGTGAAATGGAAGATGAAGGTCGGCAAGGTGCCCGCCGGCGTCTGGCTCACGCCGCAAGACAAGTATCTGCTCGTCGGCATGACGGGTGCGGACTACGTGGCCGTGGTCGACTGGCGCAACCAGAAGATCGTCAAGACCATCACGACGGGCAAGGGCGCGCACAACTTCCGTTCGATGGTCGACGGCAAGCACGTGCTGGTGTCGAATCGCGTGGCGAACACGATCAGCATCATCGACGAGGACACGCTCACCAATGTCGGCGATATCACCGGTCTGCTGCCTGGCCCGGACGACATGGAACTTTCCGCCGACAAGAAGTATCTGTGGGTTACGTTCCGCTTCGCGAAGCACGTCGGCGTGATCGACCTCGCGAATCGTAAGCTGATCGAAACCATCAAGGTCGGCCGCTCGCCGCACGGCATTTATTTCTTCAACCGCGCACCGGTGACGGCGCCCAACGGGGCGTAAGCGGAGCAGCAGAGGGCGCCTGGCGCGCCCTATACTAGGATTGAGGAAAGGCCGGCGCACCGGACGGCCGCAAGCACCACGGAGCACCATGTTTCATTCCATTCTTTCGTCGCTGGACGGTCTCGTTTCCTGGCTTCAGACGCTTCTCTATGTCGATGTCGTGCAGCCGGCGCTGTTCAAGATCGGCCTGATGGACTACGACGAGGACACGTACGACGCGCTCTACTGGGTGATCGTCGGCGTGCTGGAAGTGCTCGCGATGTACGCGATCCTGCGCCCGCTCGAAGCCTTCCGCCCCGCGGAGGAATGGAAGGACCGCAAGGGTGTGCGCGTGGACGTGCTCTACACGTGGATCGTCAAGCTCGGCATCCTCAACCTGTTTTTCTTCTTCACGTTCCAGCCGCTCTTCGATTCGATGCAGAGCTGGCTGCGCATCCATAACGTGCCGAATCTCGAAATCGACAATCTGTGGCCGGGCGTCACGACGCAGCCGCTCGTCACGTTCGTCATTTATCTGCTGATCCTCGATTTCGCGGGCTACTGGTATCACCGTCTGGAGCATCGCTTCGGCATCTGGTGGGAACTGCACGCGGTGCATCACAGCCAGCAGAAGATGTCGCTTTGGACGGACGATCGCAACCATCTGCTCGACGACATTCTGCAGGCGAGCTTTTTCGCCTGTGTCGCGCTCGTGATCGGCGTGGAGCCGTCGCAATTCGTCGTGCTCGTCGCCATCACGAATTTCATGCAGAGCGTGCAGCACGCGAACATCCGGCTGCACTTCGGCTGGCTCTTCGACCGCATCGTCGTGAGTCCGGCGTTTCATCGGCGTCATCACGCGATCGGCTTCGGTCACGAAGGCACGACCTACGGCTGCAACTTCGGCGTGCTGTTCTCGTTCTGGGACATCCTGTTCCGCTCGGCATCGTTCGACCGCACGGTCGAGCCGACCGGCATCCGCGACCAGCTCGGCGCGCCGGGCGTGAAGCCGGTGCATTACGGCGACGGTTTCATCGAGCAGCACTGGCTCGCGTTCAGGCGCATCGCCGCGCGCGTTTCCGCGCGGCGCGCGGGCGCGTCCGCTTCGGACAACTCGGCGGCCGTCTGAACGTTCCGCCACGACGAGCGGCCGCGCGCGGCGCTGGTTTATCCTGTCGGTTCCTCTTTCTTCTTCGAATCACGCATGAGTGACCTGCTGCGTTCGTTCGTGCGCGCGCTCGCGAACGTCTTTCATCCGCGCATGCTGTGGCTGACGCTGATGCCTTTCGGCGTCGCCACGGTGCTGTGGGGCGCGCTCCTCTGGTTCTTCTGGCAGACGCTCACGGGCGCCGCGAACAGCTGGCTCGACGGCTGGGCGCTCACATCCGCGATGTACCGCCTCTTCGATACGGTCGGCTTCTCGTCGCTGCACGCGGTGATCGCGCCGTTCCTCGTCGTCATCATGACGGTGCCGCTGATCGTCGTCACGGTGCTGCTGCTGATCGCGACGCTCTCGATGCCGGGCGTCGTCACGCTGCTCACGCGCAAACCGAGAGGGCATTATTCGTCGCTCGAAGAACGGCGCGGCGGCTCGTGGTACGGCAGTCTCGGGCACTCGGTCGTGACTACGCTTGTGTGTCTCGTGTTGCTGGTCGTCACGCTGCCCTTTTGGCTGATCCCGCCGTTCTTCGCGCTGATTCCGCCGCTGCTGTGGGGCTGGCTGACGTATCGCGTGATGACTTACGACGCGCTCGCGCTGCATGCCAGCGCGGAGGAGCGCCGCGTGATCGTGCGTGATGCGCGCTGGCCTTTGCTCGCGATCGGCATCGTGAGCGGCCTTCTGAGTTCCGTGCCGACGATGCTCTGGGCGTGGTCCGTATGGCTCTTGCCGCTTTTCCCGGTCGTCGCGGCCGTGACGATCTGGGCGTATGCGTTCATCCTCGTGTTTTCCGCGTTGTGGTTCGCGCATTACTGTCTGCACGCGCTCGAGCGCCTGCGCGCGAACGAGCCGCATTATCCGGCGATCACGGTCGAATCCCGCGACGTTTCACTGTAAGAACAAAGGGGCACTCATGGGCATTGGCGTCATCATCATCGGCGACGAGATTCTGTCCGGCCGACGCACCGACAAGCATCTGCCGAAAATCATCGAACTGCTGGGCGCGCGCGGCCTGTCGCTCGACTGGGCCGAATACGTCGGCGACGATCCCGCGCGCATCACCGCGACGCTCGCGCGAACTTTCGCGTCCGGCGATATCGTTTTTTCGACGGGCGGCATCGGCGCGACGCCGGACGATCACACGCGTCAGTGCGCCGCGCAGGCGCTCGGCGTGCCGCTCGCCCTGCATCCGGAAGCGGCGGAGCTGATCCGCGCGCGCATCCGCGACACGGCGGCTCAGGCGGGCGACAAGCCGGTCGATCTGGAGTCGCCGGAGAATCTGCATCGCCTGAACATGGGCACGTTTCCGCAGGGCGCGGAGATCATTCCGAACAGCTACAACAAGATCCCCGGCTTCACGGTCGGCGATCATCACTTCGTGCCGGGCTTTCCGGTGATGGCCTGGCCGATGCTCGAGTGGGTGCTCGACACGAAGTACGCGCATCTTCATCATGCGACGCCGCATGTGGAGCGCTCGCTGCTGGTGTTCGGCCTGCCGGAATCGCGCATCACGCCGCTGATGGTTGCGATCGAGCGCGATTTTGACGGCGTGCGGGCGTTCAGCCTGCCGAGCGTCGGCGATGCGGCGCGCGGGGCGCTTTACGCGCGCTCGCACATCGATCTGGGCGTCAAGGGCGATCCGGAGCAGGCGAATGCGGCGTTCGACGTGCTGCGTGAAGGCGTGATCGCGCTGGGCGGCGAGGTCGTCGAAGTGCCGCCGGAGGAAACGAAGTGACGCTGCTGGAAGTTATCGCGACCACGGTTGCCGATGCGCGCGCGGCGGAACGCGGCGGCGCGAACCGGCTGGAGCTCATCACGGCGATGGGCGAGGGCGGACTGACGCCGAGCATCGGGCTGATCGAAGCGGTGGTCGACGCGGTCGGCATTCCGGTGAACGTGATCGTGCGGCCGCACAGCCGCTCGTTCGTCTACGATGCCGACGACTACGCGGTCATCCTTCGCGACGTGCGCGCAGTGGCGAAGACGCGGGCGAACGCGATCGTCGTGGGCATGCTGAACGCGAATGGCGATGTCGACACCGACGGCCTCGCGCGCGTGATCGAAGCGGCGGACGGCTTGCAGCTCACGTTTCACCGCGCATTTGACGAAGCACGCGATCTCTTCGCCGCGTTCGATACGCTGCTGACTTTCGATGCCGTGACTAACGTGTTGACGTCGGGCGGCAAGCCATCGGTGCTGGAAGCGCGGACGACGATTGCGAAGCTCGTCGAAAGGGCGGCCGGAACGCGCTGCACGGTGCTCGCGGGCGCCGGACTGAGCGTCGATGCCGTGCAGCCCTTCGTTGCATCGACGGGTGCGCGCGCGGTGCACTTCGGCTCGGGTGTGCGCGTCGACGGGAAGGGGCTCGCGCCTGTCGATGAAGCGAGGGTCAGGCGCGTGCGGACGTTGCTCGACGCGCCGGACTAAACAACATCAAGCCCCGATCCACGGCAGCTTCCGGAAACACCATCCCGACACCGTTTTCCGATGCCCCTGCCCATCCTTATCGCCTTCGAAGCCTTCCAGCAGGTCATACGCCTGCGCATAACCCTCCTTCTGCGCCGCGACCGCCGCGAGCTTCGAACGCGCGGCGCTGCGGCACAAAAACACGACAGGCGTATCCGGGGTGGCGACCTGTCGCAATTGTTCGATAAACTCGGCATTCGGCACGGAGCCGGGGTAGCGGATCCACTCGATATGCGCGTACTGCGCGCCATCGATGGCCGGGCGGCCGACCCAGTCCAGCTCGGCACGCGTGCGAACATCGACGAGGCGCACGCGCGGATCGAGTTGCAGGAGTTCGAACGCCTCGGCGGGTGAGAAGGCGCCCGCGTACGTGAGGCTGTTCTCGGCGGCGCGTTTGCTGGCCTGGCTATAGAGTTGTTCGAGCGTGCTCATGGCGTATCGGTCTCCGTTAAGCGCAAAGAATCATTCTAGCGCGCGGCTTAAGCCGGACAGACCGATGCGCGATACTGGTGCAAGAGCGACACGATGCACCGAAAACGTGCTTTGATATTACTGGACAACCGAGTGCGCACCGAAAAGGTGCGCATCCGATTTGCAGCGCAACAAGGATTGCTTCAAAACGCGCGCTGCTTCAAGCGCTTAGCGCAAAGATGGTGCGCTTGGCACGGAAGCTGCCTTTCCATCCTCGATTGAATTGATATACAGGATTGGTCGGGGCGGCGAAGCGATTCGCCGACTTTTGTTAATCAGGAGATAGGTAATGAGTAAATCCGTGGCCGACGTCATGCAACTCGTCAAGGACGAGGACGTCAAGTTCGTCGACTTCCGTTTCACCGACACGCGCGGCAAAGAACAACACGTATCCGTGCCGGTTTCGGCATTCGACGAAGACAAATTTGAAAGCGGCCACGCTTTCGACGGTTCGTCCATCGCAGGCTGGAAGGGCATCGAAGCGTCGGACATGCTGCTCGTGCCGGATGCGGATACCGCGTTCATCGACCCGTTCTATGAAGAGTCGACGCTGGTTCTGACCTGCGACGTGGTCGAGCCCGCCGACGGCAAGGGCTACGAGCGCGACCCGCGTTCGCTCGCGCGACGCGCGGAAGCCTATCTCAAGAGCTCGGGCCTGGGCGACACCGCGTTCTTCGGTCCGGAACCGGAATTCTTCATTTTCGACTCGGTGCAGTGGAACACGGACCAGTCGGGCACGTTCGTGAAGATCGGCTCGGAAGAAGCGCCGTGGTCGTCGGCGAAGGAATTCGAAGGCGGCAACACCGGTCACCGTCCGGGCACGAAGGGCGGCTATTTCCCGGTCGCGCCGGTCGATACGTTCCAGGACATCCGCTCGGAAATGTGTCTGTTGCTCGAGCAGATCGGCATTCCGGTCGAAGTGCACCACCACGAAGTGGCGGGCCAGGGTCAGAACGAAATCGGCACCAAGTTCTCGACGCTGGTTCAGCGCGCGGACTGGCTGCAGCAGATGAAGTACATCATCCATAACGTGGCGCACACGTATGGCAAGACGGCGACGTTCATGCCGAAGCCGATCGTCGGCGACAACGGTTCGGGCATGCACGTCCACCAGTCGATCTGGAAAGACGGCCAGAACCTGTTCGCGGGCAACGGCTACGCCGGTCTGTCGGAATTCGCGCTGTTCTACATCGGCGGGATCATCAAGCACGCGCGCGCGCTGAACGCGATCACGAACCCGGGTACGAACTCGTACAAGCGTCTCGTGCCGCACTTCGAAGCGCCCGTGAAGCTGGCTTACTCGGCTCGTAACCGTTCGGCATCGATCCGTATTCCGCACGTCTCGAACCCGAAGGGCCGCCGTATCGAAACGCGCTTCCCGGATCCGCTGGCGAACCCGTACCTGTGCTTCTCCGCGCTGATGATGGCGGGTCTCGACGGCGTGCAGAACAAGATTCATCCGGGCGAAGCCGCGGACAAGAATCTGTACGACCTGCCGCCGGAAGAAGACAAGAAGATCCCGACCGTGTGCGCCGGCCTCGACCAGGCACTCGATGCGCTCGACGCGGATCGCGAGTTCCTGACGCGCGGCGGCGTGTTCACGGATTCGATGCTCGACGCATACATCGAACTGAAGACGAACGAGCTGCAGCGTTATCGTCAGGCGGTGCATCCGATCGAGTTCGAGATGTACTACTCGCTGTAAAGCGACGCACGCCCGCATGACCCGAGCGCGTTTCGTGGTGAGCAGTCAAGCGAAGCGCGCGACGCATGCGATGCAGTGAAGAAAAGGGACGGCGCGCCGTCCCTTTTTTAATCGCCGCAATGTCATAGAACGAGAAGAAGATCGGTCTCACGAACGACCTCAACCATTGCACGATGGTGCTAAAGAACCTCATCAAGGCGCGCAAGGGTCACGCCGATGCGCTGACAGACGACTCGCGACTCGCGGGAAGCGGGCTTCTCCCGGGATTCGAAGCGCTGCCCACGAACGTGCTCGTTCTGGACATACGCAATCTCAGGATCGCGTACGCGAACCCTTCGGCCGAAGCGATGCTGGAGATGTCGCGCAAGCAGCTGACGCAGATGAACTGGCCCGAGCTCTTCGCGAATTCGGACGAGCTGGCGACCACGATCGCGTCGATCGCGGAGAACCGCTTCAACGCGACGCGGCTCGATGCGGTGCTCGAACGTCAGAGCCGCGAGCCGGTGCATGTGCATGCCATCGTCGGCTATCTCGAAGCGGCGCCCGAATACGTGTTGCTCGAACTCTTCGAGAACGAGCGCCATCTGCGTACCGATCGCGAAGAGCGCATCCACGACCTCACGGCCGTCAACAAGCAACTGATCCGCAATCTCGCGCACGAGATCAAGAATCCGCTCGGCGGGATTCGCGGCGCGGCGCAGTTGCTCGAATTCGAACTCGGCGCGCGCGAACGCGACGAACTGCGCGAATACACGCAGGTCATCATCAAGGAATCGGATCGGCTGCAGACACTCGTCGATCGCTTGCTTGAGCCGCACCGGCATCCGCATATCGTGGGCGACGTGAACATCCACGAAGTATGCGAGCGCGTGCGGGCCGTGATTCTCGCGGAGTTTCCGCGCGGCCTCACGATCGAGCGCGACTACGACGTGAGCGTGCCCGACCTGCGCGGCGACAAGGAGCAACTGATTCAGGCGCTGCTCAACGTCGTGCGCAATGCGGCCGAAGCGCTGAAGGAGCGCATTTCACAAGGCGATGCGAGGATCGAACTGCGCACGCGCATCGCGCGCAAAGTGACGATCGGCAAGAAGCTGCACAAACTGGCATTGGACTTGCATATCACTGACAACGGTCCCGGCATCCCCAGCGAAATCCGCGACCGGATCTTCTTCCCGCTCGTATCGGGCAGGGAAGACGGCAGCGGTCTTGGTCTCACGCTCGCGCAATCGTTCGTCCATCAGCACGATGGCCTGATCGAAGTCGAGAGCCGGCCGGGCTGCACCGAATTCGCCATCCTGTTGCCGTTTGAGAATTGATCACGATCGACCAGCGACGTCACGCGAAGCACGTGACCCATCAGGCATCGAAGCCTGACCGTTTCGACGGGCTCACACCGAACCATACGAAGACTTCTCGCCGAACGATATGAAGCCGATCTGGATAGTAGACGACGACCAATCCATCCGCTGGGTGCTGGAAAAGGCGCTCGCACGAGAAAACTTCACGACGCGCAGCTTCTCCGGCGTGCGCGATGCACTCGCCGCGCTCGAAGGAGAAAGCCCGCAAGTGCTCGTCTCCGACATCCGCATGCCGGGCGGCTCGGGGCTTGAGCTCCTGCAGACCGTGCGCGACCGCTTGCCGGGGCTGCCCGTCATCATCATGACGGCGTTCTCGGACCTGGACAGCGCCGTGGCCGCGTTCCAGGGCGGCGCGTTCGAATACCTCGCCAAGCCTTTCGATGTCGACAAGGCCGTCGAGCTGATCCGCCGCGCCGTCGACGAAAGCATGCGCGGCGAAGCGGCCGTCGACGAGCGCGTGACGGAGACGCCCGAGATGCTCGGCCAGGCGCCGGCGATGCAGGATATGTTCCGCGCGATCGGCCGTCTGTCGCATTCGGCGGCGACCGTGCTCATCACGGGCGAATCAGGCACCGGAAAGGAGCTTGTCGCGCGCGCTTTGCACCGACATAGCCCACGCGCGAACGGACCGTTCATTGCGCTGAACACGGCGGCGATTCCGAAGGATCTGCTGGAGTCCGAACTGTTCGGCCACGAGCGCGGCGCGTTCACGGGCGCGCAGGCGATGCGCCAGGGCCGCTTCGAGCAGGCCGAGAACGGCACGCTCTTTCTCGATGAAATCGGCGACATGCCGTTCGATCTTCAGACGCGCCTGTTGCGCGTGCTGTCGGATGGGCAGTTCTATCGCGTGGGCGGGCACAATCCGCTGAAGGCGAACGTGCGGGTGATCGCGGCGACGCATCAGAATCTCGATGCGCGCGTGCGGCAGGGCTTGTTCCGCGAGGACTTGTATCACCGCCTGAACGTGATTCGCCTGCGTCTGCCGGCGTTGCGCGAGCGCAGCGAAGATATTCCACTGCTCGCGCGCCATTTCCTGCAGAAGAGCGCGCGCGATCTGGGCGTCGAGCCCAAGCGCGTGTCGGACGCGGCGCTTGCGTATCTCGCATCGCTGCCGTTTCCCGGCAACGTGCGTCAACTGGAGAACCTGTGCAACTGGCTCACGGTGATGGCGCCCGCGCAGGTGATCGAGCAGAAGGATCTGCCGCCCGATCTCACGCCGCGCCAGGACTATGCGGCGGAGGCCATCGCCGTTTCGTCCGATGGCGCGGTGGCCCCGGCTCCCGCGGCACAGAACGGCGCGGTGGCATCGGCGCCTTCGGTGGCGGGCGTTGCGGCCAGCGTGTGGGAGAACGGCTTGCGCACCGAAGTCGCGCGCCTTTTGCGCGAAAACTCCGCCGACGTGATGGACGAACTCGCGCGCCGTTTCGAAGCCGCGGTGATCCGCGAGGCGCTCGATTTCACGCGCGGGCGCAAGGTCGAGGCGGCGGAACGGCTGGGCATCGGCCGCAATACGATCACGCGCAAGATTCAGGAACTGCATCTCGACGCGTGAGCGTCGGTGGGGCAGGGATCAGTCGATGGTCGCGATCACGGGAGCGTGGTCCGACGGCTGATCCCACTTGCGCGGCACCTTGTCCACTTCGCACGACGTGCAACGCGCCGCGAGCTGCTCCGACAGCAGAATGTGATCGATGCGCAGCCCCGCGTTGCGGCGGAACGCCATCATCCGGTAATCCCACCACGTGAAGAGCTTCTCGGGCTGCTCGAACTTGCGGAAGGCATCGGTGAGTCCTAGCTCGACGAGCTGCGCGAAGTGCGCGCGCTCCTCTGGCGAGACGAGGTTCTGTCCTTCCCAGGCTTTCGGATCGTGCACGTCGCGGTCTTCCGGTGCGATGTTGTAATCGCCCAGTAGCGCAAGCTGCGGGTGACGCGCCATGTCCTCGCGCAGCCATTCGCGCAGCGCATCGAGCCAGCGCATCTTATAGGCGAATTTCTCGGAGCCGGGCGCCTGGCCGTTCGGGAAGTAGGCGGAGATGATGCGCACGCCGTCGATCGTCGCGGCGATCACGCGCTGCTGCAAGTCCTCGAAACCGGGGATGTTGCGCACGACGCTGATCTCATCCACTTCGAAGCCTGCGTCGGACCTGACCAGAATGCCGACGCCGTTGTAGGTCTTCTGTCCCGCGAACCAGCTTTTGAAGCCGGCGGCTTCGAGCTCGGCGCGAGGGAATTTCTCGTCGGGGAGCTTCAGTTCCTGAAGACACAGCACGTCGACTTGTGAAGCGGCCAGCCAGTCGATGACGTGTTGCTGGCGGACTTTGAGGGAGTTGACGTTCCAGGTGGCTATCTTCACGAGAAATTCTCAGGCTTATCAGGCGGGCTTTTGATGGGTTGGGTAGGTGGTTCGGCGCGTTCTGGCTACCCACCTAGCTACCCACCCGTTCCGTGGTAAGGAATCGGGTGGGAAAGCGACGGCAGACATTCTATCCGGCATCACTTCGACGGCGAAGAATCGATCAGCTGGTCGATGCTTTCGGCCGTGATGCCACTCGAACGCTCTCCGATCTTCACGAGGCGCAGCTTGCCTGCTGCGACCATTCGATAGATCGTCGCGCGCGAGACGCCGAGTTGCGCCATGACAGCGCTGATTCGGTAGAGCTTCGGGGGCGTGGTGGTCGTGTTCATTTCGTTATCTGGGTCAGTTGCCGTCTTGTTTGATCATGGCGCGGATCGCGTCCGCGTAGTACTCGCGCGACGGGTATCCAAGGATGGACATGCAGCGCTCCGCCGCCCGTTCCAACGCCATACGCTCAGCTTCTTGCCATGCCTCCCAGGCGCAAGGGGCAGAGTCTCTGCCGTACAGTTTGGCCGTGGAACGCCATTTCATAAATCGTTCGTGGCTGGTCATGTCGACTCCTTCGATGTGCCTTCAATCAGGGCGCGGATGGCGTAAGCCGCGAGCCCCGCACCGTTCGAGCAAGGTAAGAGCCCTTGTGCTCGCAATTCGGTCTTTACAGCTTTGGCTGACGCAAGCGCCCGCTCCAGCGCTTGTCGCTCGACGGCGCGAGCGAAGTCGAGATATGACCAAGACCCCGCACTATTGAGTGCTGCTTCAATGCCGGCCATGTTGATTGCATCGATTTCGGCGTCGGTCATTTCGGCTCCATCAGATCTCTAATAGCGTCGCATGCGTGGCTCGTCGTCTTGGCTTCCGCTGTGACTCGAATCGCACGCTCCAGCGCTTGGCGCTCCGCTTCGGCCCATGCTTCTCCCGGACTCGGCGGGTGCCCCCATTTGTTCACGTGGGACGCGAGCCATTCGGCATATCGCTTATCGCGGCTAGTCATGAGCGCTCTCCTTCCCGATGGTCTTGCACAAAGGTCAGCATCAGAGCGCAAAACCCGAGTGCGATGGGGATCGGTTGTAAGTTATGAGGGGTGAATGCAACGGCCAAGCATGTACTCCAGTAGCTAAGCGTCGATAGAAGCACCGTTTTCACGTCTGCTTCTCCTTGGCGATTGCGGCGTCGATCAACTTGTCGAGATTGCCGCCAGCATTGCCTTCTGAAATCCAGATGTACATTGCGTTGCCGTTTTCTGGCGATCTCGCCCATCGATACCGCTCGGCTTCTTGAAACAGACCGCTTTCCTCCAGTGATTCGAAGACTCGGTTTGCTTTCGGATCGCAGCCGCATCCAGGCCAATCGCAATCAGCCGCATCGTTCCCTCCTGCCGTTCCTTGTTTCCGGGCAGCACATTCGAATCGATCGATCTGAGCAGCGGTCAGTCGCTCTCGAAGCCAATCAACGACAGTGTCTTGCGGGCGGCACCCGAACTCCATAACCACCGCGTGGATTCGGTCAAAGTTAATCTTGGCGGCTTCGAACGCCCAGTTCGATGCACTGGCCGCCTCTGAGTCGATACCGGGCACAGGAGCGTCTGCAATCATGCGGTAGGCTTCGTCCCGATTAACGTCTGTGGGCGTCGCGTAGTCAGGGTTGCGAACAACGCTTGTCATTTCTTGAATCGGCCTCGTCTCACTCGCCCCCGCCGCATCGGCTACCGAAGGCGCGGGAGGGGCGGCGATGGCTTGCGGTAATGGCGAATGCTTCGGCTTCGCTGCCTGCTTTGCGCGGATCTGTTCGACCTTCGTCCAGATGCGCGCCAGTTCCGTCTCTGCCGCTTCATGCATGTCGAGATCATTCGCAAGGCACAGCGCAGCGAGCGTGACCATGACGCCACCGACTTCCTGATGCGGCTCACCGACCGGACGCCCATAGACGTAATCGACCAACTGGTGCGCTTCGCTAGCGCCCATGCCGCACGCCTGCACAAGCTCCAACGCTTCTTCGATAAAGCGATGGTTCCGTTCCTCGCGGTCGCCCGCGATCATGGCGCCGAAGCACTCCATCAGCCACGGCTGCACGCGCGCTTGAAACGGCTTCGCCCCCGCTGTGTCGGCGATGCTCGCGGAGAGAAGTGCGCGGGCAGCCATGAGGAATTGTTCGCGAACGCAGTTATCGGGTCCAAGGATCGCGCCGCTGTCCCAATCTGCCGGACACATGCCGCGCGGGAAAAGGTTCGCGAAAATCACGCGTGCAATATCGTTTTCAGTCATGTTCTCTCGCAATAACAGTCTGTCCAATCACCAATCTGAGTGCTTCGAGCAGGGCACGGAAGGTGGGGAGGAGGCGGGTCACGATTTCAGGGCGGCGTCATATCGCGCCTTTGCCTCTTCCATCGCCTTGCGCGCGGCCTCGATCGTCTTTGCTTTCGCTTCTGCGCTGCTCTGTTCGGCCCATTCCGCGATGTCGTCCGGCACGGTCAGACCGTATTTGCGCGCCGCGTCTGCATACATCGAGGCACGGCCGCGCATTTTCGGATCTTCCTTGCGCAGCATTGCGTACCGCTTTTCAAGGAAGCCGGACAGCAGCGAAACCGCGTCCTCGTATGACGTTGCCGGCCATGCATTTCCGTGCCGCCAGCTATCGCCCGATCCGTCCGAATAGCGGTCGAGATTCCAAGTCAGATCGCCTTTCGAATCCCCGTACAGCGAGAGCAGACGAAGCTGCTTGTCGTATCGGTCTTTCGTCTTGATGAAGCTCTCGAATTCCTCAATGCGCGGCGGGTAATAGTCACCCTCCGATACGAGGAAGTGCGTGATCTTCCCGGCGATGAAGTCGTCGAGCTTTTCCAGCTGCTTGAACTGCTTGCGCAGCGCCGCACGCGCCTGATACGCGGCGTCTTCAGCGTGCCGTTCTGCGCGTACCGCGTGCAGTTCGTCGAGAACCGTCTTGAGTTTCGCCTCGACTTCTGCGACTTCAGCATGAAGCTTCTGCGTCGGCGGCGACGAGAACACTTCTTTCCACGTCTCGGGAGAGCCATAGATCGGCTCGTCATAATCCTCATGCTCGTGGATCGGCTCAACGATGTAGCCAGTCGAAGCCTGCGCCACGAAGATGCCCGCGCGGCCGTGGATGTCATACACTTCGTCGCCCTGTGCGGGCTTCTTCTTCTCGCTCATGCTTCCCTCGAAATGAATCCGGCGCTCTAGGCGCCGGTGGTGGATGGTTATGCGTCGTCTTTGTCGTGCCCGTCGAACAGCGACGGATCGACGTCGGGCGGTGTCAGCGTGATCGAGCATTCCTGCATGAGCATCCGAGCGATCTTCCCGTGGTCCTGCTCGCTGCCCGGCTGCGCATGCGCCTTGAACGAGATCTGCACGCTTCCGCCTTCGAGCGGGCTGATACCGATCGCCTTCAGGTCGACATCGTTGAGCAACACGTCTTCTTTGCCCGTCGCGCCGATGCAGAAGCGCAGTTGATACCCGGCGTATTCCTTATTCCACGACGGATTCTTGAGCAGCGGAAAGCGCAGTTCAGTCAGTTCGTCCGTCTCCAGCGGCAGAGCGCCGGGCTTCGGCTGCTCCTTGCGGAAGAAGAAGCCGCGCAGCGCCTCGTCGAAGTGATTGAGCAGCGTGCTCGCGCCGGTGACTGCGAGGCCGATGGAGACGGCAGGCACGCGAGCGTTACCGTGCTTCTCGGCGATGTTGGTCACGGACGTCACGGTTGCGGCGTGTTCGTTGAGTTCAAACATGGGTTCTCCAGGATGAGGTTGTTATTTCGACTTCTTCAGCCGCGCATCGAGATCGCGGATACGCGCAACGACGCGGTCGGGCAAGAGCAGAACTTTCCCGTCTTCGATCGCGGCGAAGGCTGGACGAAGCAGCTCGCGGTCAGCGGCCGGGATTTGCGCGTCGCGGAGACGGCGCAGGGCTTGATAGAGGGGGCTCTCGACGGTCACTCGCTCACCTCCACGCTGAGCGCGCTCTCAACGATGTGCCGAATTAGCGCATCGCAGATTCGAGCGAAGTCCGCCTCGTGATAGAGCTTCGCGGACTTGTCCGTCGCGGCGTGCGCGAAGCCGAGGCTCGCAAGGCCATCGGCGGTCATCGTGATCGGTGCGAGCCGCTCGTTGATCTGGCCGAGGCGCAGCGTCGGCGCGCTGGTCGGAGCAGCGACGGCCGGCGCGACGCGCGCGGGAATCGGCGCGGTCCTCATCGGTGCTGATGCCGCCGACACAGAGATCGGCATCTTGACCGGCTCGGGCGCGGGCTGCGCTGCCGCCGCCTCATCCGCCTTGCGCTTCGCCTCGCGTTCCTCCTCCTGGCGCTTGTGCTCTGCGATGCGCGTCGTCACCGCCAGCTTGAAGTCATCGGCCGGCTTCTGAATCAACGGCTGCAGGTCGCGGAACAGGAACATGTGCTCGACGGCGGTTTCCTTGTACCAGTCGAGTTTCGCGCGCAGATCCTTCGCGGCCGCGTCGGCGGCGATCTTGCCGTTCGCGACCGCCGTGTCGACCGCCTCGTGCAGGCTCGCGAGCGTGCGCTTGTTCTTCGCGGCAGCAACGAAATCCGGCGCATTCAGTGCGATCGCGACAACGCCGAGTTCGTCATTCAGTGCGTATACATGCTCGTTGTATGCCTTGCGGCCGTCGGCAATGATCTCTTCCTTGATCTCGGCCTTGCGTTTCGTGACCAGCTTGTCGAGCGCAAGGCGCTTGTCGCGCAGCTGGGCCTTGATGTGGTCGACGGTGCGCATCAGTTCGTCGATGCTGGCCGTCTGCGCGATCGCGGCGTTCTTCGCGACCTCCAGATCCTTTTCGGCCGCCTCGCAGAATTTGACCGTCGCTTCAGCGTCGGCGAAATCCTGATCGGTTTCGAGCGTCGTCTTGATGCTGGCGATGAAGCGCTCGGCGGCGTTGCGGAACAGGGGCAGGTTGCTCGTGATGACCTCGCCGCGAATCTGGACAGCGAGCGCCGGCAGCGCCATGATCGCGTCGGCCTGGGGCTTCTCGGCGAGGTCGCGCGGCTGGTATGCGGCCAGGTCGCGCTCGAACTGATCCCAGCCTGCGATCAAGCGATCGAACCATTCGGAATCTGGCCCGACCTCGATGTGCTCGAGGCTCTCGCGCGTGCCGTCCGAGACAACAAAAATCACCTTCTTCGCGCCGGTCACGAGCATGATCTGCTGGCACTGCGGCTGATACTCATCGGGCAGAACGCCCGAGCGTACGGCATGCGCGAGGTCGGCGTTCCATTGCTTGTGCTCGAACGCGATTTCGTCGTCGAGTGTCAGGCCGTCACACGACGCCGAGAGTATGCCGAGCGAGCACGTCACCGGATAGAGATCCTGTCCGAGCATCTCTTCGACGATCGGCCTGGCCAGCGCCTCGACCTCGTGGCCGTAGTCGAGGATGTTCTTCTGGACCCAGTCGGAGAACTCCTGCGGCGTGCACGTGTGCTTCATGTGCAGCAGCTCGTTGCGCTTGACCTTCGAAGAGATGCCCAGCATTGCGGCGGCCTCGCTCGCGCCGAACTTCGTCAGGCGGAACTGCCGCCATTCGTCCGAGCCCTGCACCAGATCGTGAGTAATGCGTTCAGTCATTTTCGTGGCTCCATGCATCGATTTTCATTTTTTGGTCTTCGGTGAGTCGCGTGCGCGTCTCGATCATGGCGACCAGTTCGGCAGCCGTCTTTTTCTTGCCGAGAATCAGCTTTCGCCAGTCGGGCGATTTCTTTTCGAAGTCCTCGTCGGTGCAGATCGCGATCACTTTCTTACCGCCGTCGGGAGCGCCTCCGCCTTTTCCGTCATCGCCTCGCTGCTGTTCGGCCTTGTTTTCCATGACCTGCTTCCACGTGGCCTCACCGTCTTTGATGGCGCCGTAGAGGCCACGCAGTTCCACCATCTCGGGAGGCGAGCAGGTGTCGAGCGAATGCCCGAGGTATTCGGTGAGATCGGACGCCTTAACCCCAATTTCGGCAAATGCATCAGCGAGCTTCTTTCGCTCTGTGCCGGGATCGCGAGCCGCTTCATTCATACGAACGGCCTTGATGATCTCTTCGGCTTCGTCCTGCAGATCACCTGGGATGATGCGTAGCCCGAGCGTGCGCATCGCCTTCGAGATCTGTGCGCCGCGCTTGTTGAGCAGATCGTCCTCGTTCGCCGGAACGGTGTAGGTCATATTCCCGTAGCTGTTCTTGCGCACCGAGATATACGATCCATCGTCCATCGGTTTCGCGCGCTCGACTGTCTTCGAAACGCGCACGTCGAGCGGATAGGTGAGATTCGATTCGAGGTCCGTCACGCTGACGCGATGCACCTCTTTCGCGTCGTCCTCGAAGATCATCGTCGTCTCGATGAGCACATTCTTCATGCAACGCAGCGCGACCTCGACGAAGCGAATGCCGAGGCCTTCCACGCCCTTGCCGATCGGCTTCTTGTACCAAGCGCTTTTGTTGTTAGCGAAGGATGGCCGCTTGCACTCGGCGATCAGATCCTGACGCACCTGGTCCCAGTTGCGCGGATTGCGCATCGCCATGATGTAGCGCGCCTCGACCATCGCCTTTGACTGGGCGGCGATCGCGGTCGACGCGGTTTCGACAAGCGCGGTTGTGGTCTCCTGCGCGCCGAACTCTTGGCGCACGGACAGTGCTGTTGACATGTGGCTCCTTGTTCCTGTGTTTAGAAGACGTTGCGAAAGATCGAGATAAGCGGCACAGCGAATATGCTGACTGCGATGAAGAGGATGATCGGGAGAATCAAGCGACCCTCCGAATTGACATGCAGAGAGCGGCGCGCGCGTTCATCTCCTGCGCATACCCGACGAGATCCCCGGTCAGGTTCACGCCCACGAAAGGCGTCGGAATCTCGTACGCACCGCCGGCGATGATCCGAACGCGATCGACGAAGTAGAGGTAGGCCATGCTCATGCTCTTGCCTTCGCGCTCGCGCTTGATCTTTCCTTGCGCGACCATGTCCAGCAGCTTCATGCGAACCTTTTCCGGGCTCATATTCAGCCTCGCTGCGAGGCGCGCGACGGTCAGCTTGTCGCCGGTCTCCATACGCTGGAGGATCATCTCGTCGGGTATCTCTTGGCCTCGTGCGAGCTTCATAGCGGTCTCCCTGCAGTTATGAATAAAAGCTGATCACGGAATGGTTTGATGTCCCTGTCGACCTTCTTGGTTCCGGCGTTCTCGATGCACTTCACGCGGCTGTGAAGCCGCTTCTGCATCGCTGGGCTGAGCACGTCAGGCTTAGATCCGGCGCCCCACAGATTCACCTCGAAGTTCTTGCGAAGCTTGCTATACGTCTGCCCGGCGATGTGCACCTTGCACTGGTCATGCGCAGTCCAGACCATCTGATTGACGACGTTCGGCGTGACGTGGAGATACTCGGCGAGTTGATTCTCGGTGAGCGCTCCGTGTTCTTCGAGCAGGCCGATCATTCGATCCATGCGCTCGCGTGTCGCAGCGGTCGGGTTGCGGCTGGGGGAGGGTGCGCGGCTCATCGGATGCTCCCGGATTTCTTCATTAGCTCCGGCACGTAGTGACCGTTGTAGTTCGGCGAGAGAAGCCATTTATCACCAAGCATCTCCTTCGCACGCGCGAGGCGCTCTTCATGGCTATCGACGTACTCATACAGCTGTTTGAGCATCGCCTTGCGTTGCTCTGTATAGAGATCGAACATGTCAGCCCCTATTGATGATGATGGTGACGATCAAACCGGTGAGAAGGACCGCAAGCGCGCAGGTCGTGGCGTAGAAGGTGACGGCGCGCATCAGCCACCTCGCGCCTTCGTGATCTCAGCCCATGCGCGGCGTTTCGCAATCTTCTCGATCGCATCCGTGAAGACCGCTTCGAGTCGAAACGCGAAGTGCCGGCCGTCAGTGGAGATCTGTGACATCACGGCGATCTTTCGCGTTTCGGGCAACTCGGTCAGTTCTTCGAGCACGTCGTCGAACGTCACTTCCTTCGCAGCTGCTTCCTTCGCGTCTTCAAACTCCAGCTGCGCGTCATCAGCATCAGCCTTCACTCGCGCGGTTGCGTAGTCCGCGATACGCATCGTCTTGGCAAGGTTCATCTTCATCTCCACCATTCGTAGCCTTCACCGTCGCAGTGCTCACAGTCCGTGAGCTCTTCGTCGAGTCCGCATCCAGAGCAGTTCGGGCACTCGGGGTTCGCTGGCTCGTCGTCAGCCTTCACGCCAGCCGTGCGGATTTCCGTGCAGTCCGTCCATCCAGCCATCAGTAGGTTGTCCACCGCGCTCGGGTGATGCCACTCCGCTGTCACGCGCGACGGGCATACAAGCAGGCGGAATCCTTGATCTCGTAGATTCATTGGGTCACCTCACGTTATGGGCTTACCTGAAAAGCGGGGACTGGAGGGCGGGGGCGCGGGGCGGCAGGTTTGCTATGCTTTCGGTCCCTAAAAACAAGGAGACCGAAGATGAATCGAATGCGTATTTCTGCCGTGTTGGTGAGCGCTCTCGTAGGCCTTGCTTCGCAGGCGGTGCATGCAAAATCGAGCTCTGAGCTTCAGAGAGAGTGCGCAACGGATGCGTCCGCACTTGATCGCTTTGCGTGTCTGAGCTTCATAAGCGGCGTCTTGGCCGGATACGATCTCGGCGTCACGCGTGGGGCCTTATTTTTTCTGCCTGAAAAGTACGATTCCAAAGTTCAAAAGGCGATCATCCGCGTGAATACGAAACTAGGCATTTGCGTGCCGGCCGATGTCACCAACGGCCAGATCGTGCAGATAGTCACGAAATTCCTTGACGATCGCCCTGACCAACTACATCGACTTGCCAGTGTGAATGTGACTAATGCTGTGCAAGGCGTCTTCCCGTGTGCTGTCACCCCAAACTCCGCGGCACCAACGACCCCTGCGCCCTAAACCGCGTCGGCGAGCCCGGCGTGACATCAAGCGCATTGAGCTTGTCCATCTCCGATCCCCAAATCATCAAAAGTCGCTCGGCTCGCGCCGCGCGCCGTCTTAACGGAGTGTCCTGACGTGGCACTCTGGTAAGACTCTTCGCCAGATCCATCCAGCAGAGCCCGGAAGCCGAAACACAGCCTTGCGCGGGGTGCTGACACTGGCTCACGACCTCGCCTTGAGGCCGGCACGCGAGTCCACATGGGAGGCGTGCGGGATGGTTTTTTAAAGAGCGGGGCCGGCAGCATCGTCAGCCCGATAAGAAGCGTTGCTTCTTGATTCGATATTAGCAAAGCTTTTTATTCTGTCAAGAGCATTGCTAATATTTCATGCCGTCAGCGTAGACGGGTGACTGAGGACTACCTCTAGTCAAGACAGAGTTGGAGGAGCACTCACTTCGAGATTTGGCTAAAACGGACGCGGAGATTGAATGCGCGGGGAGGAGGCGCGATCCGATATGAAGGCTGCAACGACTGAGTTTTCGGCGAACGGAATGGCCGGTCAACCTGCAGGCGCGTATTTCTCACGCCAAATGGATTTCTCAATAAGAATAATTTTGTAGAAAATGAAAAGGATTTCTAGGGCTCTAGTCAGCGAATAGTCAAAAAAAATCCCGCCGGAGCGGGAAAACACTGGAGAATTATCGAGTTGTTTCGTCGCAAACTTGTATTTCGCCTAGTTGCCTTCCGCCATCGCAGTTCTTCCCGCACTCGTACGTTCCGGACGAGGAAGTTGCGGAATACCTTTGAAGCGCCGTGAGCGACGCTCTTCGGCAGTCATCTAGCGACGGGAAGTCACCCAAATTTCTGTAGTCCGCCAGAAAATTCTTGTCCGGATAGACAAAGGCGGTCCACCTGTCCGAGCAGCTGTTTAGACCCGCGACTCCAGCTGCAATGACTATGACGAGCCACGCAACCTTACTGCGCATCATTCTATAGGCCGTGCGACTTTTTCGGTGGTCGACAAGCGGCAGGTGAACTGGATTTCGACGCGAGGATAATTGCCGAAGATGTACGGAGGCTGCGACTCGCTCGTCGACAGAATCTGGAGCGCTTTTTCCTGCTTGCTGCAATACTCGCCGGCATCCTGCACAACTTCCGCCTTAAGACTTCCCATACCGCTAAAGCTACTAGCGCCCTGTTTAGAGAGGAAGAAGGTGTCCTGGCCCATCGGGATGATGCCCGAATAGGAGGGGCAGCCGCAGAGTAAGGCACAGATTCCGATTGTGCAGACTTTCTTAAGCAAGGCCACCGCTCCCGCTTCGGTCACGAACCCGGCCAAGGATCTGGATAAACTGAGCCGCCTGCTCTTCAGTAACCACCTCTTCCGGATACTTTCTGTTGTCGCTCACGAGCACGATTGAACCGTCGAAGCGCTTCAATATTCGCTTTATGCGAAATCCGTCGCCGTACCGCAGTACGTAGACCTTGCCGTCCAGAATTGCGGTATCGCTGATATCGACGAGCACCGAATCGCCTTCAAATAGCGTCGGCTCCATACTGTCACCGGACACTTTCACCCGTCTCGCATTGTGCGGCCGAATGTTGTTCTGTTGAAGGTAGCGAAGCGAATAGGTGTACGGCTCGCTTTCCTTCTCGATTTCCCATTGAATGTGACCGCTGCCCGCCTCGAATTTGAGGTTGTATCTCTCGATTGCCACGTAGCCCTCGGGCGTCTCCGCGCCATGCTCGACCGGAATGATTGGTGTCCCGACTCCAAAGTCGGAGGGCGGCATCAAATTGGCCAGTCTCGGGCTTATGGATTCGGGACTCGCTTTCAAGACCCGACAAAAGCTTAACAGAGCGGAAAGGTTCAGAGGAATCACTCCGCGCAGGTATTGGCCTACGGCACCCTGTGATCCCAGCCCCGTCTCGCGCCCCAGCCATTCCTGGGTGACCCCATGATTTTGGTCCTTATACCGAGCCCATGAGTCACGCAAGCGCATGGCCTCTTGCTGTTCTTCGAAAGTGAGTTCTCGTCTTTTCATGGCGCGATTTTATTAGTTCCACTTTTTTCCTGTGAATCTCTTGAAAAGCATTGCTCTTTGATTAGAATAGAAGCAATGCTACTCATAGAGAGGTGCCTCATGCGACTTGACGACTACCTGCGGGGGAAGAGGATGACGCAGGCTCAATTCGGCGAACTGCTCATCCCGCCTGTCAAGCAAGCTCAAGTGAGCCAATGGTTTCGCGGCCTGACCCGCGTCACGCTCGATCAAGCGTTGCAGATAGAGAGGATCACGGACGGCGAGGTCACTCCTGCCGACTGTGCAGCTCTTTTCGCCGTCCAGGAGGCGGCATGAAACCTCTCCGCGCGCCTCACGTGAAGCCGAGCTCGCGTCGGCTTATTCCTGAGGCCCCTTTTTACTCCGCGCGAATCCGTCTAGCGCCGCAAGAAAGTCATTCACTTCCTCAAGGAATCCAGCCCGGTATGCCGCTGGAAACGGGGCATCGTCTTCCTCTGCGAGCGTACGTTCAACGTCATCTCGAAAGGATGCGGCGATTCGAGCGGGCAATGGGTGGTCCCTGACGATCGCAAGAATCAGGAGACCCTGCGCTAGGTTCTCCCCGCGAAGTCTGGTGATTTCATCTCGAAGAACATCGATTTCGTTTTCGTTTTCGTTCACGGAGTTTCTTTCAATGAAAAGAGTTGGTGTCGTTGGCTGGCAAGACGGCGCGCAGGGCGCGGCATGAACCACGACCTCACGCAGACGTACGGTGGGTCGGTTATTGCCGAGTGCGTGGGGTGCCCAGATTCTCTAGGCGCTGAACGTCACGAAGCAATCGCAGGATCGAATCGACGCCCTCGACGGGGCCGGATTTCTTGACGTAGACGTCGTGGATTTCTTCGATCGTGTGAATGACGTTGCCGATCGGTACGGTCTTGTTGTCGTCGAGAGCCTTAACGAGGCCGACGTAAGAGACGAGAAGAGCAATTTGAATGTCCATGGGGACTCCCCGTAGCAGTGGTTTCTGGTGTCGTGGCTTGGCGGCCGGTGTCGGAACCATGTGCGGGGTAGTCCCCACCCAAAACGTCCCATCTTGGATCGTACTGTATCCGCGAGGTGGGGCCGGAACAACGTTCGACGGGGTAACACCATGAACATCACCGACGCAGCCTACGCAGTGGTCCACGATTACCCAGGCGGTACGGAGTCTCTCGCGCCACGCCTGGGCATGTCGGCAGCAGTGCTGCGCAACAAGGTCAACCCCAACAACACCACGCATCACATCACGCTCGCCGAAGCCGTCCGTACGACTGACATCACAGGCGACGAACGAATCCTCACGGCCTGGGCTGTTGACCGTAACGCTGTCGTGGTGCATCTGCCCGAGCCTTCCTCTGAGCCGGACAACGAAGAGTTGCTCGAGAAGTTCCTGAAGCTCACCTCGCACTATGGCGCGCTCGCTAAGCGCCATCAGGAAGCTACACAGGACGGCGAAGTCGACGACGAAGAGATGGCGGATCTGCGTCGCATCGGCAACGCGATCCACCAGACCGTCGAAGAGATCAACGCACTCACGGCGCGGATCTACACGCGCGGAAAGGGGCCTCGTGTTGAGCCGAAGATCGTGCGTGCTCGGACGGCCTGAGGGGAGATCGACATGGCGCGCATCCGCAGCATCAAGCCCGAGTACTGGACCTCCGAACAGGTGATGGAGTTGTCGCGCGACGCGCGTCTGATGTTCATCGGCATGTGGGGATTCTGTGACGATGCGGGCATTCATCCGGCGAAGCCGAAGACGCTGAAGGCCGAAGTGTTCCCTGCTGACGATCTCACTTCGGATGATGTTCGCCGAATGGTCGACGAATGCATTTCGATTGGCTTGATAGACGAGTACGAGGTCGACGGCGAACGCTATTGGATGATCACCGGTTGGCATCACCAGAAAGTCGATCAACCGACGTTCAAATATCCGATGCCTGACGGCTCTGTTCCTGAGGGCGCTGCAAAGCGCCGGCAAACCCGCATTCGATCGTCGAATTCGTCGAGTGTTCGCCGAACGGAATCTGAGTGTTCGCCGAACATACAGCGAACACTCGACGAGTGTTCACCCCCGGAGTCGAGTCGAGTCGAGTCGAGTCGAGAGGAAGGGAGTCGAGAAAAACAAGCGCCGGCGACTGACGTCGCGACGCTGCCGGATTGGATGCCCGAAGACGCGTGGAAGGGGTTCGTTGCCATGCGAAAAAAAATCAAAGCCCCGCTGACCCCCGACGCAGTATCGCTCGCTGTTCGCGAACTCGAAAAGCTGATGGGCGATGGGCATCGACCTCGGGCCGTGCTCGAGCAGTCCACGCTGAACTCGTGGCGCGGCCTGTTCCCGATCAAGTCGAACGCGACTCGCGGCAGCGGCGATCGCGATTCCCGTGAGGCCTTCAACGAACGCGAGAACGCTCGAGCGAAGGCGATGCTTTTCGGCACGGAGGTAGACCATGCAGCCCAGTGATTTCGATAGCTTCGCTCGCGTGCTTGACGCCGCGTATTCGCTGCACAGCAAGTCGCTCACGGCTGACGCGCGATCGCTGTTCTTCGCTGCGCTGGGCGAATACTCGCTCTCGGACGTCCGCAAGGCCTTCAGCGCACACATCAAAGACCCGCAGCGCGGCCAATTCCCGCCGAAGCCGGCGGACCTGATCGCGCAACTGAGCGGCGATCCGTTGAACGACGGTCGACCGGCTGCGGATGAGGCATGGGTGACGGCGCTAGCCGGCGCGAACGAGTTCGAGAGCGTCCGCTGGACGACGGAAACCGCAGAGGCGATGAACGACGACGTGAAGCGCTTGCTCGAGCGCGACGAGATCGGCGCACGCATGGCGTTCAAGGAGACGTACAAGCGCCTGTGTGCCGAAGCTCGCGCGGCGAAGCGCTCCGTCGAATGGGTTTTCTCGTGGGGCTTCGATCGCGATGGCCGTGAGCAGCTCGCTCGAGTCTCGGTCGAGAAGGGCCTGCTGTCGTTACCCGCTGCCAGCGCGCATGCCCCGCTTCTAGCTGCACCGCAGACCGAATGCAACCCGGCAAAGGCCGCCGAGTGCAAGGCGCGCATCGCGCAGATTCTCGGAACGATGCCGAGTCAGGCCGAAAAACTCGCTCGAGCGAAAACTGCTGCGGCTGCTGCCGACCGCTCGTTTCTCGAGAGCCTGAAGGCCGACACGCAGCGCCGCGTCGACGATTACGAGCGGAGCCACGCATGAGTGAACGCACCCCGGACCTCTGCGCTGCCTACGGTTGCCCGCTGATGGGCGTCCATGGCGTGAGTGGCAAGTGGTACTGCTGCTGTCACTTCAATGCCAACCCCGGCTTGAATGACGCGATCACGGCGGAATTGCATCGGAACAAGCCACTCGTCGATCGAGCGATGGCACTGCGCCGCGCCGGCGTCGCACACGGAGCACTCGAAAACGAACTCGTGACGCTGACGAAGGAAATCGGACAGCAGCGCGACCTCACAACCGAAATGGAGGCCGAATGAACTGCAAAAAGGGTGATCTCGCGTTCATCGCACGCAGCAATTTCAAGGAAAACGTCGGCGCTGTCGTCGAAATCATCGAGCCCGACGTGCAAAGGACATTCGAACTCGGTTCGTTCGTGTGGCGTGTGAAAACTTCGGGTCGCCCGCTCTCAGGCTTCAACCTGAACACGAAATCGAACCGGGAAGGCGTCGTGACCGGCATTGCGTTCGATCACCAGCTTCGCCCCATAACCGGATGGACGCCTGAGCCGGGCGTCGTCGATGAGGTTTTCTCGCCGGAGCCGCTTTTCGGCGAGAAGGGCTACCCGTTCCGCGCGGTGCTCCCCGCAGATTTCGACCCGATGGCCGTGGCATTTGGAATCCGTAAGCCGAATCAACGTACCGAGGTGAGCGCATGAACGCCGACGCCCAAGCAATCGTGTTTGTCCTGATCCTGCCGGTGCTCTGCGGCATAGCAGCCGGCCTCTACACGCAGGCTTGTGAGGCAGCTGATGCGCGTGCGTCTGGAGGTTCCAAATGACTCTTGGCTACTCACCCATTGGCTTTGCCAATTCAGCCGAAATGGAACCGTTACAAACGCGTCTGAGCGGCATAGATGACATCGAGCGAGCGGCAGTTTCTCAGTTCCTCACGCTTCCGCTGCCGCCTTCGGTCAACACGTACTGGCGTAAGTCGCCGCACGGCATGTACATCACGCAGCAGGGCAAGGACTTTCGCCAGAGCGTTGCCGAGATCGTCGCCGAGCGTAACGCGATGAAGTTCGGTAGGGCGCGGATCTTCATGGCTGTGCGGCTTTGCATGCGCGATCGTCGACCATCGGATCTCGACAACCGTCTGAAGGCGCTTTGCGACGCACTGGAGCACGCTGGTGTGTTCGATGACGACGAGCAGATCGACGAGCTGCTTGTGCTGCGCGGGCCGATCGTGAAGGGCGGTGAGTGCTACGTGATGATCTCGGGGGAAGCATGAACGTGCTCCAGCTCGCCGGCGCTCTCCCACGCGACCCTCAGTTCCGGGAATGGATTGCATCTCTCGACGGAGGCACGGAACTCGATCACGAGCAGTGCGCCGAGTTCATCCGGCTCGTGTGCCAAATCGAGTCGCGGCGGGAACTCATCTCGAACCCCGACGCCGAGAAGCGCTTTCACGAGCAACTGCGAAAGCCCTTTCTTGAGTGGCGGGTAGCTTCTTCGAAGCTAGTCCACGAAACGCAGTAAAGCAAACCCTGACTTCCGGTTTTCCACCCACCTACGAGGCACCTATGAACATGGCAGTCCACACGCCGAAGACCAGCGACGAGCAGATCGAAGACGAGATCCAACGCAAGAGCAAGACAGCGCCACGCATCACGCCGGCAGACATCGAAGCGGCGATCGAGCGCGCGTATTACTTCACGGCGGCAGAGGGCGTCTTCGGCGCCGCGATCGAGCGGACGATGAACGCCGGTGGCGTGATCGCGTGGGGCGATGAGGAAGCGCCGCATTCGGCGACGAAGCTGCTCACCTTTTGCGTGCTCGTCCTGCGCAACGGTTTCACGGTGACCGGAGAGAGCGCCTGCGCATCGCCTGAGAACTTCGACGCCGAGATCGGTCGCAAGATCGCGCGGCAAAACGCGGTTGCAAAGATCTGGCCGCTCGAAGGCTATCTGCTGAAGCAACACCTCCACGACGGACCGACCGAGCGTTCTGACCTCGGAGCGGATTTCGATCCGACCGCCAGCGCTCACGAGCGGCTGCACGGCGGCAAATAGTTTCGCCACCTTGGTACGCGCTGCCCCGCGCGTCGTTCGCTCCACGAAACGGAGCAGCCCCCGAATTCCCTCACCGAGCGCGAGCATGACCGTAACGCCCGAATTGCGCATCGATTGGTTTCGAATATTGACCGATCTGTGTCAGGACGGCGGCTCGCTGTATCAGGTGTCACGCATCACATCTATTCCGCGAAGCACGCTTCAGAACTACAAGCAAGGCGTCGAGCCGTCCCATTCTCTCGGCATGTGTTTGCTCAGGCTCTGGGCCATTAAGACCGGGAAGGATCGCGACGAGGCGCCAACGCAGCAGCGGTACGATCCGATCATGGTGAGATAGGCAGACTCGATGAAAATCCGCTTCGGCGGTTTTTTTACGTCCATCGTCCGTTCATTCTGGTGATTTAGCCCAAATCTGGTCTATCCGATCGCTCAATACTGCGTGTGAAGCGCGATTCGCGCAATTTTCGACAGTAGCGCACGGGTAGAAATGGACGAGGCGACTAAGCAGCCGAAAAAACGGGGCAGAAAACCCGGCACGCCGAAGACTGGCGGGCGGGTGAAGGGCACCCCGAATAAGGCGACCGCCGAAGTCAAATCGCTCGCGCGCCAATACGGAGCCGAAGTGATAGCACGCCTCGCCGATATCGCATTGAAGAGCGCGAACGAGACTGCGGCGATCGCTGCTGGTAAGGAGCTGCTCGAACGCGGATACGGGAAGTCCATCACGATGCTCAGCGGCCCGGATGAAGGCCCGATCCCCGTTAAGAACGAAGTGGACCTGAGCGGCTTGTCGCCAGAGCAGCTTCGCATCATCGCTTCCATCAAGGTGGATTGATGGGCGCCCGCGATCTCACCATCGAGCACGTTCAAGAAGCCCGGCGTCTGCTGGCGCGTCAAAGTCTGCCCGACTTCGCGTGTCTGGTGGATATCCCGACAGTGCCCGTCACCGCAGAGGCTGACGAAGACCGCTTCTCGATGATGCGCATCGGGAAGCTCGCCGCGCATCACCAGCTGCTGTGCGAGAAGCTGCAGGGCATTGAGAACGGCGCGATCCCGAATCTGATGGTGCTCATGCCGCCGGGCAGCGCGAAGAGCACCTATACCGACGTCGTCTTCATTCCGTGGTTCATGGCGCGCCGCTCGCGCCGCAATGTGATTCTGGCGAGCTACGCGACTGAGATCGCGGAGAAGCAGGGCCGTCGCGCGCGTCAGCTTGCGCTCTCGCCGAGCTTCCAACGCCTGATGGACGTGGGCCTCGTCGGTGACAACCGGGCGGCGCACCAGTGGACGTTGAGCAACGGCTCGGAATTCATGGCGGGCGGTCTGCTGTCGGGCCTGACGGGTAATCGCGCGCACCTTGGCGTGATCGATGACCCGATCAAGGGCCGCGAACAGGCCGAGTCCGACACGATCCGCAAGAAGACGTGGGACGCGTATATCGATGACTTTTGCTCGCGTCTGATCCCGGGCGCGCCGCAGGTCATGATGCTCACGCGCTGGCATCAGGATGATCCGGCGGGCCGCATCCTGCCCGATGGATGGGACGGCGAGTCGGGCGTCTTTCAGGGCCGCGACGGCCGCACGTGGCACGTCGTCTGTCTGCCCGCGATCGCAGACCGCGCCGACGATCCGCTCGGCCGCAAGCTCGGCGAGACGCTGTGGCCCGAGTGGTTCAGCCTCGACCACTGGAAGCCGTTCCAACAGAACCGCCGCTCGTGGTTCAGCCTGTATCAGCAGAAGCCATCGCCGGACGAGGGCACGTACTTCCAGAAGGCGTGGTTCCGTCGATATCGCCCGGGCAGCCAGCCCAAGGCGATGAACTACTACATGACGAGCGACCACGCACCGGCGGGCACCGACAAGAGCGACTTCGCGTGCGTGCGCATCTGGGGCGTCGATGCGAAGGGCGACGTCTATCTGATCGACGGCTTCCGCAAGCAGATGACGATGGACAAGCTCGTCGCCGAGGTCGTCGGCAACACCGAGGCCGCGAAGCTGCGCGAGGTCGAGCCGCAGGACGTGCGCACGGGCCTCATCCGCAAGCACCGGCCGCTCGCGTGGTTCCCCGAAGACGACAACAACTGGAAGTCCGTGAAGGGCTTCGTCACGGCCGCGATGCGCCGCGAGAAGACGTTCGTGCGTATCGAACCGATCAGCCCGCACGGCAGCGACAAGACGGTCAAGGCGCAGGCGTTTCAAGGTCTGGCATCGAACGGCGCCGTTTGGCTGCCCGAAGGCCCGGAAGGCGACGACGTGCTCGACCAGTACACGAAATTCCCGACCGCGAAGAACGACGACGAGGTAGACGCGGGCAGCCTGATCGGCCGCGCGCTTGCCGATGCTCATCCCGCGATCGTGCCGGTGAAAGAACAACGACCGGTCGAGATCGACCGCTGGCAACGAGCGTTCAACCGCTCGGACGATGACGAATCCACCTGGAAGGTCGCCTGATGGCAGCTATTCAACCTACTCAACAGCCCGTCGCATCAGTCGAAGTCCAGGTGGATATCGTCGAAGCGCCGGACGCGACGCTGCTCTGCCGCTGGTTCGAAGAGGCCGAGCAGATGACGGACGACGCGCGCCGTCTCGCCGAGCGCGATCGTGACTACTACAACGGCCAGCAGTGGACCGAGAAGGAACTCGCCACGCTGCGCCGTCGCGGCCAGCCCGCGCTGACCATCAATTACATCAAGCGCAAGGTCGAGTATCTGCGCGGCTTCGAGCGCCGCATGCGCAGCGATCCGAAGGCCTTCCCGCGCAATCCGGACGACGACCAGATGAGCGAGGCCGCGACCGACGCGTTGCGCTTCGTGGCCGATCGCAACGACTTCGATGTGATCCGCTCGGACGTCTACGAAGACATGCTCATCGAGGGAACCGGCGGCGTCGATGTGACCGTCGAGAACGGTTCGGACGGCCCCGAGGTCGTGCTCACGCGCGTGCCTTGGGATCGCATCTTCGCGGACCCGTACAGCCGCCAGAAGGACTTCAGCGACGCGCGCTATCTGGGCGTCGTGATCTGGATGGACAAGGACGAGGCCTTCGAGACGTTCCCGGGCTACGAGGATGCCATCGAGACGACGCTCGGTTCGAACTCGCTGAGCAATACCTACGACGACCGGCCGAAGTTCTCGACGTGGAGCGACAACCGCCGCACCCGCGTGCGCGTGATCCAGATCCAGTTCAAGTATCGCGGCGTGTGGATGATCGCGACCGTGACGAAGGGCGGCTATCTCTCCGAGCCGATTCCGTCGCCTTACGTCGACCGTGAAGGCCAGCCCGCGTGCTCGCTGAAGCTGCGCAGCGCCTACGTCGACCGCGAGAACAATCGCTACGGCCACGCGCGCGACATGATCAGCCTGCAAGACGAGGTGAACAAGCGCCGCTCGAAGGCGCTGCATCTGATGAGCGTGCGCCAGACCTTTGGCAACCGGCAGGCGATCGCGGACGTGGACAAGGCGCGGCGCGAGCTCGCAAAGCCCGACGGCCATCTCGAAATCGAGAACGCAGGCGTGCTCAATCAGGACTTCGGCATTCTGCCTACCGGTGACATGGCGCAATCGCAGATGGCGCTGCTCCAGCACGCGACGGGCGAACTGCAGGCGAGCGGCCCCAATGCTGCGATGGCCGGCAAAGATCCGCGCATTCAATCCGGCCGTGCGATCCAGTCGCAGCAGGCAGGCGGCGCAATCGAGGTCGAGCCGATCATCGACGACCTGCGCCAGTGGACGAAGCAAGTCTACGAGGCCACGTGGTTGCGCATCCGGCAATTCTGGACCGCGGAGAAGTGGATTCGCGTCACCGACGACGAGAAGAACGCGAAGTGGGTCGGCCTGAATCAGCCGGTCACGCTCGGTCAGGCGCTCGGCGAGCTGCCGCCCGAGGAAGCCGCGCAGTACGCGCAGCAGATGGGGCTGCAGCCGGGCGATCCCCGCCTGCAGCAGATCGTACGCATGGACAACGACATTGCGGGCCTCGACGTCGACATCACGATCGAGGAAGGACCGGACGTGGCCAACGTACAGGCCGAGCAATTCCAGATGCTTTCGCAGCTCGCGCCGGCCATGGCGCAGGCGGGCACGCCGCTGCCGCCCGAGGTGCTCATCGAGGCTTCGCAGCTGCGCAACAAAGACAAGCTGCTGGAGATGCTCAAGCAGAAGCAAGAAGCCGCCGCACCGGCCCAGCAAGCCGCCGCGCAGATCGGACAGGCGCAGGCCGAGGCCGACATCAACAAGACGAACGCCGACGCGCAGAAGAGCCAAGCACAGGCCGCCGAGTCGATGGCGAAGGCGCAGCAAGGCCCGACGCCGCAAGCGCCCGAGCAAGGCCCGTCGACGCTCGACCAGATGAAGCAAGCCGCCGAGATTCGAAAGCTCGACGCGCAGACCGGCGACCTTCAGGCATCAGCCGTGAAGAAGATCGCAGAGGCTCAACAGCCGTCACAAATTTCGCAGTACGCGTAGTACGGGCCGCCGCCGATTCGGGCGTTGACCGCCGCCGGGGACGATCGGGCGTAGAGAGGAAATCAGATGAACAGCTTGGACGATGTTCTCCGTGGGGAGCAGACCAATGACGCTACCGCTAATGCAGCAGCTGATACGGGCGAAGCAAGCCACACGGGCGAAACGCAGCAGACGGATGCAGCAGCAGGCGAAAGCCAAACGACTGCGTCTGAAGCTGGAAACGATGCGCCGCCGGCATCCGAGCATGACAAGTTGGTCCCGCTGAAAGCCCTAGAGGAAGAGCGTAAGGGGCGTCAGGACTGGAAGGAAAAGGCGATCCGCTTCGAGGAAGAACTGAAGCATCTGCGCGCGCAGAAGGAGCAACCGCAGGCTCAGCAAACCTCGCAGCAAGAGAATCAGCCGGTCGAGATGGACTATCAGACCGCACTGTTCAACGAGCGTCTTAACACGTCGGAAATGCTGCTTCGTGCCAAGCATGACGACGTCGACGAGAAGCTCGCCGTGTTCCAAGCAGAAGCCGCGAAGAACCCGGCATTGGGCGCTGAACTGCTCAGGCAACGGCATCCGTATGAATGGATGTATCAGCAAGCGACGCGCATGCAAGCGTTCGCCTCGATCGGCGACGACCCGGTCGCGTATCGCGAAAAGATGCGTGCCGAGCTGCTCGCCGAGTTGCAAGCGCAGCAACAGACCCAGACCGCCGAAACCGTTCAGCACCCGACGCAGGCCGCAGCGCCCGTCCTTCCGAAAACTCTTGCAACGACCCGATCCGCAGGCCCGCGTAGCGCGCCGACGTGGAACGGACCGACGTCTCTCAACGACATTCTCAAACGCTAATAGAGGTCGATCATGTCTGAAACTACCGCACGCGCCGGACTGACTCCCCAGCAGTGGGACGATCAGTTCTTTATGGAATACGTCCGTGACAGCCGCTTTAAGCGGTACATGGGCACCGACGAAAACTCGATCATCCAACTGAAGGACGATCTGACCGTCAAGCCGGGCAACAAGGTCACGTTTGCCAATGTGCGAAAGCTTAATGGCAATGGCGTCACCGGCAATCAGGTTCTCGAAGGCAACGAGGACGAGCTCGACTCGCGCTCAATGGCCGTCACTGTCAACCCGCTGCGTAACGCGGTCGTCGTGACTGATTGGGACGAGCAGAAGTCGGCGATTGATCTTCGCAACGCCGGCAAGACCGCGCTCAAGCTGTGGGCGATGGAAAAAATGCGCGACGGCACGATAGCGGCCTTCTATTCGATTAACGGCGTGCTCTACACGACCGCGACCGAATCGCAGAAAGACGCTTGGCTCGCCGACAACGCAGACCGCGTTCTCTTCGGCGCATCGGTGAGCAACAACTCGAGCAACGATCACAGCGCATCGCTCGCGAACATCGACAACACGGCCGACAAGCTGTCGTGCGACATGATTAGCCTCGCCAAGCGTCGCGCGCAGCTGGCGTCTCCGGCCATCAAGCCGATCCGTCTTGCCGAGGACGAAGAGTGGTTCGTGATGTTCGCCAACTCGCTGGCGTTCCGCGACCTCAGCAAAGACGCCGCAATGGTCTCCGCAAACCGCGATGCTCGCGCACGTGAAAGCGGCGCCCTGAGCAACAACCCGCTCTTTACTGGCGGCTCGCTGCAGTGGGACGGCGTGATCATCCGCGAAATTCCGGAAATCCCGTTCCTGCCTGGTGTCGGCGCGGGCGGCATTCAGGTCGGCGCGAATTTCCTCGTCGGCGCTCAAGCGATCGGGGTGGCGTGGGCGCAGCGCACCAAATCCACGACAAACGTGCGCGACTACGGCTTTCGGACCGGTGTCGGCGTGCAGGAGATTCGTGGCATCGAGAAGCTGTTGTTCGGCCGTGGCGCCGGCGACACCGACAACCTCGTTCAACACGGCGTCGTGACTGTGTACGCGGCCGCCGTTGCTGACGCTTAAGGAGCAACGACATGGCGACAACTTATCAAATGCAGCCCATCCCAGGCCGCGCAGGCGGCAAGGTTGGCCCCGGCGACGCTAAGGGCTTGAAGTGCGCGGTGTTCACCTACGCGCTCGCAGGGGCACTGGTGATCAACGACATGCTGCAAAGCCCAATGTTCGATGAGGGTACGACGATCGTGGATGTCACGGTCGTAACGCCCGACCTCGATTCGAGCGGCTCGCCGGCGGTAACGCTCGATGTTGGCTACGGAGTCGATCCGGACTACTTCATCGCGGCCTCTACCGTGGGACAGGCGGGTGGCGTTGCCCGAGCTTCAGCAGCAACGGCGCTCCCGCTTACGCTCACGGCAGACGACACCATCGACATTGTGGTGAAGGCGGCGCCGGCCACGAGCGCGACCTCCGGCACGATTTCGCTGGCTGTCTATTTCCTGCCACCTAACGCTTAAATGCGTGCGGGGAGTGGTGGCGACGCCGCCGCTCCCCGTCATCGGAGAAACAGCATGGCAAGAGTGACTTTCATCGGCGACCCGAGTGGGAACGACCCGACTCCAGGAGTCGAGTACAAGGGCACGTTCTTCGCGCGCGATGTCGAGGTCGATGTATCCGACGACATGGCAGCGAAGCTGGCGACCAACTCGCATTTTCAGGTCCGCGCATCTGCAGGCGCAAAGCGCAGCCGCGCATCGGCGGACGAATCGTCCACGCAGGCAGAGGGCTAAGGCTATGACGACTCAGGCAGAACTGGCGACGCGCGTGCTGCGCAAGCTGAAGGTGCTCGGCACGGGCCAGACTGCCGACGCCGACGACCTGCTCATCGCCGAGGAAAAGGTTTCCGCCGTGCATGCAAGTTTGAAGAAAGACGAGCGCGTGCGGTGGACTCTGCAAGGCATACCTGAAGCCGCTGCAGAGCCGTATGTGTTCATGGCGTCCTTCCTCGCGGCTCCAGAATTCGGCGCGGGCCTCACGACCGACGTATGGGACTGGGGCGAGCGGGAGATCTCGAGCTTAGTCAGCGTGCCCCGCTCGGGCGAACCCGTGTGCGCGGAGTACTTCTGATGGACATCAATTTCTCCGTCGCGCTCGACTCGCCCGCGCAGGAGCGCGACTTCGCGTTCCAGGCGGGCGACGATTTCAAGCTGGCGATGAAGGTCTACGCGACCGATAGCGCAGACGATATCGATGCAGAAGACCTGAGCGGCAAGACGCTCACGTTCGAGATCTTGGGCTATCCATCGAGAACAATGACCGCGACGGGCAACACTTTCACGTTCGACACGCCGCTGCCCGACAAGATGTACATTCGCGCGCGCATGCCTTTTCGCATCGTCATGACGGATGCCGATGGTCTGCGCACGACTCTGTGCTTCGGACATATGATCGCGCGCGGTGGTTGCAAATGGCCGCGTTGGTTGAGCGGGACGGACTACGGGTGGCGCGCATGAAGATGTCACTCACAACCGGCGCTTACGAGGCGCGCAGCGTGATCGCGAGCGCGCAGCGTTGCGTGAACCTGTTCCCGGAAGCGAATCCGTCCGATTCCGAGTTTCCGACGACCCACCATCTGACGCCGGGCCTGATAAAGCGCGCGAGCGCGCCGCTTAAGGGCTTTCGCGGCTTATACACGGCGACGAGCGGCGATCTCTACGCAGTCGTATCGACGGGCCTCTATCGCATCGCGAACGACTGGACATTCACGTTGCTCGGTTCGCTCGCGACGTCGAGCGGACCGGTCTCGATGCGCGACAACAGTTTGACGCTCGTTGTGGTCGATGGATCTGAAGATGGATACATGGTCGACTTGACAACATATGAGTTCGCCAAGATCGACGAGGAAGCGTTCTACGGCTCGCCGTGCATCTCTATCCTCAACGATTTCCTGATCTTCAATCAGCCGGACACGCGTCAGTTCTACATCAGTGGCGCGCTGGCGGTGACGTTCGATTCACTCGACATCGTGTCGAAGAACGGCGCGCCGGATAAGTTGGTTGCGACGGCAGCGATCGCCGGTGCGGTCTGGCTGCTCGGGGAGCGCACGACCGAAGTTTGGTCGCCGTCTGGTGCTGATGACTTCGCGTTTCAGCGTTATCCCGGCGTGCTCATCCATCAGGGTTGCTCGGCTCCCGCGTCAGTGGCCACCATCGACACATCGGTGTACTGGCTCTCTGACGGGGCGGATGGTCAAGGCATGGTATTCCGCTCGTCGCAGATGAGTGCACTGCGCATCTCGACGCATGCGATGGAGGCGGAGATCAAGAGCTACGCGCGCATCGACGACGCGATCGGCTATTGCTACCAGCGCGACGGCCATATTTTTTACGTGCTCACATTCCCGACCGCCGATAAGACATGGTGCTTCGATCTGGCGACGGGCCAGTGGCACGAGCGCCTTTGGATGGACGCCGCCGGTGCGCTGCATCGTCATCGCGGCAACTGCTTCGCGCAGTGGAATCGCATGCAGCTCGTCGGCGATTGGGAGACGGGAGATCTGTATGAAATGACTCCGGACGCTTACGACGACGCAGGTCACGACATGCTGCATATCCGCTCGTGGCCGGCGCTTTCGAACGAGAAGAAGCGCATCTTTCTCGACCGGTTCAGCCTCGACATGGAAGTCGGCGAGATCCCCGTTGGCGAGGATGAGCCGCAAGTGCGGCTGCGCTGGTCCGACACGCGCGGGCGTTCGTGGAAGAACCCTGTCTCGCGAGGTCTCGGCGCGCGTGGCCAGTTTGGTCATCTCGTGCGGTTCAATCGCTGCGGTCAATCGCGCGAGCGCGTGTTCGAGGTGTCGTGGTCGGCGCCCGTGAAGACGGCGCTGAATGGCGCGTACGTCGACGCGGAACTGGGGGCGTAATGGCAGGCTCACCGACTCCATTCCCGCCGTACGAGGTTCCATTCCTCGGCCCTGATGGCCGTGTAAATCGCGTGTGGTGGGACTTCCTGCTGACTATCTTCAATCGCACTGGTGCTAACGCCGGTGGCGATCTGAGCGCGCTTAAGACGCTGCTCGATGACGTCGCGGCGCTGCTCAAGAAACAAGGCTTGCGAATCGACGAACTGGACATGCAAGCTGCGGCACTCGTTGCGATTCCGCTGCTCGGTGCGCTTGCGAGGCGCGTCGCAGAACTCGAAGCAATGCAGGTGGTTGCGTGCGCGCTGCGCGTCGTACTCCCGGCTTTGGATCTCGTGCCGACGCACGGCATTCAGGACGCATCGGACCTACATGCGATCGCCACGGCGACTGCTGCTGGTTTCTTGTCGGCCGCTGACAAAGCGAAGCTCGACACGCTGTCGACGCCCGCCGATCCGAACGACTGGGCGCAGGTCGCGAAGGCGAGCCTCCCTACGGCAGCGGCTGGAAACAAGGGATGGCGGCGTTTCGTAACCAACGCGACCGGAGCGACGGGGATTGTTCCGGCTTATAGCGACGGTAGCGCGTGGAAGCGTTTTGCCGACGATTCAGTAGTGACCTAATTTGACGGGGTGAGCGATGGCGACGAAATACAAAGAGATGGTCAAAGGCGTGACGCTCACGGCGTCGGCGGTGAGCTACTACACGGCGCCCGATCTGACATCGGCATCGATCCATGCAGCGAGCGCGAACAATCCGGGCGGATCGCCCGTCACGATCAACGTCTACAAGGTTCCAAGCGGGACGTCGGCAGGCTCGGCGACGCGCATTGCGAGCAAGACTGTTCCAGCCGGGTTGACGGCCCAGTTTCCTGAACTGGTCAATCACAAGCTTGAGCCGGGCACGCAGATATTCGCTGACGGCAATGGCTGCTCGCTGAACATCAGCGGCATCGAATACGTTGCGGAGTGAATATGTCGAGCGAACTGACCACGACCGACAATCGTCCGATGCGCGAGCGCGTGTTCGCGCTCGAAGACGAACTCGCGCGATTGCCGCAAGTGGAATGTCCTGTGTGGCATCACTTCGCGCCCGGCCTGTATGCGCGAAAGATGCTGATCCCGAAGGGCGTCACGCTCACGGGCGCGGTGCATAAGACCGAGCATCTCTGCATCGTGTCGGGCGACATGACCGTGACGACGGATGACGGGGTGAAGCGCCTGACGGACGCGCACGCAATCCTCGTCTCGAAGCCCGGCGCGAAGCGCGCGGGCTATGCGCACGAAGACACGTACTGGACGACTGTGCACGCGACGGACGAAACGGACCTCGACAAGCTCGTCGAGGAACTGACCGAATCGAAGGCTTCCGAGCTGCTCGGCGGGAGCGAGAACAAGCAGGCGCTGAACAATCGTATCGAGGTGAAAGCATGAGTTTCGGAATCTCGGCCGCGACGGCGGCGGTCGTCGGTGGCGGGCTCGCTGCAGCCGGCGCGGTCGGCGGCGCAATCATCAGCAGCAACGCGTCCAAGGATGCGGCGCAAACGCAGGCGGACGCGGCGACCAATGCGGCAGCGCTTCAGCAACAGCAGCAGGAACAGGTCCGCAGCGATCTGCAGCCATACCGCGATCTCGGGTCAGGCAATATCGATGCGCTGCTGGCTTCGATCAAGAATCCGCTGCTCTCGTCGACGTTCAGCTACGGGTCTTTTACAGCACCTACTGCGGAGCAAGCGCAGACGACGCCCGGCTATCAGTTCACGCTTGATCAAGGGCTGAAGGCGGCGCAGAACAGCGCATCGGCGCGCGGACTCGGATCGTCCGGTGCTGCGGTCAAAGGTGCGGAGAAGTACGCCACGGGCCTCGCGGACTCGACCTACAACGACGTCTACAATCGGGCGCTCTCGACCTACTCGACGAATCGCAACAACGCGCTGAGCAACTACACGACGAACTACGGCGTGGCGTCGGACAACGTAAACCGTCTGCTCGGGCTCGTTCAGACCGGCGCGAACGCCGCAGCACAGACGGGGCAGTTGGGCACGACATCGACGAACAGCATCGCGGGCACGCTGACATCAGGCGCGGCGGCTACCGCTGCTGGTCAGGTGGGTTCGGCAAACGCGATCAGCAACGGCATTTCCGGCGCCATCAATGGCTATCAGAGCAACCAGTTGTTGAGCAGCCTTCTCAACAAGAACACATCGACCGCGACTGACGCTTACGGGAACCCGGTATGAGCCTCGATCCTTCCATCGCCCTCCAAGTCCAGCCGGTTCAGATTCAGAACCCGCTGACCCAATACGCTCAGGTCGCGGCCATTCAGGACGCACAGCAGCGCAACAAGCTGCTCGATCTGTCCATCGCGGACAAGCAGCGCGAGGTCGGCCAGAACGCGGCTCTGAACGATGCCTATGCGAGAAACCTGAATGCGGACGGCACCGTCAATCAGCAAGGCCTGCTCGGCGCGGTCGTGCAATCCGGCTATGGCTCGGCGATTCCGGGCATTCAGAAATCGCTGATGGAAGCCGACACGGCGAAGCTCACGCAGCAGAAGACGCGACTCGAAGCCGCGGGCGCGCAGCTGCAAACGGTCGGCCAGGTGCTCGGCAGCGTGACCGATCAAGCGTCGTGGGATGCCGCGCGCCAATGGGCGCATACGAATCTCGGACCGTCGTCGCTGGACAACGCGCCGGCTGTCTACGATCCGACGGTCATTGCGAACGCGCGCAAGCAAGCGCTCACCGTCCTGCAGCAACTCGACGAGCAGCACAAGACGCTCGCGGATCAACTCGCGCAGAGCCAGTTCACCGAAACGCAGCGCCACAATCAGGCGACCGAAGGCAACGCCGCCGGCCAGCTTGCCGTGTCGCAAGCCAATTCAGCGACGGAAGCGGCGAGCGCGTTGACGCGGGGGCTCGAATATGACGCGAAGAACGGTGTCGTCATCAACAAGCGAACTGGTCAATCTGTCCCGGTGCGTGACGCGCAGGGCAATCCGATTGCAACGACCGCCGCGAACCTGACCGGTGAGCAGTCGAATGCCGTCGCATTTGGTGCGCGAGCGCTTGACGCGCAGAACACCCTTCGCCAGCTTGAGGCCTCTGGCATTACCAATGGTGGTCGCATCAAGCAAGGTGTCGAGGGGATCCCGGTCGTGGGCAATGCGCTTGGAAACGCTGTTAATTCTCTGCCGACTTGGGCTGGGGCTCCGAACGATCAGCAGCAGAGTTACGAGCAGGCGCAGCGCAACTTCGTGTCGGCAGTTCTTCGTAAGGAGTCGGGTGCGGCGATCTCCAACGAGGAATATGCAAACGAAGCTAAGAAATACTTCCCGCAGCCGGGCGACAGCGCCGCGACGATCGAACAGAAGGCCCGCGCGCGTGATCTCGCGATCGAAGGTCTGAAGGCGCAGGCGGGCCCGGGCGCGTCGATGATCGGCGGCATCATCTCGAACGCGAATCAGGACTACGGCAATCAGCCGCGCCCGGCCGCGCAGCAGCCCGCAGCGCAGAAGCAGCCGGCGGCGCAGATCGCGCCGGACGCCGCGCGCGCCGAGTTGCTGCGCCGTGCTGCCAACAATCCCGCGCTCGCCGCGAAACTCCAAGCGATGGGGCATTAAATGGCCGATCTGAGCAATCTGTCCGACGATCAGTTGCTGTCCGCGCTCGGCCCCGCGCCGAAGGCCGCAGGCACGCCCGCGGCGTTCATTGCGCAGCATCAGGGCACCGCGCAAGCCGCCGGCCAGAAGCTCGGCGTCGATCCCGATCTGCTGCTCGCACAGTGGGGCCTCGAAACCGGGTGGGGCAAGTCCGTCGTGCCGGGCACGAACAATCTGGGCAACATCAAGGACTTCTCCGGCGGCGGTCTCGCCGCGCGCGACAACATGACCGGCTCGACGGACAACTATCGCGCGTACTCGTCGCCCGATGCGTTCGCCGCCGATCAGGCGTCGCTGCTCGCGCGAAAATATCCCGGCGTCGTTGGTGCGGGATCGGACGTCCAGAAGTTCGCTGGCGGCCTTCGAGGCTATGCGGAAGACCCGAACTACGGGGCGAAGCTTGCGAGCGTCGTGCAGACCGTGCAGCGCAATCAGTCGAAGCAGCCGGGCGTGCTCGCGCGAGTCGGCGACGCGGTTGCGAGTGCCATCTCGGGCACGGCCAACGCCGCGACGCCTCAGGATCTCTCGGGCATCAGTGACGACGACTTACTCGCGGCGCTGGGGTCGCGGAATAATGCAAGCATTCAATCGCAAACCCAATCACAGCAAGGCTCTCCCGGCGGCGCGCGCGCAAATCCGCCGATCCTCGATTCCGTCGGCCATCAACTCGGTTTGACTGCGCGTGCGGCTGGGCATGGCATCGCCGACGCGGTCGGACTGGTCGCTAACCCTGTTAACGCGCTCATCAATACGGTGGGCGATGCGATCGGCCATAACCCGCACCTGCAGGACGTCGACACGCTCATCCGGCGCGGTGTCGATGCAGTGACGCCTGCACCGGCCAATGCGACGGAGCAGACGGTAGGCGACATTGCCGGCGCGATGGCGAATCCAGTGAATATGGCGGCTGGCCCCATCATGGCAGGCACGCGCGGCGTGGCGTCCGCTGCGCTACGCGGCGCAGTGGCTGGCGGCGCAACGGCGGGGGCGCAGCCACTGCATGGCGACGATACGATCGGAACCGAGCTATCGCGCGTTGGCGGGGGCGCGCTCGGCGGGGCGGCCGGCGGCGCAATCGGCGCGACGGCGGGCGCGGCACTGGACAAGCTCGTGAATGGCGCGAATCGCGTCGTGACCGCGATCAAGTCGGCGACGCCCGGCGTTCAGCGCACGGCCAACACGAACGCCGACGAGCTGCTCGTCGAAGTCGCGCGACAGGAAGGCATCGACCTCGCGGCGATCCCGGAGTCGATCCGCAACGGTGTGCGCGCTCAGGTCGCAGACGCGCTCGCGAGCAACAAGACGACCGACGCGGCGTCGATTCTGCGCCGCGCAGAAGGCGAGGCGGTGCTAGGCCGCGACGCTGGTCTGACGCTCGGGCAGTCCACGCGCGACCCGATCCAGTTCGCGCAAGAGCGCAATTTTCGGGGCGTGCAAGGCGCTGGAGAACCGCTCACGCAGCGCTTCGCCGATCAGAACCGCGCCCTCATTGGCGCGCTGAACGAGCGCGGCGCGGCGAATGCGCCCGGCGAATTCAACGCTGGTCAGTCGACGATCAATGCGCTGCAGGGCGTCGACGACGCGGCGCGTGCGAACGTGACCGGCCTCTATAACCGCGCCCGCTCGCTGAACGGCGGCGACATTCCGCTCGATCACACGACGTTCGTCAATCAGGCGAACACGACGCTCGATCAGGACCTCGCGCACGCGCATCTTCCGGAATGGGCGCGCACGACGATGAATCAGATTTCGTCGGGCGATCTGCCGCTGACCGTGGGCGTGTCCGAGCAGTTCAAGACGCAGCTCTCGCGCGCGATCCGGTCATCGACCGATGGAAACCAGCGGCACGCGCTCGGCGTGGTGCGCAACGCACTCGAAAGCGCAGAGCCGCTGCAAGGCTCGACGCAGTTCGGCGGCAATCAGATCGTGCCGCACGGCGCGCCGCTGCCGCCGTCGAATCCCGGCGAGGAAGCGGTGCAGGCCTTCGGGCAGGCGCGCGCGGCGGCCGCGCAACGCTTCGGCACGATCGACAGCAATCCGGCGCTGCGCGCCGTCGTGAACGGCGACGCAGTGCCTGACAACTTCTTCAAGCGCTATGTGGTGAACGGGAATGTGGGCGACGTGAATTCGCTGCTGCGCCTCGTTCCGGATCAGGGTAACCAGCTGCGCGCGCAGATGGCCGATTACCTGAAGTCCAAGGCGCTGAACGGCGCGAGCGACGAGATTGGGACGTTCTCGCAGGCGGGATTCAACAAGGCATTGAATTCGATCGGCGACGCGAAGCTGCAGGCAATCTTCGGTTCCGATGTGGCGGCGCAGCTGCGGCAGATCGGCCGTGTGGCCGGGAACATTCAGGCGCAGCCGGCGGGATCGGCGGTGAACAACTCGAATACGGGTGCGGCCGTGATGAACCTGCTTTCGAAGATGAGCGGCAAGGTCGGGGGCTTTCCCGGCGTGAACATCGTGCGCAATTCGGTGAACCAGTTTCTCGACGAGCGCACGGTCGCAAACTCACTCGCCGCGCAGATCCGAGCCACGGCGAACCCGGGCGTCAAAGGGAGCCTGAACCCGCTTCTCCCACTTCTTGCGCCAGCGGGCGGGGCTCTCGTCGCCCAGCCTGGACATCAGCGTTAGGAAACACGTGAAAAGCGCCGACGAGACAACGCCAATGACGAACTTCTGTGAAGTCACCGTGCTGACGAACCAGAACCAGAGATCTTTCATGTTTTTCGCCTTATCGATTCGGGGATATTAGACCATGGCATCCATTCTGCCCAAGGGCAAGACAGGTTTCACGGACCTCAATGGCCGGCCTCTGATCGGCGGGAAGGTCTATTTCTACGAGCCCAGCACGGAGAACAAGAAAGACACGTGGCAAGACGAGGCAATGACCATCCCGAACACGAATCCCGTTGTGCTCGATGCGCGCGGAGAAGCGGTCATCTGGGGCGGCGGATCGTATCGTCAGGTGCTCAAGGATGCGCAGGGCGTCACGATCTGGGATCAGCCGGTCGTCGACGCAACCGAGGGCATTAGCGAGAGCATCGACGATCTGCAAGCTGGATTGGCGAAGGTGTACACCGACCTCGCGGCACCGACCGGCGCAACGCTGATCGGATCGAAGGGCGGCACCGTCCAGAAGATGGCCGGCATCGAGGTGGACAACCTCGACGACCTCGCGTCGCTTCCGGTCGCCAACCTTCTGGCGGGCGATCTGGTCCACACGCGCAAAGAGAACCTGACGCTTGTCGTTCTTGCGAACACCGCGACGAATGTGCCGCTCGACTTCTCGGACGTGGGTGGCGGGAAGTTCACTTTTCAGGACGGCATCACGCGCTTCTTTTCGGCCGCAACGAAGACCGTCGCGTACAACCGCGCGCAGGCCGATTCGATGTCGACTGACTTCTCCACGATGGTCGGCTACGCGGCGAGCGGTGGAACGACCGGTGGTGGCAGCGGGACGATCTACTGGGTGACGAACACGAGCGACGACATCTTGGTATCGGGCTCGCTGCGGTGGTGCATCGAGCAGGTACGCACCGCGGGCTCGGGGCGCGTGCTGTTCCATCCGCGAGGCAACTTCGACGTCTTCCTTAACTCGCAGATCATCATGCCGTCGAATATCACGGTGGATGCTCCGGGCCGTAACGCTCGAGTCTGGGCGCCGACAGACGTCACTCGCTTCAAGCTCATCAACAGCACGAACGTCATTGTCCGGCGCTTGCAGTTCAGCTCGGTTCCGGGCGCGACGGTAACGCTGCGTGATGGCATCTGGATCACGCCGGATACCGTCGACAAGGTGTGGATCGATCAGTGTTCGTTCCGATATGCCGGTGACGGATGTATTGATATGTCGACGCTCGTCGAGATGCCGTCCGGCTGCCGCATCACGGTGTCGCGCTGTCTGATCCGCCAGCACGATAAGGGCATGCTCCTGGGCTCGCTCGCGTGCTACAACCCGAGCCCTCCGGCATGGTGCCCGACGGCGGCGCCTGACGCGGTCAAGCTGTTCGTCACGATGTATCAGAACTATTTCGATTCGGTGGGGCAGCGTCAACCGAAGGTGGTCTCTCAGACCTTCGTCGACTCGGTGAATAACGTCCATCGCATCTCGGAGCAGTTGCGCGACGACGGCACGACGGGCGCGGCCTACGGCATTCTGACGGCCACCGGCGGCGCTGCTATCTCGCGTGGCGATTATTTCATGTCGGCAAAGGGCACCGGCTGGTCCGGCGTCGATGCCGTACGCACGGCTCAGGTTCCGCTTGGCGGCGGCACGGGTGCGACGGACGGTCCGGGCGTGGTCGATTACACGAGCGCTACGGTCGCAGCAGATGGCATCACGCTCGCATCGTTTCAACCGGAGAAGATTCCCGCCATCTCCTACACGCTGAACCCAACGGCCATCCCCTCGACGAGCTACGCACGCCGCAAGTTCGCGCAGACGATCCGCGCGAATGCGGGCGCGGAGTTCGATAGCGCGGCGGACGGCGAATTCAGGTGGGATTCGACGAGCCAGGATTCGCCCAACGCATTCGATGTGATCTCGGAGACATCAGGCGCGGGACGCTGGAAGCGCACCGATCGCATGAACGAGGCGCCCGCGTTCGCGGCGCTGACTCCGGCAAGCCGCACGGTTACGACGCCGCGCGCGCCGACGCAGACCATTGCAAGCGACGCGATCACGATTCCCGACACCGGCACGTACTTCGCGGTCGACACCGAGGGCGCCGCGTCGAGCGATTCGCTGTCCACGATCAACAACGGCTCCGATGGCCGTCAGATCGTGCTGCGCTCCGCTTCGTCCAGCCGTCTGGTCACGCTCGTCAGCGGCGGGAATATCGCGGTCCCGGACAACTATCCGCTGTCCTCGAACAACACGGCGGTCTCGCTGATTTACGACAGCGCCACCTCGCGATGGCTGCTGACGAACAAGCTTGTGACGTACTCGAGCGCCTGGAACGGAGCGCTTCCCTTCAAGCTCGGCGCCTACTACCTGTGGGTCGATAGCTCGGGTCGTCTTCGCATCAAGAACAGCGCGCCTTCAACGGACACGGACGGAACCGTGGTCGGAACTCAATCTTAAGGAATCGAAATGGCACTCAAAAAATCTGCCACCTACAAGACGCTGGAAATTCCTGCGGCTTATTACCGAGTCGTTCTTCCGCAGATCGAACTGTCGGGCAATTCCATGTCGTTCGGCGTGTGGATGTATCCGTCGCAAGACGCGGCCGCTGACTCGAACAACATGCTGTCCGATGCAGCCGTGTCATACAACGGCGTGTCGTTCAACGTCGCCGGTGCGGATCCCTTCACGCAGGCCTATGCCTATCTGAAGACGCTGCCCGAGTTCGAAGACGCGGTGGACGTGTAAAGGGAAGTGCCGCCCGCGCGGCACCACATAAAAAACACAACAGCCACATAACGGGGAACTCAAATGGAGCGGATGCAGCATGAGGGCCATCCGCCGCGTACCGAAGGCGACGACATGCGCGCCATTCTCGCCGCGCTCAACAAACTGACCGTCGATTTCGGACTGCGGCACGTCGAGAACACGAGTTCTCTTGCGGTTTTGGAAAAGGATCTGAAGGTCGTGAAAGAGCTGGTTGATGACTTGGCAAAGGGCTTTCCGGGAGGTGATCCGGATGGCCACCGCCGCGCGCATGAGGCGCAGATTCGAAAGGCTGAAGCACGCGCGAAGTTCTACGAGGACCTGCGCAGCAAGCTAGTCGAGAGAGGTTTATGGGCGCTGATTCTGTTTATCGGCGTTGCGCTCTGGCAGTACTTCAAGGTGAGGGTGACACAGTGAATCCGACCGACTACATCGACAAGGTGATCGGCCGCGAAGGCGGCTATTCCAATAACCCGGCCGATAGGGGTGGCGAGACAATTTGGGGCGTCACGGCCGCGACCGCACGCGCCTTCGGCTACACGGGCCCAATGGCGCAGATGACGCGCGACACCGCGATCGCGATCTATCGCTCGCGCTACTGGACCCAGCCGAGGCTCGATCAGGTCCAGGCGATCGATGGTGATGTCGCGGAAAAGCTGCTCGACATCGGTGTGAACATGGGGCCAGCGACCGGCGTCAAGTTCCTGCAGCGCGCGCTCAACGTGCTGAACCAGCAAGGCAAGGCGTTCCCTGACCTCTCAGTTGACGGCGGTATCGGCGCAATGACAATCGCAGCGCTTCAGGCGTTCATCGCGCAGCGCGGCAACGATGGCCGGCGCGTGCTGCTCGGGATGATCGCTGCGCAACAGTCGGTGCGGTATGTCGAGATCGCGGAAGCGAATCCGACGCAGGAAACGTTCGAGTACGGCTGGCAGTTGAATCGAGCTCTGGGAGTCGCAGCATGAGCACATGGGGAGATATTGCGGGCGTCATCGGCAAGGCCGCACCCGTCGTCGGAACGCTATTGGGCGGCCCCGCCGGAGCAGCGGTAGGTGGGCTGGTCGCGGCAGCGCTCGGCACCGAGAATACGCCCGATGCCGTGAGTGCTGCCCTCGTCGGCAACCCTGACGCAATCGTGAAGATTCAGGAGCTTCAGACGAACGCGAAGGTGCAGCTGCAGCAGCTCGCGGTGACGGCAGAACAGAACCGGCTCGCGGACATCCAGAACGCCCGCGCGCGGCAGATCGCAAGCCCGAACGATCACACGCCCCAGTGGCTTGCAGGCGGTATCACCGCTGGCTTCTTCGGGTGTCTAGGCGCTGTGATGCTCGCCCCGCTTCGTCAGGACGTGCACGACTTGCTGCTAGTCATGGTCGGAGCGCTGCAAACCGCCTGGATCGCGGTCGTCAGCTACTACTTCGGATCCAGCAAAGACAGCCGCGAGAAGACGCAGATGATCGCAGACGTCGGCAACGCGGCAGCAGCTGCACCGGTGAACGTCACGACGCCAGCGCCGACTGTCGTGCAGCAATCGGCGCCTGATCCGGCTTTGTATCGGGGGAACTGAGCGAAGGGAAGCGGGCCAAACCGTCGAATTGCCGGGACAGTTCGTCTCTTTCCTAACGTATGGCTAAATGTGCGGGTGCTAACATACTAAAAAGACGACCCTCACCAGGCACCAACAGGAGTTCATCATGACTGCTCTTGCGAAAGAGCTTGCAACTTATCAGAGAGAATTACTTAATCTTCTCGCTGATGAGGGAAAGTTTGTCCTCATACAAGGGGACAACGTGGTAGAAAAATTCGACACATACGATGACGCACTCAAGATCGGATATCAGACATTCAAACTCGAGCCGTTCTTGGTGAAGCAGATCACTCGCATTGAGTCTGCGGCAAACTTCACTCGTCGATTCTACGTTCCGTGCCCAGCATAAATCTTCAAATCGGCCCTATGGGGCCATTAGTTACCGTTGTTTTGGCGCCGAGCGTCCATCGTCAATTGGCCCTGCGAGCAGCGGGGCAAGCTCTCCCAGCGGCGACGCACGGTATCTTTCTGATTGATACGGGTGCCAGCCACACTTCCGTCGATCCCGGTCTCCTTGGGCCGCTTCAACTGCAACCGACCGGCACAATTCAGGTGCATACGCCGTCAACAAACGGTGCGCCTGTCTCCTGCAATCAGTATGATGTCGAGCTCGCAATCCCGTCTCCAAACGGAACGCCGTTCAACATACAAGCGCTACCTGTAACAGAGGCAAATCTCGCATCCCAGGGCATATTTGGGCTGCTCGGACGCGACGTGCTCGCGCGTTGTCAGCTGATCTACAACGGGGTTATTGGCCAGTACACGCTCTGTTACTGACTGGCAGTGTGCGGAAATCGAAAAGCCACCTTCGGGTGGCTTTCTCGTTTATGCGGCCTTGAACGGCAGCACGTTCCACTTTTTTCCCTCCGCGCACGAAACGATGAACGCGGCCCACAGTTCGAGCGCCTCGCGCCGCTCGGGGATTTCCTCGCGCACGTCGTAGATCCGCTCCATGCCCTTCAGTTTGTGATTCAACGCGATCTCGGTAATCTCGTTCGGGATCTTCATGTTGCGCATGTGGCCCTTCGCCGTGCTGCGCGTGTCGTGCGGCGTGAAACGGCGAATCTCTAGCCCGCCGCGCGTGAAGGCGCGGTCAATCGCCGCCCATAGCGTCGTGTTGCCGATGTGCGTATCGCCGTGCTTCTCTACGCGATCGATGCGCCGCGCCGGCAGCACGTAGTCGGAGTCACCCGCGATTGCCTTCAACTGCTCGAACCAGCTGCGCACCGTGGGCGTGATCGGCACGAGGAATCCCGATCGCGTCTTGACCGACTCTTCCGGAACCCACCACGTGTTGTTGTCCCAGTCCATGTGATCCCAGCGCGCCTTGACGAGCTCGACTGACCGCACGCACGTCGCGAGCAGAATGCGCAGCGCGAGGCCGTTCTCGCGTCCGATCGTCTCGTCGATGTCGGCGAGTAACTTGTGCAACTCGTCCTCGGTGAGCATGATTCGGGGCTTGACCGGCGGGCGCGGACCCATAAGTGACTTGAGGCTGATGCCAGTGCACGGATTGACGTCGATCATCCGCTTGCCGCAGGCGTGCGCGAAAAGCTGTGTCGCCGTCGTCAGGATGCGTTTACAGACCGTCCACGATCGCTTACTCGTCTCCAACATGTGCACGACGTCGGCCGCCGCGATTTTGCGTACCTCTAGCGACCCGAGCTTCGGGCGCACGACGTTTTCGAGGTCCCACTTGCGGTAATAAATGGTTCCCTTCGCGAGCGGCGGTTTTAGCACCTTCTCGTCGAAGTCGTCGATCAGATCCGCGACTGTCCAGGCGCTGAGCGAGCGCGCCTTCTCGGTTTTTTTCTCTGACGCCGGGTCCGCGCCCGAGTCGATCGAGGCGCGATGCGAGCGCGCGAGCTTGCGCGCCGCGGCGAGCGACACGTCCGGATAGTTGCCGAGCGTGAGTTCTTTCCGGCGTCCACCGCCCATGCGGTAGCGAAGAATCCAACTCGCCGTTCCGGCTTTTGAGAGAGTGAAGGTGAGGCCTTCGCCGTCAGATTTGGCGAGCGGCTCGCCCTTCGCGATCCAGCGTTTGATCTGGATATCGTCGAGCAGATGGGATTGTTTCGGCATGGCTGAGGGTGGGTAGCTAGGCGCGCATTATAGGCTAGCTACCCACCTAGCTACCCAATTTCCACGTGTCAGAGCGCGGCAATACGAGACATAGGGGAACAAAGAATCTAGGCGAGGCGGGGGTGAGGCGGAGATTTGGATTCGTCATGAGAAACCGTGATACAGCGACCCAGCTTGCAGGTGGCGATTTTCATGAATTTCGGTCTTCGTCGGAGAGCGCGGCCGTGCGCTGAAGTTAGGATTCTAGCGGAGCGTAGGGGGTGGTTTCGCTGCGCGGGTGGCGTTGGGGAATGGGTTGGATTGGGGGGCTGCTTTCGTCGGATCCCGATATCACGTCGGTCTATTAGCACTGCCCCTCCCCGGGGCGGGGGTCACTTTCTTTGCTGCTGCAAAGAAAGTAACCAAAGAAAGCAGCTCGTTTAGGCCCGCGGTCACACGTAGTTTGGCCATGCTTGCCAGCCCGCGGTGGCACTCGCCTAAGTGTCGCCCTCGAAGGCCCACTCGGGCTTGGCTCGCGCACGGTCTGCCGCCCGAGACGTTTCAGTGCGCTGGTTCAGCACGAAAGAGCTTCGGCACAGCGCTACGCGCTGCCGTCGGGTACGCGAGGGAAACCGTCGAGAAGAAGCGTGCGCGGACCCGATTGACCCGTCGGCCGCGTAGCGGGCCGGAGCTATTTGGTGCTGAACCAGTGAGGCGAGTGGTGCGATGTGTCAGACCGTGCGCGGTCCAAGCCCTTGTCTGCTTGTGGGGGCACTCGCTATTGCCGGGCCATTAGGCCAATCGCCTGTGCCGCGGCCGGCATGAAGTGCTTAGGCTGGGGATAGCTGTTTCTTTGGTTACTTGTATATTGATTCCAGGTGGGCGGAAACTGATCTCTTCCGCTCACCCGAAGCGGTAGCCCGTTTGTGTTACATGGGCTCGCAG